>CADEGS010000042.1:0-8065 GCA_902826945.1 uncultured bacterium | reverse complement strand
CGCGCGTCGCGCTGCGGCCTCTCACGAGAAACGCCGCTCAGACGCCCGTACGGCGCGTTGCACCCGATCGCGAGCGCTGCGGGGTTGACGCGCGCGACCGCACCCGCATACTGGCCTCAACTCGTTCTCCGTTGGTGTCGATCGCGTGGGCCCTCGGCCGCCACGCTCGCGATCGGGGCCGGCCACCCGAAAGGAGCCCGCTCCCATGACCCGGACGACCGCGTCCCCTGCGGGGCGCGAAGGCGCCCCCCGCGCGTCTCACGTCCCGCGCTATTCCCTCCGCTTCCCGCCTCAGGCCTCCGACCTGGCGCAGGACGAGGAGTGGTTCGAGGTCGAGCTCCCCGGCGGCTGGCGCCGCATGGGCATGCACGACTACGCCGCGATCTACGCGCACCCCGGCCTGTACGAGGCGCTGGTGTACGACCTCCTGCGCTGCCGCTCGCCGCGGCGCATCGTGCGCCAGCTCGCGCAGGTGCTCGAGGACTGGGAGGAGGACGTCTCCGACCTGCGCGTGCTCGACCTCGGCGCCGGCAACGGCATCGTGGCGCAGCGCCTGCGCGAGGCGGGCGCGCGCTCCGTCGTCGGCCTCGACATCCTGCCCGAGGCGCGCGCGGCCGCGCTGCGCGACCGGCCGGGCGCGTACGACGCCTACGTGGCCGAGGACGTCACGCGCCTCTCGCCGGAGGCCGACGCGACGCTGCGCGCCGCGCGCCTGAACGCGCTGACGAGCGTCGCCGCGCTGGGCTTCGGCGACATCCCCGCCGAGGCCTTCCTGGCCGCCTTCGAGCGCGTGCGCGCGCCCGGCTGGGTGGCCTTCTCGATCAAGGAGGACTTCCTCGCCGACGAGCACGCCGGCGGCTTCGCCGGCGCCGTGCAGGGCCTGATCGAGCAGGGCGTGCTCGCCGTGCAGGCGCGCTGGCGCTTCTGCCACCGCGTCTCGCTGGCCGGCGAGAAGCTCTTCTACGTCGGCATCGTGGCCCGCAAGGAGCGCGAGCTCCCCGGCCGCGGGTAGCGCGGCGAGCGAGGGGCGTCCCTGGGCGGTCCGCGCGCGCCGATGATCGAGCTCGGCTCGCTCGCCAAGTCGTGGGACGGCGGAGCGAGCTGGGCCGTGCGCGACCTCTCGCTCGCGGTCGAGCGCGGCGAGTGGCTGTCGCTGCTCGGCGAATCGGGCAGCGGCAAGACGACCACGCTCAAGATGGTCAACCGCCTGGTCGAGCCGAGCGCCGGCACGATCCGGGTGGACGGCCGCGACGTGCTCGCGCAGGACCCGGTGCTGCTGCGCCGCTCGATCGGCTACGTCTTCCAGGGCATCGGCCTGTTCCCCCACTGGACCGTGGCGCAGAACGTCGGCGTCGTGCCGCGCCTGCTCGGCTGGGACGAGGAGCGCGTGCGCGCGCGCGAGCGCGAGCTGCTCGAGCTCGTGCGGCTCCCCTTCGGCGAGTACGCCGGCCGGCGCCCGCGCGAGCTCTCGGGCGGGCAGCGCCAGCGCGTCGGCGTCGCGCGCGCGCTCGCCGCCGAGCCGCCCGTGCTCCTGATGGACGAGCCCTTCGGCGCGCTCGACCCGCTGACGCGCGACGCGCTCGGCGAGGAGACGCGCGCGCTCCAGCAGCGCCTGGGCGTGACCGTCGTGCTCGTGACGCACGACGTGACCGAGGCGCTGCTCCTCTCCGACCGCATCGCGGTGCTGCACGCGGGGAGCTTGCTCGCGCTCGGCACCCCCGCCGCGCTGCTGCGCGACCGGGGCCACGAGCGCGTGGCCGCGATGCTCGCCAGCCCGCGCCGCCAGGCCGAGCGCGTCGAGCGCCTGCTGCGCGCGGAGGAGCGCCCCTGAGCCCCGCGCTCGAGGCCGCGCTGGCCGACCTGCCCGCGCAGGTCGCGGCGCACCTGGGCGTGTCGCTCGCGGCGCTGGGGCTGGGCGCGCTCGTCACGGTGCCGCTCGCGCTGGCCTCGCTCGCGCGCCCGCGGCTGCGCTGGGCCGTGCTGGGCCTGGCGAGCGTCGTGCAGACCGTGCCGAGCCTGGCGCTGCTCGCGCTGATGGTGCCGACGCTCGTCGCGCTCGGCGGCGCGCTCGAGCGCGCGGGCCTGCCGCGCCCGAGCGCGATCGGCCTCGTGCCGAGCCTGGTCGCGCTGACCCTGTACGGCCTCCTGCCGATGCTGCGCGGCGCGGTGCTCGGCCTCGCGGGCGTGGACGCCGCGGTGCTCGAGGCGGCGCGCGGCGTCGGCATGACGCCGCGCCAGGTGCTCGTGCGCGTGCGGCTGCCGCTGGCGCTGCCGGTGCTGCTCGGCGGGCTGCGCACCGCGGCGGTGTGGGTCACCGGCATCGCCACGCTGACGAGCGCGGTCGGGCAGACGAGCCTCGGCACGCCGATCTTCGGCGGCCTGCAGACGCGCAACTGGACGGCCGTGCTCGTCGGCTGCGCGGCCGCGGCGCTGCTCGCGCTGGCGCTCGACCAGCTCGTCGCGCTGGGCGAGAGCGCGGCCGTCCGGCGCAGCGCGCGGCGCGCGCTCCTCGCGGCCGCGGGCTGGCTCGCGCTCGCGGGGCTCGGCCTGGCGCCGCTCGCGCGCGCGTGGCTCGCCGGCCCGCGCGGAGCCGAGCGGCCGCTCGTGATCGGCGCCAAGACGTTCAACGAGCAGTTCGTGCTCGCCGCGCTGCTCGAGCGCCGCCTGGCCGCCGCCGGCCTGCCCGCGCGGCGGCTGGAGAGCCTCGGCTCGACGGTCGCCTTCGACGCGCTGCAGGCGGGCGCGGTGGACCTGTACGTCGATTACTCCGGCACGCTGTGGCGCACGCTGCTGCGGCGTGAGGACACGCCCGGCCCGGACCAGGTGCTCGAGGGCGTGCGCGACTGGCTCGACGCGCAGGGGCCGTCCGTCTCGCTCGGCGCGCTCGGCTTCGAGAACGCCTACGCGCTGGCCGTGCGCCGCGCGACGGCCGAGGAGCTCGGCCTGCGCACGATCGGCGACCTGGCCGCGCACGCGGGCGCGCTGCGCCTGGCGAGCGACGTCGAGTTCTTCGCGCGCCCGGAGTGGCGCACGCTGCGCGAGACCTACGGCCTGCGCTTCGCCGCCACGACGTCGCTGCAGCCGACCCTGATGTACCGCGCCGTCGCCGCCGGCGAGGTGGACGTCGTGACCGCCTTCACGAGCGACGGCCGCGTGGCGGCCTACGACCTCGTCACGCTCGCGGACGACCGCCGCGCCTTCCCCCCCTACGACGCGATCCTGCTCGTGCGCCGCGAGGCCGCGGCGCGCCCGGCGCTGCGCGCCGCGCTCGAGCCCCTGCTGGGCGCGATCGACGTGGCGACGATGCGCCGGGCGAACGAGCTCGTCGACGTGCGCGGCGAGACCGTCGAGCGCGCCGCGGCCTGGCTGGACGCGGCCCTCTCCGCGGCCGCGGGCGATGGCTGAAGGCCTGCGCCCGGAGCCTGGGAAAGAATCCTGCGTGGCTCCCGGTGCCGTCCGGCTTCGTCCTGGCAAGGCGCGCCGACGACGCGTCTTCACGGCAAGACTCGGAGGAGGCGCAACGCCGCCAGGGCGGAGCCAGACGGTGCTGGGGGCCGCGCAGGATTCTTTCTCAGGCTCTCGGCCCTCGCCCGACGCGGCCCGCTCAGCCGTCGAGCGCCGGCACGCACGCGACGGCGTCGACCGCCGCGAGGCCGAGCGCGTGGCGCGCGGCCCCCACCGCGGCCGCGAGCGAGGTGCGCGCGGGCCCGCCGAGGCACAGCACGGCGGGCAGCCGCGCCCACGTGCGGCCGTCGCGCACGAGCTCGTAGCCGAAGGCCGAGAGGTCCACGCCGCCGCCGCACAGCGCGACCTCGGGACAGCCCTCGCCGATCAGGGCGGCGCAGCGCGCGACGCTCGGCGACTCCTCGAGCACCAGGGCGTCGAGGCAGCGCGCGCCCTGCTCCTCCAGGAGGGCGATCCAGCGCCGCTCGAGCTGGAGGACGAGGCGCGGGCGCGCGCTCGCGTCCTGCTCGATCCCGGCCAGCGCGCTGCCGAGCAGCGGGTAGATCCCCTCCAGGCGCAGGCCGAGGCGCGCGAGCGCGGCGCTCCAGAGCAGCCGCCGCTCGCGCGCGACCGTCGCGACCAGGCAGCGCTCGGGCGAGCCGCCGCCGCACAGCACGAAGCCGCGCGCGAGGCCGTCGTGCTCGGGGTCGTGCGCCGACCGGCGCGCGCCCGGACCGTGGCGGACCGACAGGCGCGCTTCCTCGCTGACGAGCAGCGCGCCGCGGTGCGGGGAGGAGAGGCGCTCGAGCAGCGCTCGCAGCGCGGCCTCCGAAGGCGCCCCGCCGCTCTGCACGCCGTCCACGCGCACCTGCGAGCCGAGGCGCGTCAGGCTCGTCGCCCGGCAGCGCTCTCCTTCCACCTCGAGCACGACCACGCCGGAGGCGAGCCGCGGCAGGCGGCTGGTGCGCAGCGAGGGAAGCGGGGCGGGAGCGCCGGGCGGCGCGAGCGCGCCGCTCGCGGGCGCGGGGGAGAGCGGGCGCTCGAGGTGCGCGGGGCCGAGCCGGCACGCCGCGGAGCGCGCCCGCGCGCGCACGAGGAGCGCGAGGCGCGCGAGGGCGCGCGGAGGGGGTCGGAGGTGCATCGGTCCGAGGCTCCGGCGAACGGCGTGCCGCGGCGCGCGCGAGCGCGGAGGCGACGGGGAGGGAGAGCGCGGCGCTACGCGCGCGTAACGGGAAGCGACGCGGGGTGAGCGGGAAGCCGGGTGGCCGGGAGCGACGCTGCGGGGGCACGGAGCGACGCTGCGGGCACGGAGCGGCGCTGCGGGTCACGAAGCGACGCAAGGGGCAGCGTGCCTCCGTCGCTGCGCGACGATGGGGTCGCGCCCGGGGCGCGACGGGGCCTGCGGCGCCACGGCGCTGCACGCGCCGCCGCGGCCAGGCGGCCGCGGGGCCGAGCCCCCGGGACGGGGGCTCAGCCCAGATCGACCCGCATGATCACGTGGTTCTCGCCGCCGCGGCGCTCGTAGCGCAGCTCGTCGGCCATGCGCTTGACGAGCAGGATGCCGAGGCCGCCCTCGGGGATCTCCTGCAGCGTGCGGCCGGCGCTCGGCGCCGGCGCGTCGCGCAGGAGGTCGAAGGGGGGCGCCTCGTCCACGACCGAGAGCGAGATGGCCGCCGGGTCGAGCGCCACGCGCACCTGCACCTCGCGCGAGCGGTCGCCGCGCAGGCCGTGGCGCACGACGTTCGAGACGATCTCCTCCAGGAGGAGCTGCGCGCGGTAGAGCGGCCTGGGCCCGACGCCGCGCTCCTCGAGGAAGCCCTTGGTCTCGAGCACGAGCGGGCCGACCCGCTCGATGTCGGCGGGGATGCTCCAGCGGCGCTCGTCAGCCGCGGACATCGGCCGTCCGCCCGTAGATCCCCTCCGGCGCGGCCGTCCAGGAGCCGCTGGCGTGCGCGGCGCGCAGCGCGCGGCGCATCGCCTGCGCGACCAGGTCCATGCGCGCCACGGCCGCGATGCGCGGGCGGATGGCGAGCATCTCGTCCATGTCGAGGAGCGCGTCGAAGACCGCGCAGGCGTCGGCCAGCGCGATCACCGCCACCTCGCGCGGGCCGGGGACCTCGTCGCGGGTCAGGACGGCGAGCACGCGCGCCTTGATCTCGCGCTGCTCGCGCGCCTCGACGAGCGGCGTGCGGCGGCGGCCGAGCACCCACTGCACCAGGCTGTCCTTGCGGCGCAGGATCCCGCGCTCGACCAGGCGGTCCACGACGCGCCGGCGGATCTCCGCGCCCTCCGAGGCCAGGGCGCCCACCCAGCCCTCGGCCGGGCGCGGCTCGCGCGCGCGCGCGATCGCGGCCAGCGCGGGGTCGAGGATCGCGTCCGCGAGCGGGCTCGCGTCCGCGGCGTGGACGCGCTCGAGGTCGCTGTCGACGCGCCCGCGCGCGCACAGATCGAGCAGCACCGCGCCCGCCAGGGCGAAGTCGAGCGCGTTCTCGGGCAGGTCCACGAGCGCGCCGCCCTCGTCGCGCAGCGCCAGCAGGAAGACCTCCTCCGGCAGCGAGAGCCCGGTCTCGAGCTCGCGCGCGCCCGAGGCGCGCTGCGGCTTCGCCCAGCCGAACGAGGCCGCGGCCGTCTCGAGCGTCGGATAGACCGCCAGCACGCGGTCCAGCCCGGCCATCTCGAACGCCTCCTGCACGACGTCTTGCAGGCCCGCCAGCACGACGCGACCGCCCTGGGCCTGCGCGAGCTGCGCGCCGCGCAGCAGCGTCGAGAGGCCGACGCTGCTGACGTACGAGACCCCCGCCAGGTCGATCACGACCTCGCGCCCGGCGCGCCCGAAGAGCCCCTCGAGCGCCACGCGCAGCGCGGGGGCGGTGGACACGTCCAGGCGCTCGGTCGGCCGCAGCACCACCAGGTCGCCGATCGTCTCTTGCTCGATCGCCATCGGGCTCTCCCTCTCGTTCCGGTGGTTCAGGCCTGCACGGACCCGAAGTGGGCGCAGGCGGCCTCGCGGTCGGCGGCCAGCGGCAGGAGCGACTCGACGCCGGCCGCGCGCACGGCGGCCTCGACCAGCGGCGTCGGCGCGACGAGCACCAGCTTGGCGCCCGAGCGGTCGAGGATCTTGGCCGCGGTCAGGAGCATGCGCAAACCCATCGAGGCCAGGAAGTCCACGCCGCGGATGTCCACGATCGTGTTGCGCCGGCGCGTGACGACGGCCGCGTTGAAGAGCGCCTCGAGGCGATCGACCCCGGCCGTGTCGAGCCGCCCGGTCAGCGCGACGTGGGTCAGGTGCTCGCTCCGCTCGACGATGTCCATTCGCTCCTCCCTGGCTTCCGGCTCCCCCCGGGCACGGACGCACCTCCCGCCTCCGCCGGCTCGGCGCTGGGCGCCGCTCCACGGAGAACACCTGGAGGGGCGGGGAGCCTAGCTCGCTATCATCAAGACCGTTTGAAGAACGACGGAATGGCCCCCCCCGAGCGCGAGGCGATCACCGCCCACGAGCGCGCCGACGCGCTCGCCGGGCACACGATCGCCTTCACGCTGCGCCGCCGCGAGCGGCCGGCGAGCGAGCACGGGCTGACGCTCGTGCAGGGCTCGGGCGTCGGGCGCTGGGTACCGCTCGGGGCCGAGCCCCTGGTCCTGGGCCGCGATCCCTCGCTGCCGTTCTGCCTGCCGGGCGACGAGGTCTCGCGCTCGCACTGCGAGGTGCGCCTGGCCGGCGAGCGCGCGCTGGTGCGCGACCTGCGCTCGACGAACGGCACGTTCGTCGACGGGCGGCGCGTCGAGGGCGAGGTCGAGCTGCCGCCGGCGGCGCTCCTGCAGCTCGGCGGCTGGACGCTGCGCCACGACGTGCTGACGCCCGAGGAGGCCGAGCAGCGCGCGCGCCTCGCCGCCGACCTCGAGCGCGCGCAGCGCTACGTCGGCGCGCTGATCCCCGCGCCGCTGGCGCAGGGCCCGGTGCGCACGGAGTGGTGCCTCGTGCCCTCGTCGCAGCTCGGCGGCGACGCGCTCGGCTACCACGCGCTCGCGGGCGGACGCATGGCGCTCTACGTGCTCGACGTGTGCGGGCACGGCGTGGACTCGGCGCTGCACTCGGCCTCGATCCTGAACACGCTGCGCGCGCACAACCTGACCGAGGCGGACTTCGGCGAGCCGGCCAGCGTGCTGGCGCGGCTCAACGAGGCCTTCGCGATGGAAGAGCACGACGGCATGGTCTTCACGATCTGGTACGGCGTGCTCGACCCGGCGCGCCGCACGCTCTGCTTCGCCTCGGCCGGGCATCCGCCCGCGCTCGCGCTCGCCGCCGACGGGAGCGCGCTGCGCCGCCTGGGCACGTCGAACCCGCCGATCGGCGCGCTCGGCCCGCGCCCTTTCGCGCAGGCCGAGGCGTCGTTCGCCCCGGGCGAGCGCCTGTACGTGTTCAGCGACGGCGCCTACGAGCTGGTCGACCCCGAGGGTCGCGAGCAAGGCCTCGAGGACCTCGAGCGCCGGCTCGCCGCGGGGGCCGACCGCTCGCCGGGCGAGCCCGAGCGGCTCTACCGCTCCGCCCTGCGCGCGAGCGGCGCGACCGCGCTGCGCGACGACTTCACGCTGCTCGTGGTCACGCTCGAGCCGGGCGACTGAC
>CADEGS010000041.1 GCA_902826945.1 uncultured bacterium | reverse complement strand
AGCCCTGCTCCCCCAGCAGCTCGTCGAGCGTGCGCCGCGACACCGCGTGGTAGCGCGGCCGCGCGACACGGTAGAGCGCGCGGGCGCGCTCGGCGCCGCCCTCGGACGCGAGCAGCGCCTCGTACAGGGGCTTCAGGAACTTGCGACGCCCGACCGTCGTCAGGAAGCGCTCGAGGCGCTCGTCCGCCGCGCGGTAGCCGCGCCGCACGCACAGGCACAGCCAGGCGCACAGGACCTCGCTGTTCTCGCTCTGCGTGAAGGCGAAGGCGCGGTCGAGCGCCGCCAGCTCTTCGACCGTCGGCTCGCCCAGGCCGCCGACGAAGCGCAGCCACTGCTGCGTCACCCACTTATGCGTCTCGAGCGCGGCGGGCGCGGCGCCGGCGCGCCAGCGCTCGAGCGCGGCGTCGACCTGGTCGAGCAGCGCGCTCGCGGGCAGCGGCGCGTCGGCGGGCAGGCCGGGAGCGCGCACCCAGGCCAGGACGTCCACCTGCCGCGCGCGCTCGGGGTCGAGGCGCAGGAGGCGCCGCTCGAGGAACGCCAGGAACTCGTCCGTCGTGACGCTGCGGAAGGCGTGCGCGTCGAACCACTCGCGCAGGAAGGCGTCGAACGCCGCGCGACCGAAGACCTGCTCGAGCCGGCGCAGGAAGGCGCCGCCCTTCTCGTAGGGGATGTCCGACGAGCCGTCGTCGGGGTCGCGGCCGCCGAGGTCCACGTGCAGCACCTGCTCCGCCGGCGGCAGCGTCTGCAGCTCCTCGGCCAGGTCGGCCATGCCGAGCACGGTCTCCATCGCCGCGCGGTCGGCGCCGAAGATGCGCTCCATGATCCGCCGCTCGAGGTAGACGGTGAAGCCCTCGTTGAGCCAGAAGTCGCGCCAGGTCGCGTTCGTGACCAGGTTCCCCGACCAGCTGTGGGCGAGCTCGTGCGCGATCAGCGCCACGAGCGACTTGTCGCCGGCCAGGATCGTCGGCGTGGCGAAGGTCAGGCACGGGTTCTCCATGCCGCCGAAGGGGAAGCTCGGCGGCAGCACCAGCACGTCGTAGCGGCCCCAGCGGTAAGGGCCGTACAGCTCCTCGCAGGCCCGGATCATGGCCTCGGTGTCCTCGAGCTCGCGCGCCGCCCGCTCGACCACCGCGGGCTCGGCCCACACGGCGCAGCGCGGCGACACGTCGCGCGCGACGAGGTCGCCGCAGGCGAGCGCGATCAGGTAGCTCGGCACCGCGAGCGGCATGGCGAAGGTCGCGGCGCCGTCCGCCGCGCGGCCGCGCTCCATCGCGCTCATCACCGCCGTGAGCCCGCGCGGCGCGCGCACGCGCGCGCTCCAGGTGACGCGCACGCCCGGCGAGTCCTGCAGCGGGATCCAGCTGCGGGTCAGGATCGCCTGGCCCTGCGTGAACAGGAACGGCGCGCGGCCGCCGGCGGTCTGCTCGGGCGCGAGCCACTGCATGGCCGCGGCCGCGGGCGCGCTCCGGTAGCGGACGCGCACGAGCTCGGTGTCGGCCCGCAGGTCCACGCGCAGCGCACGGCCGAGGATCGGGTCGAGGTCACCCAGGCGGTACGCCAGCGCGCGGCCGGCGCCGTCCTCGACGCCCTCGATCGAGAGGTCCTGCGTGTCGAGCACGAGCGGCGCGCCCGGATCCGTGCGGCGGATGCGGTGCGTCGCGCTGCCGTGCACGACCCGCGCGTCGAAGTCGAGCGTCAGGTCGAGGTCCAGGTGGGTCGAGCACACGGCGTCCGGACGCGCGAAGCTGTGCGCGTCGACGCTCGCCGGGACGGGTTCGGCGGCCAAGGCGGGATCGGCCCGGCGGGCCGCGCTCGTGCAGGCGGAGAGGAGCAGGAAGAGCCACGGGAGGCGCATGCACGTCTTGTAGCGGGACGCGCCGCGCGGCTCCAGGAACGGCTCCCGCGGGGCTGTCCCCCGACGGCGACCGGGCCCCGGCAGAGACCCCTCGCGGTCGCCTCGCTCCCCGCGCGCAGGGCGGAGGCCGGCCCCTTCGCGCGGGCGGCCGCGGCGGCGATCCCTCCGCCGGCCCACGGCAGGCCTCCGGGCGATCCCGGGGAGAGGGTCTCACGCGCCTCCGTCGCCGCCGGGAGCGAGTCGCCGACCACGCATGAACCGTTCCGGCCGCCCCGCACGCCTGGAAGGCGTGACGGCCGATGGCCGCGCGTCCGCCCCCCCGGCTCCCGTCAGGAGGAAGTCATGATCCCGAGCAAGCCGCTGCGCGCCTGCGCCTCCCTCCTCGTCCTGTGCGCCGCCTCCGCCGCGCCGCGCGCCGACGTGTGGATCGTCTCGCTCGGAGGCTTCGGCCCGCTTCCTGCCGGTGTCGATTTTCGGGAGATCTCCTCGGCCGTCGCGGCGGCGGCCGAGGGCGACACGATCCTCGTGCGCAACGGCACGTACCGCAGCTTCGCGATCGAGGGCAAGTCCCTGAGCGTGGTCGCCACCGCGCCCAACGCCTTCGTGGACGGCTATCTCGCCCACTTCGCGGGGGCCCCGAGCGTCCGCGTGCGCGACCTCGCCCCCGGCCAGTCCGTGGTCGTGCGCGGGCTGCGCACGAACTACGGCGTCGAGGTGACGGGCTGCGCGGGAGCGGTCTGGTTCGACGAGGTGCGCTGCCTGAGGAGCGACAGCCCGTGCGCCGCCGGCATCGCGGCCGGAGCGAGCGTCACCGGCTCCGGGCGGGTCACCTTCACGCGCTGCGTGCTCGAGGGGCAGGTCGCCAACCCGGCCATCAACTTCTTCAGCGCCGCCGGCTCCCCGGGGCTCCACGCGTCGGCCTCGGGCGTGCGGCTCCAGGATTGCACGCTGGCGGGAGGGTGGGGCCCCAGCCGGTACCAGGGCGCCCTCGGCCCCCAACCCGGCGCTCCGGGGATGCGGCTCGACGCGAGCACCGTCACGGTGATCGGCTGCACGATCCTCGGCGGCCCCGGCGGCCGCGAGGAGGGCGATCCGTGCAGCGTCCAGCACGCGCCCGGCGGCCCCGGCGTGGAGTTCGTGGACGCGCACAGCCGCGTGCGCTCGGCCGCGTCGACGGCCGCCGGAGGCGTGCTGCGCCTCGCGCCGCTGTGCCCCGGCCAGACGGGTCCGGAGGGGCCGGCGATCGCCGGCACGGGCACGATCGTGGCGCTCCCGGGCTTCGCCCGCCACCTGCGCGCCGCCAGCCCGGTGCGCACGGGGGAGACGATCGCCTTCGAGGTCGGCGGCCAGCCGGGAGAGCTCCCGCTCGTGCTCGTCTCGCTCGCGCACGAGCCCATGGACCTCCTGAACGGCTGCCTGCTGATCGGGCTTCCGCCCGCCGACGTGTTCGTGCTGCCCGCGCTGCCCGCGAGCGGCCTGGCGTCGCTCGACCTCCCCGTGCCGAGCGTGGCGGGCGGGCTGGAGAGCCTGCACCTCTACGCGCAGGCGGCGTTCCTCGATGCGACCTCGACCGTCTGGCTCGGCGGCGGGACGACGGTGGTCTTGCTCGACTAGCGGTGCAGTTTCTACAGAGCGCCGGGAGCCCTCTTCCCGCGCTCCGGCTCCCGCCCTGGCCGTGCAGGGGACGTCGCTTCGCTGCCGCCCGCGCGGACGTCGCGCCCGGCGTCCTCGCTCGCGCGTGCTGCCGGGGCACGAGGCACGGCCTTTGCACGCTACCTCGGCCGCCTCCTCGTCCTCGCGACCCGCGCGCCGCGGGTCGGTCGCAGGGGAGGGCACGCTCCTCATGAACAAGCCGCTCAGCCTCGCCCTGGTCGTCATCGGCATCGTCCTGCTCGTGATGGGGCTCAACGCGTCCGACTCGTTCGCGTCGGAGGTCTCGGAGTTCTTCACGAGCTCCCCCACCGACAAGGCCATCTGGCTCGTGATCGGCGGCCTGGCCGCGCTGGTGGTCGGCGGGGCCAGCCTGGCGCGCGGCAAGCGCGCCTGAGGCACGCCTCGGCTCAGCTCCCGCGCGCGAAGGCCGCGATCGCGCGCGCCACCGCCTCCGGCCGCTCCTCCTGCGGGTAGTGGCCGGCGCCCGGGACGAGCTCGAGGCGCGCGTGCGGCAGCGCGGCGCGGAAGCGCTCGCCGACCGTCGCGGGCGGGTAGGCGACGTCCTCGGCGCCCCACAGGAGCAGCGTGGGCTGGCGCAGGTCCGCCAGGTCGCCGGCGCGCGTGCCGTTCTCGTCGCGCGCGAGGTCGATCATCGCGTGCCAGTCGTCGCGGTTCTTGCACACGAGGTAGACCTCCTCGACGTGCTCGTCGGGCACCGGCGTCTGGAAGTGCGGCTGCAGCGCGCCGCGCACGTTCGCGCGCGAGCTCAGCAGCCAGCCGAGCTTGGCCAGGCGCATCGTGCGCATCTTGACCTCCTCGGGGAACCACTCGTCGTCGCGCCGCGGGAAGCCCGAGCTGCTCAGCAGGACGACGCGCGCCACGCGCTCCGGCGCGTCGAGCGCGGCGCGCCAGACGAACTCGCCGCCGTAGCTGTTCCCGACCAGGGTCACGCCGCGCAGGTCGAGCGCCTCGAGGAAGGCGCGCACCCAGTCCGCGCAGCGCTGGAACGAGTAGCCGTCGAGCTCGGTGCGCGTGGCGCCGTGCCCCACGACCTCGAGCGCCACCACGTCGCAGCTCTCCGCCAGCCCGCCGGGGCCGAAGACGGCGCGCGTCCAGGTGACGAGCGAGCTCGGCGTGCCGTGCACGAGCACGACCGTCGGCGCCCCGCGCCGGCCCGCGCGCACGTAGCGGAAGCGCGCCAGGACCTCCTCGCCTCCGATCGCGACGCGGCGCTCGAGCGTCTCGATCCGGCCCCGCAGCGGGGCGTTCCGGGCGAGCGCCAGCAGCCGTTCCTCGACGGTGGACTTCTTCATGGAGAGGCAGCCCGGACCCGTGGCCAACCCGAGCCCGAGCACCAGGGCGGCGGTCAGGAGCGCGCGCGTCCTCGATCCCATCGCAGCCGGCATTCGCGCGGGGCGGCCGTGCGGACGCAGGCGTCTTGCGCCAGCGCGCGGGAGCCTCTCCGCTCGCCCCCGGCCACGGGCCGGCGTAGAGTGCCCGTCTCCGCCGCCGCAGGGCGCGCCCGCCCGCGCATGCCCCTGTCCGACACCCCGCTCATCCTCCGCGACGGCAGCACCGCGCGCGTGCGTCCGTCGCTCCCCGCGGACGCCGCGGCCATGGCCGCCTTCGTCGCGCGCGCCGGGGGCCCGCAGGGCGGCGTCGTGCCGGGCCCCGGTCGGGCGGGGGAGGCGCTCGCGTGGGAGGAGCTGCTCGACTCGTCGGATCCGGGCCGGCGGCTCACGCTGCTAGCGATCCGCAGCGTCGAGGGCGAGGACCGCGTCGTCGGCGCGGCCGGCTACCGCGCGCTCGCGCCGGACGAGGCGGAGGTCGCGCTCGGCGTCGAGCAAGCGTTCCGCGGCAAGGGGCTCGCGACGCGGCTGGTCGAGCGCCTGGCGCTGGCCGCCGCGGGCCACGGCCTGCGCCGGCTCGTCGCGCACGGCGAGGGGACGGGAGAGCTCCTCGACGTGCTGCGGCGCTCCGGCCTCTCGCTCGGCGAGCCGGACGCCGCGGGCCGCGTGCCGGTCGACCTCGGCGTGCCGCCCGACGACGAGGCGCGCCGCCGCTCCGAGCTGCAGGACCGCCTGGCCACGTGCGCCTCGCTGCGCCCCTTCTTCCACCCGCGCGCGGTGTGCGTCATCGGCGCCTCGCGCGACGAGACGAGCCTCGGCTTCCGCACGCTGCACGGCCTCGTGCTGCACCGCTTCCAGGGGCCGGTGTACGCCGTCAACCCGCAGGCGACCTCGATCGGCGCGATCCCGGCCTACCCCTCGGTGCGCGCGCTGCCCGGGCCGGTGGACCTGGCCGTCGTGCTCGTGCCGAAGGAGCGCGTGCTGGCCGCCGCCCTGGACTGCGCCGCGGCCGGCATCCGCGCGCTCGTCGTCATCAGCGCCGGCTTCGCCGAGACCGGCCCCGAGGGCCGCGCGCGCCAGGACGCGCTGCTCGAGCGCGTGCGCGCCCACGGCATGCGCATGGTCGGCCCGAACTGCATGGGCCTGCTGAACGCCGACCCGCGCGTGCGGCTGTCCGCGACCTTCGCGCCGGTGCTCCCGCCGGCCGGCAACGTCGGGATGTCGTCGCAGAGCGGCGCGCTCGGGCTCGCCATCCTGGCCACGGCCGAGGCGCTCGGCATCGGGCTCTCCACCTTCGTCAGCGTCGGCAACAAGGCCGACGTGTCGGGCAACGACCTGCTCCAGTACTGGGAGGAGGACGAGCGCACCGACGTGATCCTGCTCTACCTGGAGTCGTTCGGGAACCCGCGCCGCTTCGCCCGCATCGCGCGCCGCGTCGCGCGCAAGAAGCCGATCGTCGCGGTCAAGAGCGGACGCAGCGGCGCCGGCAAGCGCGCGGCGGGCAGCCACACCGCGGCGCTGGCCGAGAGCGACGTCGCGGTCGAGGCGCTCTTCCGCCAGACCGGCATGCTGCGCGCGGACACGCTCGAGGAGATGTTCGACCTCGCGCTCTTCCTGTGCAGCCAGCCGCTGCCGCGCGGGCGGCGCGTCGCGCTCCTGACCAACGCCGGTGGCCCCGCGATCCTGTGCGCGGACGCGTGCGAGGGCCGCGGGCTCTCGATCGCGGAGCTGTCGGGTCCGGTGCGCGAGGCGCTCGCGGCCTTCCTCCCCGAGGAGGCGAGCACGCGCAACCCGGTCGACATGATCGCGAGCGCGGGCCCCGAGGAGTACGGCCGCGCCGCCGCGCTCCTGCTCGCCGCCGACGAGGTCGACGCGCTGATCGTGATCTATGCGCCGATCGACGCGGCGCAGGTCGGCCCGACCGAGGACGCGCTGCACGCCGCGCTCGAGCGCGCGGGACGCGCGAAGCCGGTCGTCACCTGCCTGATGGGCGAGGGCGGGCGCGGGCAGGCGCGCGGCCTGCGGCGCGGCCTGCCTTCCTACGCGTTCCCCGAGGGCGCCGCGCGCGCGCTCGGCCGGGCGACCGAGTACGCCGCGTGGCGCGCGCGGCCCGAGGGCGTCTTGCCGGCGCTCGAGGGCTGCGACGCGGCCGGGGCGCGCGCCGTGTGCCGCGCGATCCTGGCCGAGCGCGGCAGCTCGTGGCTGCGGCCGCACGAGGTGCGCGACGTGCTCGGGCGCTGCGGCCTGCCGCTCCTCGCGGAGCGCCAGGCCGCGCGCGTCGAGGAGGCGCTGGCGGCGGCCGAGGCGCTCGGCTATCCGGTCGTGCTCAAGCTCGTCCTCGAGGGCCTGCTGCACAAGAGCGACGTCGGCGGCGTGCTGCTCGACCTGCGCGACGCCGGCGACGTGCGCGCCGCGTTCGAGGCGCTGCGCGCGCGCAGCGCCGGGGCGGGGCGCTTCGAGGGCGTGCTGGTCCAGCCCATGCTGCAGGGCGGCGTCGAGACCTTCGTCGGCGCCACCGAGGATCCGGTCTTCGGCGCGCTGGTCGCCTTCGGCCTGGGCGGCATCCACGTCGAGGTGCTGGGCGACGTCGTCTTCCGCGTCGCGCCGCTGACCGACGTCGACGCGGCCGAGATGGTCGGCGGCATCCGCGGCAGGAAGCTGCTCGAGGGCGCGCGCGGCCGGCCGCCGGCGGACGAGGACGCGATCCGGGACGTCCTCCTGCGCGTCTCGCACCTGGTCAGCGAGGTGCCCGAGATCCACGAGCTCGACGTCAACCCGCTGGTCGCCCTGCCGCCCGGCCAGGGCTGCCGCGTCCTCGACGCGCGCATCCGCCTGCGCGAGCCCGCCGAGGGGCGGAGCGACGAGCGGCCGGCGCGCTGAGGACGGTCGCGCCAGGGCCTCGCCCGGGAGCGCGACGCGACCGGGGCTTCCGCCGGCCCGAGCCCGACGGCTCCGCGCTCGCGCGGCGGCCCGAGCCTCCTCGGCCGCCCCGCCGCGATTCCTGCCGCGCGGGCGCCTGCTCCCTTGATCGGCATCGCCGCCCGTCGCACTCTCCCTCACCCTCTCTCCCTCCGGCTCCCCCGATCCCGCCATGGCCAAGAAGAAGAGCAAGAAGCCCGATCCCAAGCCGCGCCGCCAGCGGCGCACCGCCGAGCAGGTCATCGCCGACCTCGAGGCCCGCATCGCCGCCGTCCGGGAGCGCGAGGCCCGCAAGCAGGCCCGGGCCGACCCCGCGCTGCGCCACGCGGCCGCGGCGCTGAAGGCGCTCGAGAAGGCGCTGGCGGCGACGCGCGACGCCGTCCTGCAGAAGGCGCTGGCGGAGGCGCGCACCTCGCTCGGCGCGCTGCTCGAGAGCGACGCGGGCTCCGCTCCGCGCGCGGCGCGCGGCCCGCACCGCGCGCGCGGCGCCGGCGACCTGGCGGAGTCGCTCCTGGCGCACGTCCGCAAGCATCCCGGCCAGCGCGGCGAGCAGATCGCCGCCGCCCTGCACACCGACGCCGCGACGATGCGACCCGCGATGAAGCGGCTGATCGCCGAGGGCAAGGTCGAGACGGCGGGACAGCGACGCGGGATGACCTACACGGCGGTGTAGGGCCCTCGGCGGCCTCCGCGCAGGGTTCTTTCTCAGACTCTCAGGCCGGCGGTGCGCCGTTGCGGCTCGCGCCGGCCGCTTCCTTCCCGGGGCGCTCGCGCCGCAGGGCGCGCAGCACGGCCGCGGCAAGGAGGCCCGCCTCCAGCGGGTCCGTCGCCGGCCGGCCGGCCCCGGCGGCGAGAGCGCTCGCCGCCTCCGCGAGGTCGTCGGAGCGCGGCACGCGCGCCGCCTCGCGCGCCGCCGTCCGCGGCCGGCGCGCGAGCAGCACCGCGACGCCCGCGACGAGCAGCAGACACAGCCCGAGGACGAGCGCGGCGAGCGCCGGCGGCAGCACCTGCACGAGCCCGCGCTCGGCGGCCAGCGCCAGGAAGACGAGCGCGGCCACGAGGGCCGCGCCCGCCGCTCCGAGGGCGAGCGCGCGCCGCTCGGCCGCGCGCACGACCCGTCGCAGGCGCTCCTCGGCTCCGCGCGTCCTGCCGGCGGCCAGCAGGCGCTCGGCCGCGCTCATCGCTTTGGGTCGAGCACCAGGCCCAGCACGAGGCCCAGGCCGAAGCTCGTCAAGACGCTCGTGAACGGATGCGCGCCGATCTCCCGCCCCGCCTCCTGGCGCAGGTCGGCGGCGCGGGCGAGCGTGCGGTCGCCCAGCTCCTCGATGCGCCCGACCGTCTCGCGGCCGCGCGCGGCGACCAGGCCCTTCACGCTCGTCGCCAGCGTCGCGACGTCCTCGCGCAGCGTCGCGATGTCCCGCCGGATGAGGTCGAGGTCCTTGCCCAGCTCTGCGGTGACCATCGTCGTGTCCTCCATGGGATTCATCCCTTCTCCATGGTGGCCCCTCGCGCCGCCCGACGGCATCCCCCGTACTGCGCAGGGCGAGGCCGAGCAGGACGGATCCGGCGGCCCGCGCCGGGGAGGAGCAGGTCGGCGACTCCCTACGGAGAAGGACTCCCTGCTCCCCCGCCACGAAGCCTCCTCCTCGCGAGCCGCTCGCGGACCATCATCGACTCGAGCCCTCCGTACTCGGGATGGCAGGCCAAGTCGAACGCGAAGGAGCGCTGCAGCGATGGGAACGAAGCAGAGCCGACCGGATCCGAGCAAGGGGCACCGGCCTCGCACCGGACGCGCGCAGCCGCGCGACGCGCACGGCGTGCGCCGTCCGGATGCCAAGCCCACCGGCGCCCTGGCCTGCGACTGCGGCGTGGTCTTCCACGCCGGCCGCTGGCGCTGGGGCCCGCCGCCGCTCGCCGACGTCGTGAGCGCGGTCTGCCCGGCCTGCGAGCGCGTGCGCGCGCGGCGGCCCGCCGGGAGCGTGCGCCTCCATCCCGAGCTCGACGCGCCCGAGGAGGAGGTGCGCCACATGGTCGCCAACCTCGAGCAGGCCGAGCGCGAGGAGCACCCGCTGGAGCGCGTGATGGCCGTCGAGCGCGTCGACGGCGCCCTGCTCGTCACGACCACCGGCGTGCATCTCGCGCGCCGCGTCGCGCACGCGCTGGAGCGACGCTTCCACCGCAAGGGCACCACCCGCTACCCCGAGCACGAGGCGGTCGTGCTCGTCGATCTCGGCGGGTGACCGGCGCGTCGCGGGGGGTCACCGGACCGGTCCCGCACCCCGTGGCCCCGTCGCCGCCGCGCGCGCCCCGTCAGACCTCCCGGCCGGCCAGCAGGCGCCGCAGCGCGAGCAGGCCGGAGCGGTAGCGCTTGCGCACGGTGTCCGGCGCGAGGCCGAGCAGCGCGCCGGCCTCGGCGTAGGTGCGGCCCTCGATGCCGCACAGACGGACGGCGCTCGCCTGCTCCTCGCGCAGGCGCGCGACGAGCTCCCGCAGCAGCCGGCCGTCGTCGGCGCGCGTCACCGCGTGCGTCGAGGCGCTCGCGGCGCGCGGCTCCGCGCGGGCCGCGGGCGCCCAGGACTCGCCGCGCTCGTTCCCGTGCCTGCGCAGCGCGTCCCACAGGCGTGACCTCGCGATCCGCAGCAGGCGCGCGTGCAGGTCGCTCTCGTCCGCCGCCTCCGGCAACGAAACGAGGCCGAGGATCGTCTCGCACAGCACGTCGCTCGCGAGCGCGTCGGCCGCGACCCAGCGCCGCGCACGCGCCCCCATGCGGCGCCGGAGGTAAGCGGTCACGAGCGGCAGCAGGTGGCCGAAGAGCCGCCCCATCGCCGCGCGGTCGCCGTGCTTCGCGGCCAGCATCCAGCTCCGGACCTCCGCGCTCGAGGCGCGCGACGCATCGGGATCCATGCTGCCCGGAGCCGCCCGCTCGCGGCTCCTCCTCCGCTCGCTCCTAGGCCAGACGCCCGCAGCAGACACCGGGCGCGGCGCGAAAAACCGCTTTGCGTTCCGGCCGCGGCGCTGCGGTCCGGATGGCTCGGTGACGGCGGCTCGCGCCGTCCTCGAGACAACCGATCCAAGGAGTGCCCCATGAGAACGCTCGCTCTTCCCGCCTCCAGGACCCTCGTCGGCCTGGCCCTGTGCGCCGTGTGCGCCAGCGCGGCCTTCCCGCGCGACTCGCAGCCGATGGCCTTCCCGCCGCCGGCCGAGGTGCGCATCGATCGCATGCTCCCCGCGTCGAGCCTCGGCGCCCTGGAAGCGGACGTCCCGCTGCTGTGGGTGGCGTGGGACGTCGCTCGCTTCTTCCAGGGCCGGCGCCTCGACGCCTTCCGCGTGGAGGACCTCGAGGCCGAGCTGCGGCGGGAGCACCCCCGCCTGCGCGTGGAGGACGTGCCGCTGGTCTACCACTACGTCCTGATCAACGGCGAGCTCGTGCGCTTCTGCTACCAGCCGTACGAGATCGTGCTCGACGACGAGGCGCAGAACCCGGCCATCCTGCGCTTCGAGCTCTCCATGCCCGTCTGACCGGCGCGCCCCTGCCTCGGTCGCTTCCCTGCGTCCCTCCGGCGCCCGCGTTCCGCGCGGCGCCGGAGGGACGCCTGCGCCGCGGCTCTCGCGCTCGCCTTGACGTCCCCTCCCCGCCCCGCTGGGATGGTCGCCGGGAGGGCGACGCACGGCCGTCGCGAGCGCTTGCAGGAGCCGACCGAGGAGCTCATCGAGGACGTGCGGGCCGGCAAGGCGGACGCCTGGAGCCGCGTCGACGCGCGCTTCCGGCCGATCCTGGCGCTGATCCTGCGGGGCCGCCTGCCCGCGCTCGTGCGGCGGCGCTTCGACACGCAGGACGTCGTCCAGTCCGCGCTCTTCACCGCCTTCCGGGAGATCGACTCGTACGAGTACCGGGGCGCGGGCAGCTTCAAGCGCTGGCTGGTCACGATCCTGCGCAACAAGCTGCACCAGCGGAACCGCGACCAGCTCGCGGCGATGCGCGACGCGCAGCGGGAGCGGGAGCTGGCCGACGCCGAGGATGGCGCTCTCGACGCCGGCGGCAGCTCCTCCCCGCCCGAGCAGGCCGATCGCGCCGAGCAGCTCGCCAGGTTGCTCGAGGCGCTGAGCGAATTGCCGGACGACGAGCGGCGGATCGTGGTCGCGCGCGTATTGGACGGGGTGCCGCTGGCCCGCATCGCGCTCGAGCTGGGGCTCTCCGAGTCCACCGTCCGGCGCAAGCTCGAGAAGGCCTTCCGGTACCTGAAGAAGAGGATGTCCGGGTGAACGCCCCACGCGTCCGTCGACCATGAGCGCCTCCGGCGACGAGGCCGAGGCGATCGACCTGTCGAGCCTGCTCGAGGAGTACCTCGCGCACCGCAGGGAGCTCGACTCCGACAGCCTGCGCGCGCTGGAGGCGCGCGCGGGCGACCGCGTCGCCACGCTGCGCGAGCACGTCGCGCTCGCGCGGGACCTCGACGACCTGGCGGATCTGCTGGCCGAGGGGCCCGGGGGCAAGCCGGCCGAGCTGCCCCGCATCGGCCGCTTCGAGACGCTGGCGTGCCTGGGGATCGGCGGGCTGTCCGAGGTGTACCTCGCCTACGACCCGCACCTCGACCGCCAGGTCGCGCTCAAGCTCCTGCAGCCGGCCGCGATCCGCATCGCCGACGCGCGCGACTGGATGACCTCCGAGGGTCGCTCGCTGGCGCGCCTGGCGCACCCCGGCATCGTGCAGGTGTTCGACCTGGACCAGACGGACGGCGTGTTCTACGTCGCGATGGAGTACGTCGCCGGCCCGAGCCTGCGCGAGGTGCTCGACGCGCTGCGCTCGCTCGCCGGGCGCCCGTGCGAGGAGCCGCCCACGCCGGCCGCGCTGCGCGCGGCGCGCGCGCTGGAGCCGCTCGGCGCGCGCTGCGAGCTCGTGCTGCGCATCGCGCGCGCGCTCGCGCTGTGCCACGCGCAGGGCGTCGTGCACCGCGACCTGAAGCCCGAGAACGTGCTGCTCGACGAGCGCCACGCGCCGAAGCTGATCGACTTCGGGCTGGCGCACCTCGAGTCCGCCGCCGGCACGCGCCACACCCAGCGTCTCGTCGGCACGCTGCCCTACCTCGCCCCCGAGCAGGTGGACGAGGGGCGCAGCGGGGCGAGCGCCGCGAGCGACGTCTTCGCGCTCGGCGTCGTGCTCTACGAGCTCCTGACGCTCGAGCACCCCTTCCAGGCCGGGACCCGCGCGGCGATCGCCGCCGCGATCTCCGCGGCCAGCCCGCCGCCGCTGCGGCGCGCGAACCCCGCCGTCCCCTCCGACGTGGCCCTGATCTGCGCGCACGCCCTCGAGCGCCTGCCGCGCGACCGCTACGCCTCGGCCGAGGGCATGGCGGCCGACCTCGAGGCGTTCCTCGAGCACCGCGCGATCTCCGTCGAGCCGCCCTCGGCGCGGCGGCGCGCGGTCCTGTGGCTGCGCCGCAACCGCCGCTCGGCCGCCGCGGCGGCGGCGACGCTGGCGGTCGTCGCGACCCTGCTGCTCCTCGCCTGGGCCTGGAGCGAGCGCGCGCGCCGCGCCGCCTTCCGCTCGGAGCTGGAGCTGCAGGCCGTGCGCATCCCGGGCTGCGAGCGCCCGAGCGAGTTCGCCGCCCTGATCGGGGACGTCGGCTGGGAGCGCGCCGAGGCGCTGGACGCGTCCAGCGTCGCGCGGCTCCTCTTCGGCGCGGTGCGCCCCGACCTCGAGGCCCTTCGCACGCGCCTCGCCGCGCGCTTCCGGGAGGTCGTGGATCCGCTGCACGAAGCCGCTACCAGGCTCCGGCATGCCGGCCGACGGAACGAGGGGCTGAAGACGTTCTGCGTGGACTGGTCGCGCGCGATCGAGCTCTACGACGCGCGGCTGGCTTCCGGCGATCCGCTGCCCTACGGCGGGTTCGGGACGGTGTCGCTGCCCGCGGGCGGCACGCTGTGGCGCTACGAGAACGCCGCAGCGACCTGCTTCCCCCGTCTCGTGCCCGTCGTCGAGCGGTCCTCGCTCGACAAGGGCTTCTATCGCTACCGGCGCGACGAGGGCGGCAGCCCCTGCGAGGCCGAGTTCTACGTGCGCTCGTACGAGCCCGGCTGGACCCTCGACGCCATCCCCCTGGACGACGCGCTGGACCTGGTCCGCGTCGACGACCCGGGCGGAGCGCTCGCGAGCGACGCGCCCGACGAGCGCGAGCGCGCGCCGTACCTCCTCTCGCGCAGGCCGGTCACCTGGCGCGAAGCCGAGCGCGTGCTGGGTGCGGCGGCGGTCGGGGTCCGCGAGGGATACCGGCAGATCGGCGCTGCCGTCGAGGATCCGGACACGCCCGCGGCGCTCCCGCGCTCCCACGCCCAGGCGTTCGCGACGCGCATCGGCGGCCGGTTGCCCTCGGCCGCGGAGCTGTGCCGCGCACGGCTGGACGGCCTCGTCGAGCCCGCGCCCGCGGGGTTTGCGCTGGAGTGGATCTCGCTGCCCTTCGGCGAGGAGGGCGCGGACGGGTTCGGCCTGCACATCGAGAGGCCTTTCTCGGAGACGGAAGCCCTCTGCACGCGCCTGCAGAGCTTCGAGGACGACCCGACCTCGAGCGTCTGCTTCCGCGTCGCACGCACCGCGCGCTGACGATCGGCGCGGACGCCGTGCGCGCGCAGAGAAACCGGGAGGCGCGCCTCGTCTAGTTCGCGAGGATGACCTAGGAAGGACCATCGGAGGAGACGAGGGAGGGTCCTGCTCGCACCGAGACCCTTCGACCGCAGCGCCCCTCGGGCGCTCGTGCGAAGCGGCTCGCGGCGCGCTCCGGACCGGCCGCACGCTCGCTCGGCCCGGAGGCCGAAGGCGCGCGTCCCGGCGCTCCTCCGGCGCTCGCGCGCGACGGTTGGCGCCGCGCGTCGCGCGCGCGCGGGGGGTGGTCGAGACAGCGCGAGCGCGGAAACTCCGAGGGCGGCATGCGCCATGGTTCCCAGTCCCGGTGCCCCTCGCTCGAGACCCTGTTCCGTCGCGTGCGCGGCGACCTGCCCGCGGACGAGCGCGCGGCGCACGACGAGCACCTGCGGACCTGCGCGCGCTGCTCCTTCCGCGCGGAGGACGCGCGCGAGCTGCTCGCCCTGGAGCGGGCCCTGCGCGACCGGCCGACCGATCCCGTCGCTGCGCCGGGAGGCGCGTCCGCTGCCCGCCCGCGCGCGTTCGGCCACGACGCGTGGCAGGAGGGCTTCGACGACGTCGTCCTGGTCCAGCGCGGCGGCCAGGGCGTCGTCTACCGCGCCGTGCAGCGCAGCACCGGGCGGCGCGTCGCGATCAAGGTCCTGCGCCGCCGCCCGACGAGCCCGCGCACGCAGGCCCGCTTCGAGCGCGAGGCGCGCATCCTCGGCCAGCTCGACAGCGAGCGCGGGGTCTGCCCGATCCTCGAGTACGCCGCGCGCGGCGGCGAGACGTTCCTCGTCATGCCCTTCGTCGAGGGCGAGACGCTCGCCCGCCGGCTCGCGCGGGCGGCCGCGCTGCACCGCGGCGGCGCCCCGCTGCGCGAGGCCTGGGGCGCGCTCGCGCGCCCCGGCCCGCGCGAGCTCCCGGCGCGCGCGAAGGCCGCGCGATCGCTCGCCGGCGAGCCCTGCGGCTTGGCCCCGGCCCTGGCGCTGGTGGAGCGCATCGCGCGCGCGGCGCAGGCCTTCCACGAGCGCGGCATCGTCCATCGCGACCTGACGCCCCGCAACGTCATGGTGCGCCCCGACGGCCGGCCGGTCGTCCTGGACTTCGGCCTCGCGCTCGACCGCTCGGAGCGCGGGGCCGGCCGGCTGACCCACGCGGGCGAGCTGTTCGGGACGCCGGCCTACATGGCGCCCGAGCAGGCCGCCGGCCGCGCCGCCGAGGCGGACGCGCGCACCGACGTCTACGCGCTCGGCGCGATCCTCTACGAGGTGCTGACGCTGCGCGCGCCGTACGAGGGCCCGCGCACGTGCGTGATCGTGCAGCGCGTCCTGCGCGGCACGCTCCCGCGGCCGCGGCGCGTCCAGGCCGAGGTCCCGCGCGAGCTCGAGGCCGTGTGCCTGAAGGCGATGGCGCCCGACCCAGGCCGGCGCCACGCGAGCGCGCTCGCGCTCGCCGACGACCTGCGCCGCCTGCGCCAGGCGCGCGCGTGCGCCGCCGGACGGCCCTCGCGACCCGTGCCACGGCTCGTGCGCGCGCCGCGCAGGGGCGCCTGCAGCAGCCTCGCCGCGGCCCTGGCCGCCGTGGTCGCCGTCGGCCTCCCGGCGCGCAGCGCGCACCCCGCCGCGCCGCTCCCGAGCCCGGCCAGCGCGCCGGAGGCGAGCGAGCGAAGCGGCTCTCCCGCCGGCGCTCGGCGCGCGGTGGACGCCGCGGAGAGCGCCGCGCACGAGCTTCGCCCGCTGCCCGAGGACCGCACCCTCTCGCTCCCGCTCGTCCTCCGGGTGGACGCCGGGACGGCGCTCGCGGCGCGCCGGAAGGACTAGCCTGCCGCGGGCCGCCGCGCTCGCCTGGCCTCGTCGTCACCCTCCGCGTATCGCCCTGGATACGCGGTCGTCGGGCGTGCGCGCGCGTCGAACGCTCGCGCGGGCCGCGGCGCCTGGAGGTCGACGAGCGCGTGACGCTCGCGCCCCGGGGCCGCGGGAACCGCCGCCCGACGCCGGCCCGTCGCCGCCTCCGCTGCTATCCTGGCGCCCGCACCCGACCCGATCCCCGACGCATGCCATGGGCGCCACCCTCGAATCGCTGGACGACCTCCAGAGCTGGGACGACTACCGCTCCTTCATGAAGGAGCGCCTGAAGCAGGCCCCCGAGGCGGGCTGCCCCTTCTTCCTCAGCAAGAAGAAGGTGGACTTCGACGAGGGCGGCAAGCCCTGGAAGGGCTTCGCGGTGCTGATCGGCCCGAAGGGGCTCCTGGTCGTCAACAAGGTGAAGAAGGAAGGCGTGCTCTTCCACGAGGCGGTCTGCCGCGTGGACGGGAAGGCCTTCGTCGTGGAGGGCTTCTCCCCGCTGCAGTGCAAGCAGGCGCACCTGACGCTGAAGCGCCTGAAGCTCGGCTACTCCGTCGCCGGGGGCGAGGAGGGCGGCGAGGAGGAGGACGACGCCGCCGCGGCCGACGCGGGCGCCGTGAAGCGGCGCCTCGACGGGCTCGTGCTCGAGATCAAGCGGGCCGCGGCCGGGAAGGCCCCGCAGGCGACGACCTTCCTGAAGGAGGCGGCCGCGCGCGCCGGGCAGGCGGACAAGCTGGTGGCGCGCGACCCCGCGGGCGCGCGGGCTTTGCTCGACGAGGCGGCCGGGTTCCTCGAGCAGGCGCAGGAGGCCGCGGCGGCGGGCGCGGCCGCCGGCGGCGCGCTCGACCTGCTGCGCACCCGGCGCCAGGAGGCCGTGGACGCGATGCGCGAGGCGGCGGCGCTGCGCGAGCCGGCCAACGAGGCCGTGCTCAAGCAGGCGGCCGCCCGCGCGAAGGACGCGGACGGCGCGCTCGCACGCCAGGACGAGCGCGCCGCGGACGCGCTCCTGGGCGAGGTCGAGGAGCTCTTGACGCAGGTCGTCGAGGGCCCCGACGACGCCGGCGACGAGGAGCCCGACCTGGCGGGTCTCGGCGACTGGAAGGCGTACCGCGCCTTCCTGAAGGCGCAGCTCAAGCGCGTGCCGCCCGAGGGCGGGCCGTTCTACGTCTCGCGGCGCAAGGTCGAGTTCGACGTGGACGGCAAGCCGTACAAGGAGCACGCGGCGCTGCTCGGGCGCGAGAACAAGGTCAAGCCGGTCGTGATGGCGCTCAAGCAGGAGGGCACGCTGCTCAGCGAGGGGCGCGTCGTCCCGCAGGGCAAGACGCTGACCGTGAGCCGGCTGAAGCGCGCGCAGGTCAAGGGCGCGATCAAGCTGTTCGTCAAGCTGCGCCTGGGCTGGAAGATCGTCGCCGGCGAGGTGCTGCCCGACGACGATGCCGACCCGGACGCGGGCGAGGGCGAGGGCGGCGCGCGTCCCGCCGCGGCCGCCGCGCCCGGGCGCACGGTGGACCGCGCGCGCCAGGGCCTCCTGTCGGCGACCGCGTCGTGGCAGCGCGCCGTGTCCACCGTGGACGGGCAGGTCGCGGCGCTGCGCTCGACGCTCAAGGGCTCGAACGACTCCGACCTGACGCAGATCGCCGAGGCGGTCGAGAGCGTGACCGACACGCCGCGCCGCCCGCTGGCGAGCGCCATCCGCGAGCTCCAGCACGCCAGCGGCCCGGCGCTGCCGCCGGCCGTCGCCAAGGTGCGCCAGGCGCTGGCCGACTACCGCTCCTTCCTCGCGCAGGACCCGCGCGTGCAGGCCTGCGACCAGAACCCCTTCGGCGTCTCGCTGCGCATCCGCGCCACGCTGACGCCCGCGCTGGAGGAGCTCGACCGGGCGCTCCAGAGCGCGAACGCCGGCTGATCCGCCCCCGCTCCACGCCATGACCTGGACCCTCGATTCCTTCAAGAAGGTCTTCAACGAGACGACCAACGCGGTCCTGCAAGGGGTCGCCGACGTGCTCGCCAGCGGCGCGCGCAGCGCGCTCGAGGACCTGGCCAAGGCCGTCGACGCGCTGGCCAAGGCCAAGAAGCCCGTCGAGCCGTGGAAGACCGACCTCGAGAAGCTGAAGCTCGCGCTGAAGAAGGCGACCGAGTCCAGCGAGCCCTTGACGAAGAAGGTCAAGCAGCTCGAGCAGCTCGCGACGCTCGCCAAGCGCAAGGCCAAGGACGCCGAGGTCGCGAACATCGACCTCACCGACGACAAGGCCGGCGCGAAGCTGATGAAGGCGATCGAGGAGCGCTACGGCATCAAGCTCGCGCTCGAGGAGGGCATCAAGACGCCCGACGGCACCGACGCCGACGGCAACCCGAAGTACGCGTTCCCCGGCAAGAAGCTCGACCCCAAGGGGGAGGCGGAGACGCTCAAGAACCTGTACGACACGCTCGGCAAGGCGCCGGTGTTCCCGAACGCCACGCTCGACAAGATGACCGTGACGCTGATGCCGACGCGCAAGGGCGCGGGCGAGGGCGGCTGGTACGCCGAGGGCGACAAGGCGATCGGGATCGAGTGCAAGCGCCCGAAGGACAGCATGGACTACGGCGCCGACCTGAACACGCTGCGCGACTTCCCCGACCCCGCCAAGCACGACCCGGACTGCCTGCCCGCGAACGGCGACAAGGTGGACTACTTCAGCTGGGCGACCTTGCACGAGGTCGGCCACGCCGTGGACGCCAAGCACGGCTTCATGAGCAAGAAGGGCAAGGACACGAAGTACGGCAAGTGGGTCTCGACCAGCGCCGCCGGCGCCGCGAAGGCCGTCGCCGGCAAGTACAAGGGCCTGCTCGGCGCGAGCGAGGCGGGCGGCGAGGCGGGGCTCGAGACGTACGCGCTCGGGCTCCTGGGCGGCGGCACGACCGCGCCGGCCACGCCCGCCCAGACGAAGGTCAAGGAGTGGGTCGACAAGGTCGTGGTCGGCGGCGAGATGTGGTGGGACGGCACCGCCTGCAAGGACACCGCCGTCGGCGACGTCGTGTACCAGGAGTCCTACGACGGCGAGTGGTGGACCTACAGCCTGGCCGCGCGCACCAAGGGCATCCACGGCTACCAGTTCCGCGCGCCGGCCGAGTGGTTCGCCGAGCTCTACGCCGCCTACTACAGCAAGAAGCTCAAGGACTCCCACCCCTTCGTCCCCGACCTCAAGGCGCTGGAGAAGTAGACGATGTCCCTGTTCCAAGCGACCGCGCTCGCCTGCCCGGCCTGCGCCGCGAGCGTCTCCTTCCAGGTCGTCCACAGCGTCAACGTGGACCGCAAGCCCGAGCTGCGCGACGCGATCCTGGCCGGCACCTTCCAGCAGGAGCCCTGCCCGCGCTGCGGCGAGGCCTTCCGCGTCGACCCCGAGTTCACCTACACCGACCTGGCGCGCGGCCAGTGGATCGCGGTCTACGCGCTCGACGAGCTGGCGCGCTGGCGCGAGCTCGAGACCCAGGTCCAGGCGACCTTCGACGTCGCCTACGGCCGCCGGGCGCCAGCCGCCGCGCGCGCGCTGGGCCAGGGCATCCGCCCGCGGCTCGTGTTCGGCTGGGCGGCCCTGTGCGAGAAGCTCGCGCTGGCCGACCACGGGCTCGACGACGTCGAGCTGGAGCTCTTGAAGATCGGCCTCCTGCGCACGCTGCCGAGCTCGCCCTTCACGCTCTCGATGGAGACCGAGCTGCGCTTCCTGAACGCGCACGAGGGCGCGGACGGGCCTGTGCTCTCGCTGGGCTGGTTCACCGGCCGCTGGAGCTCCTTCCTCGAGGGGCTGGACGTGCCGCGCGAGCTCTACGACGCCGTCGCCCAGGACGAGGCGTGGCGGGAGCTGCGCGGCCGGCTGGCCGGCGCGACGTTCGTGGACCTGGCGCGCCTGGTCGCGCTCGGCACGGCCACGGCCGCGGGCTGATCAGGGCTTCTTGCGCAGCTCGACGTCCACGCGCACGCGTTGCTCGTCGGGGACCGTCACGCTGCGGCGCACCGGCTCGAGCCCCGGCGCCGCGTAGACGAGCTCGTGCGTGTTCGTCCCGAGCACCTCGGGGTCGAGCACGACGGAGTAGCTGCCGTGCGCCTCGACGCGCACGACCTCGCCCGTCTGCACGATCGTGATCGTCGCGTCGGGGACGCCCTTGCCGTCCGAGGTGATGTTCCCCATCACACTGTTGACCTTGTAGAAGTACTTGTTGGCCTCCAGCCCGCGCTTGCCGGGACCGGAGCTCGAGTCGCTGTCCATGGTGGGATCCTCGGGTCGATCGGAGCGGCACGCGACGAAGCCCGGCGCCAGGCAGAGGAGGGTCGACAGCAGGGCGATCGCTGACTTCATCGCTGGAAGGTAGCAGCCACCGGAGGCGAAATCACCGCCCGAGGGGCGCTCTGGGGGCAGGCCGCCCGGGCCTCCGCCGGAGCGCGGCGTTCCGGTCGGGCGGGCCGCTCCCCTATGCTCCCGCGATGCTCGCCTCGACCGACGCCAAGCCCGCGCGCCTGTTCCTCGCCCTGGGCGCCTTCTTCGT
This sequence comes from uncultured bacterium, assembly GCA_902826945.1. The sequence goes on along the minus strand of CADEGS010000041.1, from coordinate 4,745 downwards.
CACGAACGCGATCCTGGCGGAGTTCGTCGGCGTCAAGCTCTTCTCGCTCGAGCGCACGCTCGGCTTCGCGCCGCTCTCGATCCGCACGCTGATCGACGAGCCGCTCTCGCTCGACCTGACCGCGGGCGTGCTCCTGTGGCCGATCGTGTTCGTGCTGACCGACATCGTGAACGAGTACTTCGGCCAGCGCGGCGTGCGGCGGCTGTCGCTGCTCGCGATCGGGATGATCGCCTACTCCTTCCTGATGGTCTTCGGCGCGATCCGGCTCGTGCCGGCCGACTTCTGGCGCCAGCGCGCGGTCGACGGCGGCGGCACGGTCGACATGCAGCTCGCCTTCGAGTCGGTCTTCGGCCAGGGGCTGTGGATCATCGCCGGCTCGATCCTGGCCTTCCTCGTCGGCCAGCTCGTGGACGTGCTCGTGTTCCACTGGGTCAAGCGCCGCACCGGCGAGAAATGGATCTGGCTGCGCGCTACCGGCTCGACCTTGGTCTCCCAGCTCATCGACAGCTTCGTCGTGCTGTGGATCGCCTTCGGCCTGAACCCGAGCACGGCCTGGAGCCCGGGCCGCATCGCCTCGATCGGGCTCGTGAACTACGCCTACAAGCTCGCGATGGCGCTCGTGCTGACGCCCGTGCTCTACGCCGTGCACGGCGCGATCGAGCGCTACCTCGGCCCCGCGCTGGCCGCGAGCATGCGGCGCGCGGCGATGGGCGACGAGGCGCCGCTCTGAGCCGGCGCGATGGACGCGCCGGCGCGCCGCGGCGAGGATGCCGTCCGTGACGGCCGCGCGCATCGTCCACGACCTCCCGCGCCGCGTGCGCACGGTCGAGCACGCCTGGATCCCGCTCTCCGACGGCTGCCGCCTGGCCGCGCGGCTGTGGCTGCCCGAGGGCGCCGAGCGCGCGCCCGTGCCGGCGGTGCTCGAGTACATCCCCTACGGCAAGCGCATCGGCACGCGCGAGCGCGACGACGGCATGCACGCCTGGTTCGCCGGCCACGGGATCGCCGCGGTGCGCGTGGACCTGCGCGGCTCGGGCGAGTCCGAGGGCGTGCTGCTGGACGAGTACCTGGCGCGCGAGCAGGAGGACGGCGTCGAGGCGATCGCCTGGATCGCCGCGCAGCCCTGGTGCAGCGGCGCGGTCGGGATGATCGGCAAGTCCTGGGGCGGGTTCAACGCGCTGCAGATCGCCGCGCGCCGCCCGCCGGCCCTGCGCGGCATCGTGACCGTGTGCTCGACCGACGACCGCTACGCGGACGACGTCCACTACATGGGCGGCTGCCTCCTGAACGACAACCTGTGGTGGGGCGCGACCTTCTTCCAGCTCGTCGCGCTGCCGCCCGACCCCGCGCTCGTCGGCGAGCGCTGGCGCGCGCTGTGGCGCGAGCGCCTGGAGGCGGCCCGGCCCTTTCCGCTGCGCTGGCTGCGCCACCCGCTGCGGGACGCGTACTGGAAGCACGGCTCCGTGCGCGAGGACCACGGCGCGATCGCGTGCCCGGTGCTCGCCGTCGGCGGCTGGGCCGACGCGTACACGAACGCGGTGCCGCGCCTGGTCGCGGGCCTGCGCGCCCCCTGCCGCGGCCTCGTCGGCCCGTGGGGTCACGACTACCCGCACGACGCGCATCCCGGTCCGAGCATCGGCTTCCTGCAGGAGGCGCTCGCGTGGTGGCGCGCCTGCCTCGAGGGCGAGAGCGCGCTCGCCGCGGGCGAGCCCGCCTACCGCGCCTGGATCGGCGAGCGCGTGCCCGCCGGCCACCGCGGCGACCGCCCCGGACGCTGGGTCGCCGAGGCCGCCTGGCCCTCGCCGCGCCTGCGCCCGCGCACGCTGCGCCTCGCGCCGGGCCGCCTGGGCGACGCGCCGGTCGCCGCGCGCCTCGCGATCGCCTCGCCGCAGACGCTCGGCGGCGGCTCGACGAACTGGCTCGTCGCCGGCGCGCACGACCAGTCCGCCGACGACCGTCTCTCGCTCTGCTTCGACGGCGAGCCGCTGGAGGGGCGCGTCGAGATCCTGGGCGCGCCGACCTTGCGCGTGCGCGTGGCCTCCGACCGTCCGCTCGCCTTCCTCGTCGCGCGCCTGTGCGACGTCGCCCCCGACGGCACCTCGTACCGCGTCACCTACGGCCTCTTGAACCTCGCCCACGGCGCCGGACACGAGCGGCACGAGCCGCTCGTCCCGGGGCGGGCGATCGAGGCCGCGCTGCGCCTGAACGACGTGGGCCACGCCTTCCTGCCGGGCCACCGCATCCGCCTGGCGCTCTCGAACGCGTGCTGGCCGCTCGTCTGGCCCTCGCCCGCGCCGGCGCGCCTGACGCTGCTGACCGAGGGCTGCGCGCTGGAGCTGCCGGTGCGCCCCGCCGACCCCGAGGACAGAGGGCTGCGCCCGTTCGCCCCGCCGGAGCGCGCCCCGGCCTCCTCGTGGGCGCCGCTGGCGCGCGCCGAGCGCTCCCGCACGGAGGCCCTCGACCCGCGCACGGGCGAGCTCGTGCGCCGCGCGCGCAGCGGCTTCGACGCCACGGGCCGCGTCGCGCTCGAGCGCCTCGACCCGGCCGACGGCATGCAGGGGGGCGACGGGATCGTCACCGAGACGCGCATCCACCCCGACGATCCCTTGCGCGCCAGCGCGTCGATCGAGCAGCGCACCGAGCTCTGCCGCGGGGACTGGCAGGTCGCGATCGAGACCGGCGTGCGCATCGCGTGCACCGCCACGGACTTCGTCGTGCACGCGCGCCTGGAGGCGCACGAAGCCGGCGCGCGCGTCTTCGGGCGCGAGTGGGACGAGCGCGTCCCGCGCCAGGGCGTCTGAGCCCCGCGCGCGGCGCGCGCGCGGGACCGACCGCCGCGCGTCACTCGTCGAGCTTGTCGAAGACCGGGCCGAGCACGGCCATGACCTCCTCGTTCTGCCCGATGCGCATCATCTCCTGCATCATCGTCTGCATGACGGGCGCCATCTCGGCCTTCATCTTCTCCTCCAGCGCGCTCTCCTCCTCCGCGCTGGGCTCGCCCTTCGACTCCATGCGCACCTTCACGTCGTGCATGTCGGCGACGATCGACTCGAGCTTGCCCTTCTGCTTCTCGGCCGAGGACTTGTCGGTGACCTTGGCGAGCGTGTCGCCGAAGTCCTTCATCAGCGAGACGCTCTCCCGGGCGAGGGCCTCGTGCTCGCTGCCGCCGCACGCGGGGCACAGCAGGACCAGGGCGACGAGCAGGGAGAGACAGGTGAGACGCGGCATGGGGGCTCCGGGAACGGCCCCTGGGGGCCGAGTGCAGGGTGGGACGGACGAAAAGCCGCGGGATTCTACCGCGCGCGCTCAGCCGTCGCCGCCGCCGAGCACGACGCCCACGCTGACGCCGATCGAGCGCTCGCCGTCCTGCTCGGCCAGGACCAGGCCGACGTGGTGCCCGCCGGACAGGGCGTGGTCGAGGATGTGGTGCAGGTTCTCGCCGTCCCACAGGTGCGTCGAGCTCCAGCGCGCGCTCCAGCGGACGTGCAGGCCGCCGATCTCGTTCCACTCCTCGTCGAAGCCGTCCCAGGCGACGCCCGCGTAGGGAGCGACCGGCAGGCCCGTCAGGCCCTGGAGATCCTTGGAGAGCGTCGCGTAGTACGCTCGCCCGCTGTCGCTGCCGATGCGCGCCGAGCTGGTCCCGAGGACCAGCGCCGGGCGACGCTCCGTCTCCTCGAGCACGCGCCAGTTCGCCAGCGGTCCGAGGTCCTCGTCGAGCGGGTTCCACTCCACGCCGACCGAGAGCGCGGGGCGGATCGCGTACGTCGCCGTCACGCGCCACCGCGCGCGGTCGGCGTCGATGCCGGGGATCACGCGCGTCCCGATGTGCCAGCGCCCGCCCGTCGCTTCGCCCGTCCCACGGACGAGCCGACCCTCGCCGGGTCACAACGGTCAGCTCGGCACGGCCGAGGCCGGAGCCGTCAGGTCGGCGGGGCTCGGATGCAGCGGGGCGACGCCCTCGTCCTGCTGGGCGACGGCCGGACACGCGAGCAGGAAGAGCAGCAGGATCGCGCGCGGCATGCGTCGCGCACGCGCCGGCGTGCGCGCGGCGGATGGTAGCGCCCGCGCGGCAGGCGCGCACCTCGCTGTACAAAACGCCCCGACCCGCGGCCGGCCTCTGCGCGCGCGCGGGCGAGTGGACGCGCTCCGGCCGTCTGGAACGGCGTTTGCGCGCCGGCCGCCGAGGACCCCCCACCAGACAGCGGAGCGAGCATGGCACGGAAGCGACACGAGGCCGAGGACGGCGGGACGGACGCGGAGCGGACGGAGGCGCGCCTGCACGACGTCGAGGTGGAGCGCGGCCCGGGCGGGGAGACCCACCAGCAGGCCGCGCGCGGCGCGCCCGTCCTGACGACGCAGCAGGGCGTGCCGGTCGCCGACGACCAGAGCTCGCTGCGCCAGGGGCCGCGCGGCCCGACGCTGCTCGAGGACTTCCACCTGCGCGAGAAGATCTTCCACTTCGACCACGAGCGCATCCCCGAGCGCGTGGTCCACGCGCGCGGCTTCGGCGCCCACGGCACCTTCGAGACCTACGAGTCGCTCTCCGACATCACCCGCGCCGACCTCTTCCAGCGCGCCGGACAGCGCACGCCGGCCTTCGTGCGCTTCTCGACCGTGGCCGGCTCCAAGGGCTCGCCCGACCTGGCCCGCGACGTGCGCGGCTTCGCGGTCAAGCTCTACACCGACGAGGGCAACTGGGACCTGGTCGGGAACAACATCCCGGTCTTCTTCATCCAGGACGCGAT
>CADEGS010000040.1:23622-26270 GCA_902826945.1 uncultured bacterium | reverse complement strand
ACCTGCCGCGACCTGCTCGAGCGCTTCGACGGCTTCCGCCACGGCGGCGAGCAGGCCTTCCGCCACTGGCTCTACGCGACGGCCGCGCGCAAGGTCGCCGACCGCTTCGCCTACCACCGCGCCGAGCGGCGCGAGGCGGCGCGCGAGGTCGCCTCGCACGCCGCCTCGGGAGCGCTCGACGCCGCCTTCGGCGACCTCGCCTCGCCCAGCCAGCAGGCGATCGGCGCGGAGCTGCTCGCGCGCCTGCAGGCGGCCTTCGCCACGCTGGAGGAGGACGAGCGCGAGGTCGTGCTGCTGGCGCGCGTCGCGCGCCTCTCGCGCGCCGAGATCGCGCGCGCGATGGGCCGCAGCGCGAACGCCGTGCGCAACCTGCTCCACCGCACGCTCGTCCGGCTGGCCGAGCGGCTGGATGTGGAAGGGTAGGGCCAGGCCGCGCACGGCTCGGCCTCCTAGCGTCCTGCGTCGGGACGCTGCCGCTCTCCGAGCTCGAGCAGGAGCTCGTTCGTGAGCAGCGCGCGCGCGCCGTCCTGCACGAGCGCCTGCAGGCGCAGCTCGCCGGCGTCCAGCGCGCCCAGCGCCGCGAGGCGCGGCTCGAGCGCGGACCACAGGTCTCCCGCTCCGGCCGGCACGGCGAGCAGCGCGCCGGGATCGAGGATCGCGGAGCGCGTGCCGCCGCGGGGCCCCCACACGGCGCGCACGTGCGCCACCGCCTGCGGGGCTGCGCCTTCCAGGCGCAGCGCGAACGCGCCGCTCGCGTCGCTCTCGCCCGCCAGCGCGGCCTCGCCGGAGCCCGGCAGGAGGCCGTCCAGGTGGCCCAGCACGCCCTTCTCGAGGACGATCTTGCGCGGCGGCACCTCGATCATGCTGCCGTACTGGTTCGACATCGTCAGGGCCACGGGTCGCAGCGCGCCCCCGCCGCTCGCGCCCTGCCCGAAGCTGCGCAGGAGCGCGTTGACCGGGTCGAGCACGACGACCTTCTTCTCGGCCCAGGACCAGGCGCCGGCGGTCGAGGAGGCGGACCCGACGTAGCCGCCGGGCGAGGCGAAGGTCTGGGCGTCCAGCGTGGCCGGATCGATCTGGAAGATGCGCGGCGCGGACGCGCTCGTGAACAGGCTGCCGCTCGTCACCAGCCCGGGCTTGCCCGAGGGCAGCGGCACCCACGCGACCGGGAATCCGCCCAGCCCCTCGGGCGGCATCGTCAGCAACGAGCAGGTGACCGGGCCCGCCACCGCCGTGCCGTCCTGGGTGAGCGGCAGGCGGCTGACGATGATCCCGCCCGTCCCGCCGTTGCAGGGATGCGGGGAGCCGCGCAGGAGCGCCGTGTAGAGCGAGTTCGTCGGCGCGTGGTAGGTCATGAGGTCGCTCTGCAGGGCGAAGACCGGGGAGTGCTCGAACGGCATCCCCGTGGCGGCGTCCTGCAGCAGGTGCTCCGAGCCGTCCGGCTCGACGTAGCGGATCTGGCCGATCGACCAGCAGTAGATGCGCCCGTTCTTGCCCGGCGAGAGGCTGTAGTGCTGGCCGATCGGCCCGGTCAGGTCCTCGAGCGTGCCGTCCCCGCGCAGGAGCATCAGCGAGGGCGCGACGGCCGAGTCCAGCGAGAGCATCAGCACGATGCCCTTGCGCGCGGGGTCCCAGGTCATCGTGCCCGGCCCGATCGAGCTCGAGCCGCCGATCGCGAGCACCGGCGTGGTCGTCCCGGTCGCGCGATCGACGCGCGCGAGGACGCCCCCGAGCGAGCCCTGCTGGAGCCCGTGCACGTAGACGTCGCCGGGGACGTAGGCCTGGGAGGACGCGGGGGCCGCCAGGGCGGCCGCGCCGAGGATCGGGAGGGCGGCGAGGAGAGATCTGGACATGGTTCGGAAGTCCGCTCGGGGGGATGCCGCCGGCGCGCGACGTGCGCGCCGGGCTCCCGAGCCGGATCCGCTCCGGCGCTCCTCCGTCCCGAAAAAAAAGCGCGCCCCCGGAGGAGGCGCGCTGCTCGTGCGTGCTCGTCGGCGCCTTCCGCGGGGCGGCTCCTGGCCGCGCCCGCGGGGACGCCCCTCGCTCGCCGACGTCAGAAGGCCAGCCGCAGGTCCAGGCCGTTGCAGAACTTCGGCCGCGGCGAGCGCGTCACGACGCCCTGGGCGTAGACCGTCAGGCCGGCCAGGTTGGCCGCCGCGGGCAGCGGGATGACGTGCGTGCCGAGCCCCTGCACGACCGGGGCCGAGTCGAAGAGCAGCACCTCGCCCGCCACCAGGAGCTCGCCGTAGACCGTCGCGACCTGCACCGGCGTGTCGGTGATGAGCAGGAACGAGAAGAACGGCAGCGGCTCGTCCGTGGCGTCCACGATCGCGCGCCAGTCGCTGCCGAGCCGCGGCGAGAGCGTCGTGAACAGGCACTCGTCGTTCACGCCGCTGCCGTTGCGCGGGGTCACGCCGGCCGGCGGATCGCAGTCGTCGGGGATCCCGTTGCCGTCGGCGTCGGGCTCGCAATCGTCGGGGATGCCGTCCGCGTCGCAGTCCCCGACCTCGCAGTCGTCGGGCAGGCCGTCGCCGTCGCAGTCGGGCTCGCAGCCGTCGGGCGTGCCGTCACCGTCGCAGTCGGATTCGCAGTCGTCGGGCGTGCCGTCGCCGTCGCAGTCCGCCTCGCAGTCGTCGGGCGTGCCGTCG
>CADEGS010000040.1:0-23522 GCA_902826945.1 uncultured bacterium | reverse complement strand
GTCGGGCGTGCCGTCGCCGTCGCAGTCCGCCTCGCAGTCGTCGGGCGTGCCGTCGTCGTCGCAGTCCGCCTCGCAGTCGTCGGGCAGGCCGTCCTGGTCGCAGTCCGGCTCGCAGTCGTCGGGCGTGCCGTCGCCGTCGCAGTCCGCCTCGCAGTCGTCGGGCGTGCCGTCGCCGTCGCAGTCCGGCTCGCAGTCGTCGGGCACGTTGTCGTCGTCGCAGTCGGCCTCGCACTCGTCGGGGAGCCCGTCCCCGTCGCAGTCGAAGAGCTCGCAGCCGTCGGGGATGCCGTCCTGGTCGCAGTCCGGCTCGCAGTCGTCGGGGATCCCGTCGCCGTCGCAGTCGGGCTCGCAGCCGTCGGGCGTGCCGTCGCCGTCGCAGTCGAGCTCGCAGGCGTCGGGGATACCGTCGTCGTCGCAGTCCGGCTCGCAGTCGTCGGGGTCGCCGTCGTCGTCGCAGTCGGGCTCGCAGTCGTCGGGCACCCCGTCGCTGTCGCAGTCCGGCTCGCAGTCGTCGGGCGTGCCGTCGCCGTCGCAGTCGGGCTCGAGGTCGTCGGGGACGCCGTCGCCGTCGCAGTCGACCTCGCAATCGTTCGGGACGCCGTCCCCGTCGGTGTCGACCTCGCAGTCGTCGGGCAGGCCGTCGTCGTCGCAGTCGGGCTCGAGCTCGTCGGGGATCCCGTCGCCGTCGCAGTCGGCCTCGCAGTCGTTCGGGATCCCGTCGCCGTCGGCGTCGGGCTCGCAGTCGTCGGGGATCCCGTCGTGGTCGCAGTCGCCGGCCTCGCAGTCGTCGGGGAGGCCGTCCTGGTCGCAGTCCGGCTCGCAGTCGTCGGGGACGCCGTCCGCGTCGCAGTCGGCCTCGCAGTCGTCGGGGTTCCCGTCGTTGTCGCAGTCGGGCTCGAGCGCGTCGGGGATCCCGTCGCCGTCGCAGTCCGCGACCTGGCCCCGGCGCAGCACCCAGGCCGCGCCGCGCTCGGCACCGCCGTCGTCGTCGCCGTCCGCGCCGCAGGCGATCTCGGCCTGGCCGCTCTGGTCGAGGTCGGGGAGCAGCGCCAGCGCGCCGCCGAAGCGGTCGCCGTTGTCGAGCTGGCCGCCGAAGCCGCCCGCGCCGTCGGCCACGCGCGTCTGGCTCTTGACCGTCCCGCTCGCGTTGAGGCACAGGAGCCAGACCTCGCCGCGCGTGTTCGTCCCCAGCGCGCCGACCGCGACGTCGGCGACGCCGTCCCCGTCCTGGTCGCCCAGGCCGGCCAGCGCGCGGCCGAAGCCGCCGGACGCGCCGATCGGGCCCTGCAGGCCGCCCGTGACGGCGTTGATCTTCGTCTGCCCCTTGACCGTCCCGTCCGTGCGCAGGAAGAGCACCCACGCCGCGCCGCGATCGGCGGCGCCGCCGTCGTCGCCCTCGGCGCCGACGACCAGGTCGCGCACCCCGTCGCCGTCCACGTCGCCCGGCGACGCCAGCGCGCTCCCGAAGCGGTCGTTCGGCTGCAGGGTGCCGGAAAAGCCGCCGTTGCCGCTGGAGATCTTGCGCTGCGCCTTGACCGTGCCGTTCTCGTTCAGGAACAGGATCCACAGGCCGCCGCGCTGCGTCGGTCCGGCGTTGGCGTGCTTCGGAGCGCCGAGCGCCAGGTCCTCGACCCCGTCGCCGTCCAGGTCGCCGAGCGCGCACAGCGAGAGCGCAAAGTCCTCGTCGGGGAACGAGGTCGGGTCGGAGAAGCCGCCGCTCGTGAAGCCGATCTTCTGCGAGCCCTTGACCGTCCCGTCGGCGTTCAGGAACAGGATCCACGCCGCCCCGCGGTTCGAGCCGCCGTCGTCGTCGCGCGGCGCGCCGACCGCGACGTCGGGCACGCCGTCGTCGTCCAGGTCGCCGATCGCCGCCAGCGCGCGGCCGAAGCGGTCGTCGGGGTCGAGCGCTCCGGCGAAGCCGCTCGCGCCCTGCGTGATCTTGCGCTGGCCGGCGACCGTGCCGTCCGTGTTCAGCGAGACGATCCAGAGCGCGCCCGCGTCCTGCGAGTCCTGGTCGTCGAAGGGCTCGCCGATCGCCAGCTCCGGCTTGCCGTCGCCGCCCAGGTCTCCGAGCGTCGCGAGCGCGCCCCCGAAGCCGTCGCCGTTCGCCAGCGCGCCGGCGAAGCCGCCCGCGGCGGCGCTGATCTTCTGCTCGTCCTGCACGTCCCCCCCCGCGCGGGGGAGCGGACGGGCGAAGACGACGGACGAATAGACCGCGATCAGGGCGACGAAGCGCCCGAGGATTCGAATCTGCATGGCGGGAAGCGAAGCGAGGCGAGACGAGTGGGCCAGAAGGAACGTGCATCCTATCCTCGCGGCGCGCGGAACCGCTCGGCCAGCCGGGCTTCGTGCGCCGTGCGCGCGCACCTGGCTTCCGGCGGCTCGCCGGGAGCTGGTGCGCTTCCCTTGCAACGGCTTGACGCCCAAGGACTTGCGGCGCCGTGCGCAGGCACGCCTAGCGGGCGTAGCCGAGCGCGCGCAGGGCCTCGAGCGCCTCCGGGCCGGCGTCGGGGCGAACCTTCGGCGCATCGATGCGGCGCCCGCGCTCGTAAGCGCGCGGCACGCCGGCCGGATCGGGATCCTGCGCCACGCGCTGCAGGAGGAGCGCGGCCTCCTCCGCGTCCTCGGGGCGCCAGTCGAGCCGCCGCTCCTCGCCCGGATCCTCGTCGAGGCGGATGCGCCAGCGCTCGAGCACGTCGCCCGTGGCGCACGAGAGGCGCACGACCCACTTGTCGTCGCCGCGCACGAGCGCGCGGCGCTGGAAGCGACCCTGGAAGCCGCTGGCCTCCACCAGCGCGTGGCCGGAGCGCTCCGCCAGGAGCGAGCGCCCGTCCAGCTCGCGCGGCACCCCCAGCCCCGCGATCTCGAGCAGGGTCGGCGCGACGTCGACCAGCGAGACCGTGCCCCGCACGCGCTCGGCGCGCGCCTGCGCCGAGGGCAGGCGCAGCGCGAGCGGCACGCGCGCCATGCCCTCGTAGACGTCGTACTGGTGGGTGAACCACGTCTCGTGCTCGGCCATCGTCTCGCCGTGGTCGGCGGTCAGCACGATCGCGGCCTGCGCGGCGTCCACGTGCGGGGCCAGGCCGTCGAGCAGGCGCCCGACCTCGCGGTCGCAGTAGGCGATCTCCTCGTCGTAGAGGTCGACGTACTCGAGCGCGTCCTCTGCCCCGGCGACCATCATGTACGAGAGCATGCGGCCGTCCGGCACGGGCTCGCGCCCCTCGTGCGTGAAGTCGATCGGACGGTCCTCCGGCGGCCGGTAGGGTCCGTGCGGGTCGATGTAGTGCACCCACAGGAAGAGCGGCCGTGCCGGATCGCGCCCGCCCCGCAGCCAGGCCAGCGCTGCGTCGGTCGTATCGCCCGCCTTGCGCTCCCACGTGCGCCGCGTCGGCTCGAGGTCCTCGATGAAGTCGTCGTAGTGGTCGAAGCGCCCGGCCATCCCCATCGCCTCGTCGGTCAGCACCACGTTCGAGACCACCGCCGCGCTCTGGTAGCCGCCGTCGCGCAGCCGCTCCGCGAGCGTGCGCACGTCGCCGGGCAGGAGCTGGTAGAAGAGCCGCACGCGGTGGTGCTGCGGCACGAGACCGGTCAGGAGGCTCGCCACGCTGGGCGAGGTCGCGGTCTCCGTCGCGTAGGCGTCCTCGAACACCAGCGCGTCCCCGAACCAGCGGTCGAGGTTCGGCGAGGTCGGCCGCGCGTAGCCGTACAGCCCGAGGTGGTCGGCGCGCAGCGTGTCGATCGAGATCAGGACGATGTCGGGGCGCGGCTCGGCCGGCCCGCAGCCCGCGAGGAGCGCCGGCGCGAGGGCGAGCAGGGCCGCGCGGGGCATCCCCCGCCGGCGCGCGGTCCGCGTCGAGCGCATGCGCGGGCGAGCTTCCGCGCGCCCCGCCGGGGACGCAAGCCCTTTCCTCCGCGCGGGCGCCTTCAGCGCGCCGCCGGCCCGATGCCGCGCACGGACCGGGCGCCGCCGCCCTCGCGCTCGACGACGGCGCCCTGCGCCTCGAGCGCGGGGGCGATGCGCGACGCGAGCGGGTCGCGCACGAGCGCCTCGAGCTCGGCCGCGAGGCCCGCCCCGGCGCGCTCGCGGACGAGCGCCAGCAGGTCCGCGAGGACGCGCGGCTCGGCCTCCGGCTCGCGCGGCGCGTTCCACAGCGCGCGCAGGAGCTCGTCCAGGCTCGCGCCGCGCGCGCGCAGCGCGCCCTCGAGCCACGCGCCGACCAGCAGCCCGCCGGCGTAGACGAGCTCGTAGTCCGCCCCGCCCTCGAAGAACGCCGGCCCGCCGGCCTCGACCAGCCCGCGCCGGGCGGCGAGCGCGCTCGCCTCGACCTTGGCCAGCCGCTCGCCGAGCGCCGCCTCGAGCGCCGCGTGCGACGCGAGCCCGACCTCGGTCTGGACGCGGGTTGCGTACCAGTCCGTGACGCCCTCGTTCAGCCAGCGCAGGTCGTCCGCCAGCGGCCCCGCCGACGCGCCCCAGGTGTGGAAGAACTCGTGCGCGACGAGGTGCGGGAGGTAGCGGTCCGCGACGGCGCGCGCGTCGCCGCCGACGGCCAGCGTCATCGAGCCGGCCTTGGGCGAGCCGGCGAAGCCCTGCAGCTCGGAGCGCCCGAACAGGAACAGGTAGCGCTCGCGCGGCGCGCGCCCGAAGAGCTCGAGCTCGCGCGCCACGATGCGCTCGATCGGCTCGCCGACGAGGTCGAAGAGCTCGCCCTGCCCGGGCGCCACGGCGATCACCGCCTCGAAGCCCGGCAAGCGGACGCTGCGCGTGCGCCACGCGCCGACCGCGACCAGGTCCGCGGTCAGCGCGCCGCCGGGCGCGTAGCTCCCGTCCGCGGCGCGCGGCCAGGGCGCGAGCACGTCCCAGGCCTCCGGGCACTCGAAGCGCACGCGCGCGGCGAGCGGGCGCTCGCGCTCGAGCGCCTGCGCGAAGAGCGTCGCGGTCGCGAGCAGGCCGTGGTCGTCGTCGAGGTAGGGGTACTCGTACGCGTCGCGGCCGGCCTGCACCGCCGGCAGATCGCGGTGGCGCAGCGGCACGATCCACTCGAGCTCGAGCCCGCGCGCGTCCCCCTTCGCGACGCGCCAGGCGTAGGGATCGGCGCGGTCGATCGAGAGCGCCACGCCGTCGGAGCGCGCGACGGGCGCGCCCTCGAGCAGCGGCTCGGGCAGGCGCACGAAGGCCCAGCCGTCCGCCCAGGCGAGCACGAGCTCCGGGCAGCCCGGGTCGAGGCCGCTCGCCTCCGCGCGCACGAGCGCGACGCGCTCCTCGGGCAGCACGCGCACCGTCCAGCCCACCTGCGCCGCGCCCTCGCCGCGCTCCGCCCCGGCCTCGGCCATCGCGACGGTCGCGTCCGGCCAGGCCAGCGCAAGCGCGCCGCACGCGACTGCACGGGCGAGCGCGTGCACGCGTCCTCCCCGCCCGCGGCCCGGCATCCCGTGCCGCCCCGACTCCCTCGCCGCCGCTCCTCGAGGTCCTCGCATGGCCCTCGTACGCCCGCGCCCCTCGGCCCGTTGGTGGACAAGGCGGCGGAGCGAAGCCGCAGGGAATCCGCGCCGACCGTAGCGCGGCCGGCTCCGGCGCCGGTGGCAGCCGGCCCCGCAGCACTCCCTCGCGGGGCGCCGCGGGCGTCTCAAGCCCTTGCGGGACAGTCCGTTGCGCCGCTCGAAGGGCGATCCCGCCGCGGCCGGCACGACCTGGCACGGATCCTGCTCCGCGGAGGGCCTCACCTTCTTCGGCTCGCCCCCGCCCTCCCGTCCGGGGAGGTGCGGGGGGAGGGCTGCCCGACAGCGGCGGCCCTAGCCCGCGATGCCGTGCTCGAGCGCGTGCTCGAGAGCGTCGGCGAAGCGGTCGATCTCCTCGAAGGTCGTGTAGACCGAAGGCGAAACGCGCACGCCCAGGACGTCCGCGTGGCGGATCGCGGCGACGAGGATCCGGTGCCGGTCCCACAGCCACGAGGCCAGCGCCTCCGGCTCGATCCCCTGCAGCCCGACCGTGGCGATGCCGCAGGCGAAGCCCGGCGCGAGGCTCGTGAGCAGTCGCACGCGCTCGTGCCCTTGCAGGCGCCGCGCCCAGCGGTCGCGCAGCGCGACCAGGCGGCGCTCCTTGCGCGCGCCGCCGAGGGTCTGGTGGAAGGTGAGCGCCTCGGCCACCGCCAGCGCGTTGGCGGCGGGGTGCGTGCCGATCTCCTCGAACTTGCGCACGTCGCTCTCCATCGAGGCCGGCGCGGCCATCAGCGGCCACAGGGCCGGGATCGCCGCGCGGCGCACGTAGAGCAGGCCCGTGCCGTGCGGCGCGAAGAGCCACTTGTGCAGGCTCGTCGCGTAGTAATCGCAGCCGAGGTCGGCCAGCGAGAACTCGAAGTGCGCCAGCGCGTGCGCGCCGTCCACGATGACCGGGATGCCGCGCTCGCGGCCGAGCGCGACGATCTCGCGCACGGGCAGGATCTGGCCGGTCAGGTTGATCACGTGGCTGACGAGGATCAGCCGCGTGCGCTCGCTCAGGCCCGCCTCGAAGCGGCGCACGATCTCGGCCGGGTCCTCGCAGGGGACGGGCAGCGGGAACTGCCGCAGCACGATGCCCTCGCGCCGGCCGCGCTGGCGGAAGGTCTCGACCATGCGCGGGTAGTCCTGGTCGCTCGTCAGGACCTCGTCGCCGGTCTTGAGGTCGATGCCGAGCTGGCAGGTCTGCAGGCCCTCCGAGGCGTTGCGCGTCAGCGCGATCTCCTCGGGGTCCACGCCCCACTGGCGCGCCAGGCGCGTGCGCACCGTCTCGCGCTGCGGCTCGAGCACGCGCCACATCGTGTAGGCCGGCGCGTCGTTCGAGTAGTCGAGGTGGCGCTTCATCGCGTCCTGCACGAAGCGCGGCGAGGGGCTGACGCCGCCGTTGTTCAGGTTGACCAGGCTGCGGTCGACCGTGAACGCGCGCGCGATCTCGCCCCAGAAGGCCTCGGACTCGTCGTCCTGGTGCGCGCGCGCCAGGCGCGTGGCGCGCGCCAGTCCCGCGGCCGGCGCGGCGGAGACGAGCGCGGCGCCGGCGACGGGCAGCCCGACCGATCCGAGGAAGTCGCGGCGGGAGAGCACGGGCGGATTCTAGCCGCGCGCGCGCGGCGTGCGCCTCACCGCTCGCGGCTTCGCGCGCCGAGCTCCGCCCGCGCGCGGCGCGCCTCCTGCGTCGAGGGCCGCGGCGAGCGGCGCGGGCGCGACGGTGCGGTACGCCTCGCGCAGATGGCCCGCGAGTGTGGCGTCGTCCACCCGCTCCAGCACCACCCCGAGCCAGCCGCTCTTGCCGACGTAGGCCGGCCGGAAGTAGCGCGCCGGCTCGGAGCGCGCGAAGACCTCCTGCGCGCCCGGCGGCGCGGCGCACCACAGCGCGACGCGCCCGTCGCCGTGGTGGTCGTCGGCGTAGGTCGCGAACATGCGCTGCGCGCGGCCGCTCCCCACGCGGAAGGTCGGCGCGCCCCAGGCGGTCTTCTCGCAGGTCTCCGGCAGCGCCAGGCACAGGCGCCGCACGCGCGCGAGGGGGGTCTCGCCCATCGCTCCCAGGGTAGGGGGCGCGGTCCGGTTGTGGGGCCCCCGAACCGGGGATAGGCTTCGTCCGGAGCCCTGCGCCCGGCCGCGACCCGGGACGGCCGGCCATGGCGGACACGGAACCCATCGCGCGCGGCCCCGGCGCCGAGGACGCGCACCGGCGGCGGCTCGCCGCCTGGCGCGAGGCCCACCCGGGCTCGCCGCACCGCGGGCTCGACCTCGACGCGCTCGAGGCGCTGAAGGCGGCGAACGAGCGCCGCGCCGAGCAGGACCGGCGCACGCGGCCCGAGGTCTGCACCGCCTTCCCGACGCTGGTGACGATCGGGAACACGCACAAGTGCAACCTGACCTGCAACATGTGCTTCAAGCAGCTCGACGACGTCGAGAACATGTCTCTGCCCGACATGGGCTGGGAGCGCTTCGAGGGCCTCGGCCACGAGCTCTTCCCCCACCTGCGCCACGTCGCGCTCACCGTCTCGGGCGAGCCGCTCGTCTCGCGCACCATCTTCGACGAGCTCGACCTGCTCGCGACCTACGGCGTGCGCGCCTCGATCACGACCAACGGCATGCCGCTCGGCAAGAAGGGGCTGATGGAGCACCTGCTGCCGGCGCTCGGCGCGCTGGTGGTCTCGATGGACGGCGCCAGCGAGCCGGTCTTCAACAGCATCCGCCGCGGCGCGCTCTTCCCGAAGGTGCTCGAGCACGTGCGCCGCTTCAACGCCGCGCGCGACGCGCTGCCGCGCCACGCCGCGCGCCCGCGGCTCGAGATCAACCACATCCTGCAGTGGAAGAACGTGACCGAGCTGCCGCGCCTGGTCGAGCTCGCGCACGAGCTCCGGGCCGACTCGGTCAAGGTGGACCACGCCTACATCCACACGGGGCTGAACGAGGAGGACTCGCTCGAGCGCCACCGCGCGCTCACGAACCGCATGCTCGACGCGGCCGAGGCGACCGCGCGGCGCCTGGGCATCGCGCTGCGCCTGCCCGAGCGCTTCGCCGGCGCGGCGCAGGACGAGGACGCGCCCTACGAGCCCTACGCGCCCGAGGAGCTCCTGGCCCAGGGCCGCGCGCGCCTCGACACCGTGCCCTTCGACCCGCTGCGCCACGAGCGCCTCGACCTCGACCCGCCCTTCGCCGCGATGGAGCGCGCGCGCGCCGCCGGCCTGGACAACGCGCGCTTCGTGGACGACCTGCTCGACCAGGGACGCCTGCCCTCCTCGCTGCGCTGGGGCGTGCCGCAGCTCGGGCCCTCGCTCATGCCCGCCGGCCTCGAGAAGGTCTCGCCCTGCCTCTACCCCTGGCGCGAGTCGTTCGTCGAGTTCAACGGCGTCGTCGCGCCGTGCTGCAACCCGTCGATGGGCGCCGGGCGGGTCGTCGGACGCTACGAGGCCGGCGACTCGTTCGAGGCGATCTGGAACGGCCCGGTCTACCGCGAGCTGCGCCGCAGCCTGTCCTCGGGCCGCTCGTACCGCTTCTGCCGCTACTGCTACGTCGTCGAGGGCGCGAACGAGGCGCAGTGGGGCGGCGAGGAGACCTGGGCGCGCCGCCGCGTCGCGCTCGCCGGCGGGCTCCCGGCCGCGGCGGCGCAGGTGCCCGAGGGGCGCCGGCTGGTGCTCGCGGAGGTGCGCTCGACGCACGCCTTCGAGGGCGCGCGGCTCGAGATCGCGGCGGAGTCGGAGGTGCGGGCCACGCTGGACGCCGCGCGCGCGCCGAGCGGCGCCTGGACGTTCGAGGCCCGCTTCGCGGGCGACGGCGCGCCGAGCTTCCCCTCCGGGACGGTCGTGTACCTGCGCTGCCTCGGCGCGAGCGCGCTCGAGGTCGAGCTGGTCGGCTACCTGCTCTGACGCCCCCCCACGCGGCCGCGCACACGAGCCGTCGTGGGGCGCATCGATGCCCTCGTCACGCCAGCCGCCGCAGCACGAGCAGCGTCGCGTCGTCGTCCCAGGGGCGCTCGGCGCCGAAGGCGGAGGCGGCGGCGAAGACGCGCGCGACGACCTCGTGCGAGGGGCGGCCGAGGGCCTCGCGCAGGACGCGCTCGAGGCGCGCGACGCCGAAGAGCTCGCCCGCGGGGTCGCGGCGCTCGACCAGGCCGTCGGTGTAGACCGCGAGCGTCGCGCCGTGATCGACGTGCGCGAAGTGGCGCTTGAAGCGCGCCTGCGCGAGCGGGCCGAGCACGACGTCGCCGCCGGGGAGCGCGCTCGCAGGCTCGCCGCGCCGCGCCGCGCCGCCCGCGAAGAGCAGCGGGGGCTCGTGGCCGGCGTTGAAGTAGAACAGGTTCCCGTTGCGCTCGAGCTCGGCGTAGAAGAGCGAGACGAACGTGCTCGAGAGCGTCGCGCCGTGGATCACGCGGTTCAGGCGCGCCAGCGCGTGCTCGGGGCGCAGGTCCTTCTCCATCCCCATGCGCAGGCCGACGACCACGTCGCGCACGAGCAGCGCGGCGGGCAGGCCGTGCCCGCTCGCGTCGCCGACGGCGAGGCCGAGCGTGTCCTCGTCGAGCGCGAGGAAGTCGTGCAGGTCGCCGCCGACCTCCTCGGCCGCGACGGCGCGCACGGCCAGGTCGAAGCCGTCGAAGGCCGGCGCGCGCTCGGGGAGCAGGCTCTGCTGGATCTCGGCCGCCTGGCGCAGCGCGCTCGCGAGCGAGTCGCGCGCCAGCCGCGCCGCGAGCACCGCGTGCAACGTGTTCACGACCAGCTCGACGCGCTCGGGGTCCGCGCCGGGAGCGAGCGCGAAGGCGAGCACGTGCGGGCCGCGCGGGGCCTCGATGCGCACCTCGGCCCGGGGACCCGGCTGCGGGGCGAGCGCCGCGCGCGGCGCCGCTCCGCCGGCCTCGCCCGCGGCGCACGGCGCGACGCGCGCCGCGCGCCCGTCGCCTTCCGCCCGCTCGCCGGCGGGCCACGCCGCGCGCAGGCCGAGCTCGGAGCCGAGCTCCTGGACGACGCGCTCGCCCAGGCGCGCGAGCGCGCGGCCGAGCTCGTCGTCGGCCAGCGCCTGCGCGGCCATCTCGTCGAAGCGCCGGAAGAGGTCCTTGGGGCCGAGCCGCTGCACGTCGCTCCTCCTGCCTCAGCCCTCGCGCGCCGGCGGCGCGCCTCCGGCGTCGAGCGGCTCGAGCCCGAAGTCGAGCCGGCCCAGGACCTGCGCCAGGCGCGCGTCGAGCGCGGCGCGGTCGGCCGCGCCCGCGTTCACGACGGCGTAGCGCGCGCTGGCCCCGTCCTCCCCGGCGTCGAAGTCGGCGAGCACGGTGCCCGCGCGGCACTCGGGCCACACCAGCGTCCCGGGGAAGGCGCGCTCGAGCGCCTCGAGCTCGGCCGCGCCCGGCTCGCGCCCCACGCGCACCGGCCGGAAGGTGCGCAGCGGGACGCTCGCCGCCGCGCCGCAGGGCCCCGAGCGGCGCGCCACGAGCGGGCGCTCGCCGCGCGCCAGCGCCAGCGCGATGCGGTAGCCGTGCACGCCGTCCACCTTCGCGTACAGGTCGGCGAACTGGCCGCACATGCGCGGGTTGACCTCGATCACGTGCACTGCGTCCGTGGCGGGGTCGTGGATCAGCTCGACGTTGAACATGCCGTGCGAGAGCTCCAGGCGCTCGACCACCGCGCGCGCGATGCGCTCCATGCGCTCCTGGACGGCGGCCGGGAGCGACGAAGGATAGTCGAAGCGCAGGAAGCTCTTCGTCGCGGGGTCCACGACCGAGTCGACCACGCCGAGCAGGCTGACCTGGCCCTGGAAGGCGAAGCCCTCGACCGTCGCCAGCGCGCCGCTCAGCAGCTCCTCGGCGATCAGCCAGCCGCCGCCGTGCTCGAGGTCGCTCCAGCCCGCGACGAGCCGGTCGAAGAGGCGCATCGTCTCGTCGAGGTACGCGCGCAGCGCCGGCAGCGCCAGGAAGGCCTCGAGCGCGGCCTGGTCCTCGATCCGCCGCGCCAGGACCGAGAACGCGCCCTTGACCGGCTTCACGAAGGCCGGAAAGCCGATCGCCGGCGGGCCGCCGTCGGGACGGCGCGGGTCCACCAGCGCGAAGCGCGGCGTGGCCTCGGGCGCGGCGGCGCGCTGCACGACGCGCGAGGCGTGCTTGTGCCCGGCGCGCAGGAGGCGCGCGGGCGGCGTGCCGGGGAGGCCGAGCTCCTGCGCCAGCACGCCCGCCAGCGTCGCGCCAGGGTAGTCGCTCGAGCTCCACACGCCCGCCAGGCGCCCGCGCTCGCGCGCGACGGTCTCGCGCACCCAGGCGTGCACGTCGAGGTCCGCCGGGCAGTCGGCGTCGCTCGGCGCGGCGAAGACCGGCTGCACGCCCGCGACGCGCGCCTCCTCGCTCTGCAGGTGGCGCACGTCCCACTGCGTCGGGAAGACGAACAGCACCCGCTCCATGGCCGCACCAGGATAGGGCGGATGCGGGCGGCTCCAAGCGACCGCCCCTCCGCGCTCAGCGGCCGAACAAGGACAGGTGGTAGACGACGAGCAGCGTGTACGTCGCCGTCGCCGTCCACAGGCCGATGCGCGCCAGGAAGAAGTTCTTGTGGACGGCGAGCACGACCAGCGCCAGCGCGATCAGGACCGACTTCGTGAAGACGAAGCCGAAGCGGCCGCTCTGCAAGAGCGCCGCGGCCACGGGGTTGAGCTCGATCCCGCCCGCCTGGAGGTGCACCAGCGTGAAGTAGCTGTCGCCGACGTTCATCAGCGCCACCCACAGGACCAGGCCCCACAGGCGCACGCCGTGCAGATCGACGAAGCTGCCCTCGCGCTCGTCCTCGCGCCGCACGACCCGCCGGCGCCCGCCCCCCAGCGAGAAGCGCGAGAGGCGCGGGGTCGGTCGCCCGCGCCGGTCGGCCCCGCGGCGCCCCGGAGCGGCGGCGCCGCCGGGGGCCGCGGAGGTGCTGTCGAGCATGGTGCGAGGGGCCTATCGTCCACGGGGCCCGGGCGTTTCAAGCGCGGCTCGCTGCGTCCCGGCGCGGGGCGCGCCGTCGCCCGGGTCGGCCGGCCGCTCCGATCGCCCCGGGGCCGGACCGGGGGCGAGAGCGCGAAAAAAGATCGCTCCCGGGGCCCCGGCGGAGCAGGCTCATCGCTCCCCGACCCCGCTCTCCGCCATGGCAGACCTGCTCACGACCCACAACCTCGTCGCCCTCCTGACCCTGGTCGCGCTCGAGATCGTGCTCGGGATCGACAACCTGGTGTTCCTGTCGATCCTGACCGGGCGCCTGCCCCGCGAGGACCAGCCGCGCGCGCGGCGCCTCGGGCTGATGCTGGCGATGGGGATGCGCATCGCCCTCCTGTTCGCGATCGGCTGGCTGATGCGCCTGACCGCTCCGCTCTTCGCCGTCGGCGAGCACGAGGTCTCCGGCCGCGACCTGATCCTGCTCGGCGGCGGCGTGTTCCTGATCGCCAAGGCGACCTGGGAGATCCACGACAAGCTCGAGGCGCACGAGCACGGCCCCGGCCCGCGCGGCGCGGCGACCTTCGGCAGCGTCCTGGTGCAGGTCATGCTGCTCGACCTCGTGTTCTCGCTCGACTCGGTCATCACCGCCGTCGGGATGGCCGAGCACATCGAGATCATGGTCACGGCCGTGATCGTCTCGGTGGCCGTGATGATGCTGGCCGCCGAGCCCATCAGCCGCTTCATCGAGCACCGCCCCACGATCAAGATCCTGGCGCTCTCGTTCCTGATCCTGATCGGCGTGCTGCTCGTCGCCGAGGGCGCTGGCCAGCACCTGAGCAAGGGCTACGTCTACTTCGCGATGGCCTTCTCGCTCTTCGTCGAGGTGCTGAACATGCGCGTGCGCCAGGCGCAGCCGGTGGCGCTGCGCCACACGCGCATCGAGAGCGAGTGACGCGCGCCGTGCGCGCCGCTCACTCCTCGTGCTCGCGCAGCCGCGCCAGGACCGAGAGGTCCTCGAGCGTGGTCGTGTCCTGCACGACCTCGCGGCCGGCGGCGACGTCGCGCAGCAGGCGCCGCATGATCTTGCCGCTGCGCGTCTTCGGCAGCGCCTCGGCGAAGCGCACGTCGGCCGGCCGCGCGAGCTTGCCGATCTCGCGCGCGACGTGCTCCTTGAGCGCCTCGCGCAGCTCGCCCCCCGCTCGCGCGCCGGGGCCGAGCGTGACGAAGGCGCAGATCGCCTCGCCGGTGAGCTCGTCGGGGCGCGGCACGACGGCGGCCTCGACCACCGCGTCGTGGCTGACGAGCGCGCTCTCGATCTCCATCGTGGACAGCCGGTGGCCGCTGACGTTCAGCACGTCGTCCACGCGCCCGAGGATCCAGAAGTAGCCGTCCTGGTCGCGGCGCGCGCCGTCGCCCGCGAAGTACGCGCCCGGCACGCGCGACCAGTACGTCTCGCGGTAGCGCTCGTCGTCGCCCCAGATGCCGCGCAGCATCGAGGGCCACGGCCGGCGGATCACGAGCAGGCCGCCCTTGTCGGGCGGCAGCTCCCTGCCCTCCTCGTCCACGACCGCCGCGTCCACGCCGAAGAAGGGCAGCGTGGCCGAGCCCGGCTTGGTCGGCGTCGCGCCGGGCAGCGGCGTGATCAGGATCGAGCCGGTCTCGGTCTGCCACCAGGTGTCCACGATCGGGCAGCGCTCGCCGCCGATCACGCGCCGGTACCACATCCAGGCCTCGGGGTTGATCGGCTCGCCGACCGTGCCGAGCAGGCGCAGGCTCGCGAGGTCGAAGCGCGCGGGGTGCTCGTCGCCCCAGCGCATGAAGGCGCGGATCGCGGTCGGAGCGGTGTAGAGCACCGAGACGCGGTAGCGCTCGACCAGCTCCCAGAAGCGTCCCGGGTGCGGCTGGTTGGGCGCGCCCTCGTACAGCAGCACCGTCGCGCCGTTCGCGAGCGGCCCGTACACGACGTAGCTGTGCCCGGTGATCCAGCCGACATCCGCCGTGCACCAGTAGACGTCCTCGTCGCGGAGGTCGAAGACGTAGCGCGTGCTGACGTAGGCGCCGACCAGGTAGCCGCCGGTCGTGTGGCGGATGCCCTTGGGCTTGCCGGTCGAGCCCGAGGTGTAGAGCAGGAAGAGCGTGTCCTCCGCGTCCATCGGCTCGGGCGCGAGGTCCGCCGGCTGGCCGGGCACGAGCTCGTGGTACCAGACGTCGCGGCCCGCGCGCCAGGCGACCGCGTTCCCGGTGCGGCGCACGACGAGCACGGTGTGCACGTCCGCCACGCCCTCGAGCGCCTCGTCCACGACGCTCTTCAGGTCGAGCACCTTGCCGCGCCGCCAGCCGCCGTCGGCGGTGATCACGGCCGTGCAGCCGCCGTCCCGCACGCGGTCCCGGATCGCCTGCGCGCTGAAGCCGCCGAAGATCACCGAGTGCGGCGCGCCCAGGCGCGCGCAGGCCAGCACGGCGAAGGCGAGCTCCGGCACGAGCGGCATGTAGAGCGCGACGCGGTCGCCCTTCTTCACGCCGCGCGCGCGCAGCGCGCTCGCCAGCCGGCAGACCTCGGCGTGCACCTCGGCGTAGGTGAACGCGCGCCGGTCGCCGGGCTCGCCCTCCCACAGGAAGGCGGTCTTGTCGCGCCGCGGCCCGGCCAGGTGCTGGTCGAGGCAGACGACCGACGCGTTCGTGCGCCCGCCGACGAACCAGCGCGCGCAGGGCGCCGCGCTCCAGTCGAGCACGCGCCGGAACGGCTCCATCCACGGCAGCTCGCGCGCCATCCGCCCCCAGAAGGCCTCGGGGTCGGCCAGCGACTCCGCGTGCAGGCGCCGGTACTCCTCCAGGCTCCCGATCCGCGCGCGCGCGCGGAAGGCCTCGGGCGGCTCGAAGCGGCGCTCCTCGTGCAGGACGGACTCGATCTCGTTCATGGCCAGGGCCGCGGGGACGGGCGCGCCGTCCGCCCGCGGTCGCGAGCGCGGCGCGCGCTCGCCGACCCGCGCGCGTCCTCGCGCTCCTGGACCCTTAATACGCGGGCGCGGCGCGACCCGCCAGGACGCGCTCGCGGCGCCGCTGGCGCCGGGTCAGTACCCGAGCGCCCGCAGACGCTCGGCCACGTCCGCGGGGACGTCGAGCGCTCCGGGGTCGATCGCGCTCCCCGGACCCTCCTCGTCGAGGGCCTCGAGCAAGAGGCGCACCACCTCGGGTCGCTCGGCGGCCAGATCCCGGCGCTCGCCGGGGTCGGCCACGACGTCGAAGAGCTCGAGCGCGGGCACGCGCGCGAAGGGCGAGCCCGGCGCGGGCTCCTCCAGGCGGCGGATCAGCTTGTGGCCCGCGAGGCGCACGAACTCGCGGTCGGGGCCCTGCTCCGGGCTGCCGCCGCGCGCGAGGCGCTCCGCGGCCTCGGCGCGGCCGTCGAGCAGCGGCGCGAGCGAGCGCCCGAGAATGTCCGGCGGCGGCGCCACCCCGAGCACGTCGAGCACGGTCGGCAGCACGTCCATCGAGCGCACCTGCGCCGCGACGCGGCGCGGCGCGCGGCGCGGGTCGCGCACGAGCAGCGGCACGTGCACGAGCTCGTCGTAGAGCGCGTGGCCGTGGTCGCCGGCGTGGCGCGGGAAGCGGCCCTCGGCGAGCTCCTCGCCGTGGTCGCTCGTGACGATCACGACCACCTCGTCGCGCAGGCCGAGCGCCTCGATGCCGTCCAGGAGCCGGCCGATCTCGCGGTCGCAGGCGGCCACGCCGCCGTCGTAGAGCGCCTCGAGCCGCTCCAGCTCGGCGGGCGAGAGGACGAGCTCGCCCGACTCGACGCGGCCGTGCGCCTCCTGCGTGAAGCGCTCGCCGAAGCGCGCCGGCGGCAGCTCCTCGGCGTACGTCGTGCGCAGGTAGGGCATGTGCGCCTCGTAGCTGTGCACGACCAGGAAGAAGCGCCCGTCCTCCGGTCGCGCCAGCCACGCGAGCGCCTGGTCCACGGTGCGCTCGATCGCGCCGCCGAAGAGGTAGTGCTCCTCCTGGAACGACGCGAAGCCGCGGTCGAACCCGAACGCGGCGGTGAAATAGCCGCCCTCCGTGAAGGCCGCCGTGCGCACGCCGGCGGCGGAGAGCGTCTCGACCAGCGAGCGCTGCAGCCCGCCCTCGAACGCGCGCGTGTCGGGGAAGCCCGCGAGGATCGAGGCCAGCGAGGCGATCGTCCAGGGCGCGTGGCTGAAGGCGCTCTCGAACACGACGCCCTCGCGCGCGAAGGCGTCGAGCCGCGGCGTCGTCGCGCGGCGCTCGTACCCGGCGCAGCCCAGGCGATCGGCGCGCAGCGTGTCCAGCAGCACCAAGACGACCCCGCGCACGGGCGCCGGACGGCCACCGCAGGCGGATGCGAGAAGGAGCAGGAGCGGGGCGAGCGAGCGCATGCTGCCTCCCCTATCCGTGCCGCGGAGCGCGGGCTACCCGGGGAGTCGCTGGCCAGCGCGAGACGCGGCCGCGGGTCGGGCCCGAGCCCGGGGCTCAGGCCCGGCGCAGCTCGCCTCCGAGCTCGGCGGCCTCGCGCTCGAGGCGCTGGAGGAACTTGGCCTCGTCCTGGTCGGTGAGCGTGCGCGCGTCGCTCGCGAGCACGACGTGGTAGGCGAGCGACTTCTTCCCCGCGCCCAGGCTCTCGCCGCGGTAGAGGTCGAAGAGCTCGACGGCGCGCACGAGGCCCTTGCCGGCGCGCTCGATCGCCGCCGCCGCGTCGGCCGCGGGCACGGCCTCGGCGAGCGCCAGCGCCACGTCGAGCTTGACCGGCGGGAAGCGCGGCAGCGGCTCGTAGACGGCCGGCGCCGGCGGCGCGGCCAGCAGCCGATCGAGGTCGAGCTCGCACAGCGCGACCTCGCCGTCGAGCTCGCCCGTGAGGCCCAGCGCGCGCGCGCGCGCGGGCTCGAGCTCGGCCAGCAGGCCGAGCGCGGCCTCGCCGCCGGCGGAGAGGAGCTCCAGGCACTTGCCCGGGTGCGCCCAGGGCGGCGGCGCGGCGGCCGGGCGCGCGGCGAGGGCGCCGCGGCCGGCGTGGCGCACGAGGTCGCGCACGACGCCGTGCAGGCGCGCCAGCGCTCCGGCGTCGAAGCGCGCGCCCGGGCCGGGCCGGGGCGTCATCCAGGCCATCGCGCACTGGTGCAGCTCGCGCGGCTCGCCGCGCGCGCTCGGCTCCTCGGGCAGGTAGCCCTTGCCGAGCTCGAACAGGCGCACGTCGGCGGCGTGGCGGCGGTTGTGGGCCAGGAGCCCGATCAGGCTCGGCAGCACCGAGCGGCGCACGCGCGCGGCGTCCTCGATCTGCGGGTTCACGACGCGCACGTGCGGCAGCGCGGCCAGGCCGAGCGCCTCGAGCAGCGCGTCCGCCTGGAAGGTGTAGGTCTGCACCTCGTGGAAGCGGGCGGCGCCCGCCAGGCGATCCTGCAGCGCGCGCACGAGCGCCCGGCGCGCGTCGCGCGGCGCGGGCCGCAGCTCGGAGACCAGCGGGCGCTCGGCGATGTTGCCGTAGCCGTGCACGCGGCCGATCTCCTCGACCAGGTCCTCCTCGATCGCGACGTCCTTCGTGGCGCGCACCGAGGGCACGGCCACCGTCCAGGGCGCGCCGCGGCTCACGCCGAAGCCCAGGCGCACGAGCGTGCGCTCGATCTCCGCGTCGGGCACCTCGGCGCCGAGCAGCGCGCGCACGCGCTCGGGCCGCAGCGCGACCGAGCGCGCGGGGTCCTGCCAGGCGCCCGCGTCGCCGGCCGGGCGCGACAGGCGCACGCCGGGCTGCAGCTCGCGCAGCAGGCGCACGAGGTGCGCCGCGGCCTGCGGCGGGAGCGTCGGCGAGAGGCTCTTCTCGAAGCGCGCCGAGGCGTCGGTGCGCAGCGCCAGGCGCGCCGCGGTGCGCCGCACGCGCGCGGGGTGGAAGGCCGCCGCCTCGAGCAAGAGCTCGGTCGTGTCGGCCGCGACCTTCGAGGCCTCGCCGCCCATCACGCCGGCGAGCGCGACCGCCTCGCCGCCGGAGGTGATCAGCATGTCCTCGGGCGCGAGCGCGCGCTCGACGCCGTCCAGGGTGCGCATGCGCTCGCCGGGCCGCGCGTCGCGCACGACGATGCCCTCGGGCGCCAGGCGCCGGCGGTCGAACAGGTGGTTCGGCTGCGCCAGGTCGAGCATCACGAAGTTCGAGAGGTCGACCAGGAGGTCGAGCGGCCGCTGCCCGGCCGCGAGCAGGAGCAGGCGCATCCACAGCGGCGAGCGCTCGTTCCGCACGCCGTCCAGGCACAGGCCGAGGTAGCGCGGGCAGCCGTCGCTCTCGACGCGCACGGGGTAGGGCGCGCCCGGCTCGCAGGCCGGCAGCGAGAGGTCGAGCGGGCGCAGCGCGCGCCCGAAGAGCGCCGCCACCTCCCCCGCCAGGCCGCGGTGGCCCCACAGATCGGGGCGGTGCGTGAGCGACTTGTTGTCGATCTCGATCACGTGGTCGAGCGCGCCCAGCGCGTCCGCCACCGGCGCGCCCAGCCGCGCGTCCGCGGGCAGCACCCAGATGCCGTCGTGCTCGTCGCCCAGCGCGAGCTCGCGCTCCGAGCAGATCATCCCGCACGACTCGACGCCGCGGATCTTGGCCTTCTTGAGCTTGAGGTCGCCCGGCAGCACGGTGCCGACGCGCGCCACGGCCACGCGCTGGCCGGCGGCGACGTTCGGCGCGCCGCACACGATCTGCAGCGGCGCGCCCTCGCCCGCGCTGCCGAGGTCCACGCGGCACACGCTGAGCTTCTCGGCGTCGGGGTGGCGCTCGCGCGCGAGCACGTGGCCGACGACGACGTCGGAGAGCGCCGGCGCAAAGCGCTCGACGCCCTCGACCTCGGCGGTGTGCAGCGTCAGCGCGGCCGCGACCTCGTCGGGGCTCAGCCCCGAGAGGTCCACGTGGCGCGCGAGCCAGGCGAAGGAGACCTTCACCCGAGCGGCTCCAGGAAGCGCAGGTCGCCGCCGAGCAGGAGGCGCACGTCGTCGATTCCGTAGCGCAGCATGACCAGGCGCGAGAGGCCCAGCCCGAAGGCGAAGCCGGTGTGGCGCTCGGGGTCCACGCCGCCGTGGCGCAGCACCGCGGGGTGCACCATGCCGCACGGGCACAGCTCGATCCAGCGCGTGCGCTTGCACACGCTGCAGCCCTCCTCGCAGAACGGGCAGCGCACGTCGAGCTCGAAGCCGGGCTCGACGAACGGGAAGAAGCCCGGGCGCAGGCGCACCTCGAGCTCGCGCCGGAAGACCTCGCGCAGGAAGGTCTTCATCGTGCCGATCAGGTGGCCGACGGTGACGCCCTCGCCGACGACCAGGCCCTCCATCTGGTGGAAGGTGTGCTCGTGGCTGGCGTCGACCGTCTCGTTGCGGAAGCAGCGCCCCGGCACGATCGCGCGGAAGGGCGGCTGGAGGCGCTCGAGCGCGCGGATCTGCACCGGCGAGGTGTGCGTGCGCAGGAGCAGGTTGCGCTCCTGGTCGCACCAGAACGTGTCGTACATCTCGCGCGCCGGATGGTCGGCGGGGATGTTCAGCGCCTCGAAGTTGTAGTACGCGAGCTCGACCTCGGGCCCGTCGAGCACGGCGTAGCCCATCGAGGTGAAGATGTCCTCGAGCTCGCGCGTCACGAGCGTGACGGGGTGCAGCGAGCCGCGCGCCACGCGCGCCGGCGGCAGCGTCGGGTCGAAGCCCTCGGCGCGCCGCTCGGCCGCCAGCTCCTCGGCCTCGAGCGCGGCGCGGCGCGCGGCCAGCGCCTCCTCGAGCGCCTGCTTGAGCGCGTTCGCCTCCTGCCCGATGCGCTTCCTGTCGGACGGCGGCGCGGACTGGATCGACGCCAGGAGCGCCCCCACCGGGCCCTCCTTGCCGAGGTAGCGGCGCTCGAGCTGCGCCAGCTCCTCGCGCGAGGCGGCGGCCCGCGCCTCCGCGCGCGCTCGCTCGAGGATCGCCTCGCGCTCGCCGGTCGTCATCGCGGTCGCAGGGTCGGAGCGCCCGCCCCGTTCGCCCTCAGCGCGCCTGGCGCGCGGTCTCGACCAGCGCGTCGAAGGCCGCCGGCTCGCTCACCGCGAGGCTGGCGAGCTCCTTGCGGTTCAGCTCGACCTGCGCGCGCTTGAGCCCGCTCACGAGCTGCGAGTACGTGATCCCGCGCGCGCGCGCGGCCGCGTTGATGCGCAGGATCCAGAGCTGGCGGTAGTGCCGCTTCTTCTGGCGTCGGTCGCGCGTCGAGTAGGCCCAGGCGCGCACGAGCGTCTCGCGCACGGTGCGCCACAGCCGGTGCCGCCCGCCGACGTAGCCGCGGGCGCTCTTGAAGTAGCGGGTCTTCTTCTGGTGGCGCGGGGCGCCATAGGTCACGCGCACCATGGATCAGGCCCCCAGCATGTCACGGACCAGGCGCGCCCACGTGCCCTCGAGCACGATGGCCTTGCGCAGGGAGCGGCGCTGCTTGCCGTTGTGCATCGCGTGCTGGTGCCCGCGGAACGGCTTGCTGCACTTCACCTTGCCGTTCTTCGTGACGCGGAAGCGCCCCTTGGCGGAGCCCTTCGACTTCTGCTTCGGCATCGTTCGTCTCCTGCTCCACTCCGGGGCCGCTGGCGTGGAGCGCGTTCCCCGGTCGCCGGCGGGCGCGGCGCGCCCTGGACCGCTGCGGGGGTGCGGACGCCCCGGCCCGGGCGCCGCCCTTCGGATGAGGCGGAACAGAGTAGCGGCGGACGGCCGGCCCGCCAAGCCCCCGCCCCGGGGGCCCTCCCCTACTTGCGCGCCAGCAGCATGGTCATGCGCGGGCCGTTCATGCGCGGCTGGGCCTCGATCTTCGAGATGTCCCCGAGCTGCTTCGCCACCTGGTCCATGACCTTCTGGCCCATCTCGGGGTGCGCGCGCTGGCGCCCGCGGAAGATGCACACGACCTGCACCTTGTGCCCCTCCTCGAGGAACTTGCGCCCCTGCACCAGGCGGTACTCGAGGTCGTGCGGGTCGATCGCCGGGCGCACGCGCAGCTCCTTCAGCGTCGAGTGCGCCTTCGAGCGCTTGGCGCCGCCGCGCTCCTTCTTCTTCTGCTGGTAGAGGAACTTGCCGTAGTCGAGGATGCGGCAGACGGGCGGGCGAGCGTTGGGCGCGACCTCGACCAGGTCGAGCCCGGCCTCCTCCGCGACGCGGCGCGCGTCGTCGGTGGGCGTGACACCGAGCTGCGTGTTGTCCGCGGCGACGAGGAAGACCTCGGGCACGCGGATCTGACGGTTGACGCGGTACTTCTGCTGGCTGGTCGGCGGAGGGCTGCTGGGTTTTCGTCTCAAGTAGTTGGCTTCGCTAGGGTTCGTCGCGGGGCGCGGCGGACGTCTCGCGCCGCTCCCGGCTGGGGTCGCAGGATAGACGGGGGGCGCCGGATGCGCCAGGCGGCCGGCGCGCGGGCGCCGGGAGCCGCGCGGGAAGCGCGGGCGACCCTCATGGGCGCGGGGCGGCGGGCCCGGCCCGCTCGCGCGCCGCCAGGGCGCGCTCGGCGCTCTCGCTCAGGCGCACGTGGACCTCGGCCAGCTGCGCCGGCGGCACCGGCGAGGGCGCGTCGCACATCAGGTCGGCGGCCGAGGCGGTCTTGGGGAAAGCGATCACGTCGCGGATGTTGTCCAGGCCGGCGGTCAGCGCCACGACGCGGTCGATGCCCATGGCGAAGCCGCCGTGGGGCGGCGCGCCGTAGCTCAGCGCGTCCAGCAGGAAGCCGAACTTGGCGCGCTGCTCGCGCTCGTCGATGCCGAGCAGGCGGAACATCTTGGCCTGCACGTCCGCGCGGTGGATACGGATCGAGCCCGAGCCGAGCTCCCAGCCGTTGAGCACCAGGTCGTAGGAGCGGCTCGCCAGCCCCCCCAGGCGCGGGTCGACGGCCGTCTCCACCCCGCCCAGCTCCCAGTCCTCGGGCGCGGTGAACGGGTGGTGCTGGCTGTGGAAGGTGCCCGTCTCCGGGTCCTGCTCGAAGAGCGGGAAGTGCGTCACCCACAGCAGGTTCCAGCCCGGCTGGGCCAGCCCCAGCTCGCGCCCGAGCTTCAGGCGCAGCTCGCCCAGCGCGCGCGTCACGACCCTGGGCTGGTCGGCCACGAACAGGCACAGGTCGCCGTCCGCGGCGCCCATGCGCGCGCGCAGCCGCGCGCCGAGCTCGCCGCCGGTGAACTTCGCCAGCGGCCCGGAGCCGCCGTCCGGGCCGAGCTTCCAGAAGGCCAGGCCCTTGGCGCCGAACTCGGCCACGAAGGCCGTCAGCTCCTGGATGCGCTTGGTCGAGACGCGCGCCACGCCGCCCGGCACCGTGATGCCGCCGACCGCGCCGCCGCTCTCGAGCGCCTGCTGGAAGACGCGGAACTGGGCGCCGCGCGCCCAGTCGGCGCAGTCGACCAGCTCCATCCCGAAGCGCGTGTCGGGCTTGTCCGAGCCGAAGCGCGCCATGGATTCGCTGTAGCGCAGGCGCGCGAAGGGCAGCGGGAGCTCGATCCCCAGGGCCTCGCGGAAGGTGTGCGCCAGCGCCCGCTCCCAGACGGCGAACACGTCCTCCTCCTCGACGAAGGACATCTCCATGTCGAGCTGGGTGAAGTCCGGCTGGCGGTCGGCGCGCAGGTCCTCGTCGCGGAAGCAGCGCGCGACCTGGTAGTAGCGGTCGAAGCCCGCCACCATCAGGATCTGCTTGAAGATCTGGGGCGACTGCGGCAGCGCGTAGAAGTGGCCCGGGTGCACGCGGCTGGGCACCAGGTAGTCGCGCGCGCCCTCGGGCGTGGCCTTGGTCAGCACCGGCGTCTCGATGTCGACGAAGCCCTGGGCCTCGAAGCCCTGGCGCAGCGCCGCCACGAAGCGCGCGCGGTGCAAGAGGTTCTTCTGCAGCGGCTCGCGGCGCAGGTCCAGGTAGCGGTAGCGCAGGCGCGTCTCGATCGCCGGCTCGTCCCCGCCGGCCACCTCGATCGGCGGCGTGGCGGCCTTGGACAGGATCTGCAGGCGCTCGACGCGCACCTCGATCGCGCCCGTGGCACGCTCGGCGTTCACGTTGGCCGGCGCGCGCTCGACGACCACGCCCTGCACCGAGATCACGTCCTCGGAGGAGAGCTTGACCGCGTCGGAGACGTCCTCCCCCAGCACGACCTGGGTCAGGCCGTAGCGGTCGCGCAGGTCGACGAAGTAGATCCGGCCGTGGTCGCGGCGC
>CADEGS010000039.1 GCA_902826945.1 uncultured bacterium | reverse complement strand
TCGCTGCGCGACGATGGGGTCGCGCCTGCGGCGCGAGCGAGGCCTGCGGCGCCACCGCGCTCCGCGCCGGCCGCGGCCAGGGGGCCGCGGTCCTGAGCGACCGCGTCGCTCAGGAGGCGTTCCCGACGCGGATCGGCTTGGCGCTCTCCCAGGCGCGATGGAAGGAGGCCAGGAAGTGCTGGACCAGGCCCTCCTGGCGCAGGACGAGCACCATGAAGTCCTCGGCGCGCACCGTGGCCGGACGCGAGACCGAGACCAGCGCGACCTGGTCGTCCACGACCATCAGCTTGGTCGCGACCTGCTCCGCCTCGCGCTTCTCGGCGGGCATCGAGCGGTAGAGCTCGATCTGCTCCTCCTGCGCCTCGTCGGAGTCGTAGTAGGCGCCGTCGGAGAGCAGGCGCAGCGCGACGCCGCGCTCGGCCGCGCGCCACAGCGCCTGGGCGATCTCGATCGCCGGCACCTGCGGGGCCTTGCAGAAGGCGAGGATCTCGCCCCTCGCCGCGTCGATGCGCTCGACGAGCAGGCGCGCGATCTGGCGCACGCCCTTCACGAGCTCGACCGGCGGCGCCCACAGCTCCTTGCCCTTGCCGCGCTGCAGCAGGCCCTCGAGCAGCGTCGCCAGCCGCCCGGCCTGCTCCTCCTGCCGGCGCAGGTCCTCGACGTGGCCGCCGAGCGCGATGCGCGGCGGGATCGGCCGGTAGCGGTGGATCGCGTCCGCGCCGAGGGCGCAGAAGCCCTTCTCCACCAGCGCGTCCAGCGCCTGGTAGACCTTGGGCTGCGGCACGCCCGTGCGCTTCGAGATCTCGGCGACCTTGGCGTCCTGGTCGGTCACCAGGCCCAGGTACACCGCGGACTCGTAGCTGTTCAGGCCGCAGCGGCGCAGGCCCTCGAGCAGGACCTCGGGGGCGGGGATCTCGTGCTGTGCGTCGGACATCCGGAAGGCTCGAAGGGGGGGCCAAGGCCCGCGTGCGAGCTCGCCGGGCGTGGAGGGCGCGCGGAGAGCCGCGCGCGAACCGCGAGTACGGTACGCGATCACGGAGCGCGCGTCCTCTCCCGCCTGGCCCCCCCTCTTCGGCGGCGGACCCGGCCGGCCTGACGTCCCGCGCCTCCCGCGCGCGCCCGCGTCCCGCGGGCGGGCAGGGCGGGAAAGGATCACCGCGGCGCGAGCTCCTGCAGCCGCACGCGCACCTCTTGCTCGCGCGCGCGGCCGGCGGGATCGCGCAGGATCGTCAGCGCGACCTCGTCGCCGGGCTGGTGCTCCTGGAGCAGCGCCAGGAGATCCTCCCCATGGCGTACGCGCTCGCCGTCGAGGGCGACGATCAGGTCGCCGAAGAGCGTAGCGTCGCCCTCGCGCCGCATGCCGAGCAGGCCCGCCCGCTCGGCCGCTCCCCCCTCGGCGGTGGCCCAGACCAGCGCGCCCTCGCGCCGCAGCCGGCGCACGAGCTGGTCGGAGCCGAGCTGGATGCCCAGCCCGGCGCGCGGCCGGCCGCCGCGGATCAGGAGCGGCACGATGCGGTTGATCGTGTCCACCGGCACGGCGAAGCCGACGCCGGCCGCGGCGCCCGAGGGGCTCTGGATGGCGGTGTTGATGCCGATCAGGCGGCCCGCGCTGTCGAGCAGCGGCCCGCCCGAGTTCCCCGGGTTGATCGCCGCGTCGGTCTGGATGACGCCGTCGATCGTGGTGCGCGCGATGCTCACCATCTGCCGGTCCAGCCCGCTGATGATGCCCGTGGTCAGCGTCTGGTCGAGGCCGAAGGGGTTGCCGATCGCGAAGGCCTTCTGCCCCACGCGCAGGTCGGCCGAGGTGCCGATGGCGATCGGCGGCAGCCGCCCGGGCGGGGCGTCCACGTGCAGCACGGCCAGGTCGTACTCCGGCATCTCGCCCACGACCGTGGCGCGGTAGACGCTCTGGTCGTTCAGGCGCACCTCGACGTCCGAGGCGGTGGCGACGACGTGGTCGTTCGTGACGATGTGGCCCTGCTCGTCCCACACGAAGCCCGAGCCCGAGCCCTCGGGCACCTCGACCTCGCGCGCGCGGAAGAAGTCGCGCACGAGCTGGCGCCGGGCGGTGTTGATGTGCACGACCGAGGGCGAGGCGACCTCGAACAGGCGCACCGTGCTGGCCTCGTCCTGCGCCAGGTCGCCGCGCGCCGCGACCGCGCGCGGCTCGGCGTGCGGGTCGAGCAGCGGGCCGCGCCGCAGGTCCCGCCACAGCACGACCGCCAGCACTCCGCAGAGGAGCGCGATCAGGAACGAGCGCGAGAAGAGCCCGCCGAAGGAGGGCTGCGCCGGCCGTCCGGCCGGGACGTCGGGAGGGTGGGTCATGGCGTGGACGCTCGCGGAGCCCTCCTATCCTGCGCGCGGGGCGGCGGCGCTTCCATCGCCGGCCGGCGCGCCGGCTCAGCCCGCCGGCTCGGGCGGCTCGAGCAGCATGCCCTCGCAGCAGCAGCGCTCGCCGCGCGCGCGCACGGCGGCGACGTTGCGGCAGGTCTCGCAGCCCTTCCAGAAGGTCTCGTCCGCGGTCAAGCGCTCGAGCGGCACGACGCGGAAGCCGAGCGACAGGTTCAGCGCCTTGACCTGCGGCGAGGTCGTCAGGCTCATCAGCGCCGCACGCGGGAAGGCGCGCCGCGAGGAGGCGAGCAGCGCCTCCTTCAGGCGCCGGCCGAGGCCGTGCCCGCGCCAGGCGGGGTCCACGACCAGCCCCGAGTGCGACACGAAGCGGCCGCCCTCCCACTCGGACCAATAGCCGAAGCCGACCAGCTCGGCCGCCGCCAGCGCCAGCGCGGCGCGGCCGTGGACGATCTTCGCCGCCAGCCACTCGGGCGCGCGCTCGGCGATGTCGTGCTCGCGCGCGGCGGCGCGGATCAGGGCCGCCGCGGCGAGCGCCAGCGGCGCGTCCGCCGGCCCGCCCTCGCGCACGAGCGGCGCGCCCATCGTCAGCGGCGCACCAGCGCGCCCAGCACGGCCGCCGCCGTCCACAGCCGGTTCTCGGCCTCGTCCACGACGGCCGAGCGCGGCCCGTCGAGCACGGCGTCGGCCACGACGACGTTGCGCCGCACCGGCAGGCAGTGCAGGAAGAAGGCGTCGTCGGTGCGGGCCATCTTGTCCGTGTCCACGATCCAGCGCGCGCGCAGGGGCGCCTTGGCGCGCGCCTCCTCGTCGAAGCGGCCGTAGTAGTCGAGCGAGCCCCAGGCCTTGGCGCACACGACGTGCGCGCCGCGGTAGGCGCCCAGGACGTCGTCGCTCTCGACGAGCGACCCGCCCAGCGCCTCGGCGCGCGCGCGCGCCGCCGCCACGACCTCGGGGTCGAGCCCGAAGCCCTCGGGCCGCAGCACGGTCACGTCCATGCCCAGGTCCGCCGCCGCCAGGAGCTGCGAGTGCGGCGTCGCGACCGGCAGCGACTTCGGGTGCCAGGCCCAGGTCAGGACGTACTTCTTGCCGCGCGGATCGCCCAGGCGCTCGAGCATCGTCTGCGCGTCGGCCAGCCCCTGCAGCGGGTGCCACTTGTTCGACTCGAGGTTCACCACCGGGACCTCGGCGAAGCGCGCGAAGGCGTGCAGGAACTCGTCGCGCGCGAGCGCCGCGTAGTCGCCCGTGACCTCGGCGCGCGTCGCCCCCACCGTGATCAGCTCCGACTTGCGGATGCCGACCACGTCGCACATGCGCGAGACCACCGGGGCCAGCTCGCGCACGTGCTCCTGGGTGCCCGCGTCCATCACGACGCCCTCGCCGCACTCGAAGCTCCAGGTGTCCTTGCCCGGGTTGACCGTCATGGCCGTGCCGCCGAAGCGTGCCATGGCCGACTCGCACGACAGGCGCGTGCGCACCGAGGCGTTGAAGAAGAAGAGCGCGGCCACGCGGCGCTCGAGCGGCGGCGCGGCGCGCCCGGCCTTGATCGCCCGCGCGTAGTCCAAGAGGGCGCGCACCTCGTCGGGCGCGAGGTCGAGCGTCGTGTAGAGCGTGCGTGCGTCGAGTCGCATGGCGCGGGCGATCGGCGGCGCGCGGACGCCCGAGCACGCGCTCGAGCGCCGGCAGCGGCCCGCCCTCCTCCTCGAGGTCGTCGGTGACGCGTTCGTGCGGCCTCCCGCCGTCGATCGGCGCGCCGACCGGCAGCGGGATCGCCGCTCTGCGCGTCGATGGTAGCCTCGCCCTCGCCGATCCGCCCCTCGCCGAGGGCCGTCGCGGGCGGCGAGCGTCCCGTCGCGCCCGGCGGCGCGCGCGCGTCGCCTCGGCACGCGCCCTAGAATTCGTGTGCCCGCCCGGGCGCGGCCACGCTCGGCCGCGCCCGGGCGGTCGCGCCATGGCGACCCATCGGACCCGACGCTTCCTCGCGCGCGCCGCGCTCGTGGCGGCGCTCGCGCTCGCGCTCCTCTACGCGACGCGCTCGCGCACGCTCGCGCCGCTGGTCGAGCGGCTGGCGCGCGCGCCGCTCGAGCGCGCGCTCGGCGCGCGGCTCACGCTCGGGTCGATCCGCGGCAACCTGCTGACGCACCTCGTCGTCGAGGACCTGGCGCTCGCGCCGCTCTCCGGCGGCCGCCCGGCCGTGGCCGCCGTCGAGGGCGCACGCCTCGAGCTGCGCTACTCGCCGGGCCTCCTGCTCGGCCGGCTGGACGCGCTCGAGCGCGTGGCGCTGCGCGCGCGGCGCGTGGCGCTCGACCTGGGCGCCGCGGCGGGCGCGGAGCCGCCGGCCGCGCCCGGGGAGCCCGCCGGCGCGCCGCCCGGGCGCCTGCCCGCGCTCGACGTCGCGCTGGAGGAGCTCCGCGTGCGCCTGGCGGACGGGCCGACGCTCGCGGCGCGCGGGCTGCGCGCGACCGGGGGCGGCCCGGAGCCCGTCGCGCTCGCCGCGGCGCTCTCCTGCGACGAGCCGGCGCTGGCGCTCGACCTGCGCGCGCGCGGCACCTGGGACGGCGAGCGCGCGCGCCTCGACGAGCTGCGGCTGGCCGAGCCCGGCGGCCTCGCCGGCGCGCCCGCGCTGGCCCTGACGCGGGCCGAGCTCGACCTGTCCGGCGCCGCGCCCGCCGTCTCGCTGGAGGGGACGCTGCTCGGCGGGACGCTCGCGGCGCACGGGCCGGCGGACGCGCTCGCGGTCGAGCTCACCGACCTCTCGCTCGCGCGCCTGGCGCCGTTCCTCGCCGAGCCGGAGCTCGCCGGCGCGCTCGACGCCCGTGGCACGCTCGACCTCGCGGCCGGCACGTGGCAGCTCGCGCTCGAGGGGCGCGCGCTCGCCTGGGGCGCGCTGCGCCTCGACGGCCTGCAGGCGCGGGCGGCGGACACGCCCGACGCCCTCGCGCTCTCGGAGCTGCGTGCCTGGCGCGGCGACAACCGCCTCGCCGCCGACGCGCTGCGCCTGGCGCACGGGCCCGAGCCGCTCCTGCTCGCGCTCGAGGGCGCGCTGTCGCTCGAGCTGCACGACCTGCCGCTGCTCGCCGGCCTGCCCGCGGACGCGCGCGTCCCCGACCACGCGGTCGAGCTCGCGGGACGCCTGCGCGCGGGGGTGCTCGCGATCGAGCGCGCGCGCGTCACGACCGAGGGCGGCGCGCTCGTCCTGCGCCAGGGCACGCTGCGCGTGCCCGCCGACGGCGACCTGGCGCGCGCGCGCGTCGCGCTCGACGTCGAGGTCGCCTTCGACGAGCTGGGCGAGCTGGCGCGCCTGGTCGGCAGCGACGCCCTGCGCGGCGCGCTCGCGGGCTCGCTCGCGGTCGAGGGCCCGCTCGACGCGCCGCACGGCGAGCTCGACGGACGCGTGCGCGGGCTGAGCGCCTTCGGGCGCGCGCTCGGCGACGGCGCGCTGCGCCTCGCGCTGGACGCCGGCCGCGCCGAGCTGCGCTCGCTGGAGCTCGACGGCGGCGTGGGACGGCTGTCCGCCTCGGGGGCGCTCGAGCTCGAGCCGCCGGCGCTCGACGGCCTCGTCCTGCGCGGCAGCGCTCTCGACCTCGCGGCGCTCGGGATCGAGGCCCTGCCCGCCGGCGAGCTCGACCTCGAGCTCGCGCTCGACGGACCGCTCGCGGCGCCGACGGGGTCGCTCGCGCTCGAGGCGCGCGGCCTCGCGGCCGGCGGCGTCGCGCTCGACCGGGCGCGCCTGCGGGCGGAGATCGATGGCGGGGGCGCGGGCGCGGAGGCGCGCGTGCGCGTGAGCGAGCTGGCGCTCGAGGCCGGCGCGCGCCGCGTGACGCTCGCCGGGACGCTCGCGGGCCTGACGCCGGGCGCGGGCGGCGGACCGTGGAGCGCGACGATCGACGCGCTCGAGGCCGAGGCGCCCGGCGCCCGGCTGGCGCTCGCCGCGCCGGCCACGCTGCGCGTCCTGGACGCCACGCGCTGGACGCTCGAGCCGCTGCGGCTCGAGGGGCCGGGGCTGCTCCAGCTCTCCGCGCGCCGCGCCGGCGCGAGCGCCTGGCGCGCCGACCTCGTGCTCGACGGGCTCGATCCATCGCCCTGGCTGAGCGGCGCGCTGGCGGCGGCGCGCACGAGCGGCGTGGACGCCAGCGTGCAGGCCGAGCGCGACCAGGGCGGCCTGCGCGCGCGCTTCGACGTGCGCCTGGCCGAGCTGCGCGTGGGGTCCGAGGACGCGCCCTGGACGGCGCTCGCGCGCGGCGCCCTCGAGGAAGGGCGGCTGACCCTCGAGCAGCTCGTGCTCGAGCACGCGCGCGTCGGCACGCTGGTCGCGTCGGGCGCCGTGCCGCTCGACCCGCTGGCGGAGGAGCCGCTCGCGCCGGGCGAGCTCGCCCTGCGCGCCAGCGCCGACCTCGACCTGGCCGCGCTCGCGCGGCGCGTGCCGCTCGCGCCCGCCGACCTGGCCGGCGCGCTGCGCCTCGAGGCCGACCTCGCGGGCACGTGGGAGGCCGCGCGCGGGCGGGCGCAGGTCGCGCTCGACGCCGTCGCGCTCGACCCGCTCGGCCCCGGCTTCGTCGGCCGCCGCGCCGACCTGCGCCTCGCGCTCGCGGCGGACGACACCTGCCGGCTCGAGTCGCTCGCGCTCGAGAGCGCCGCGCTCGGCCGCGTCGAGGCGCACGGCTCGGTCGGCGCGCCGCTGCCGCTCGCCGGCCTCGTGCGCGGGACGCTCGGCGGCTGGCGCGAGGCGCCGCTCGCGCTCGAGCTCGAGCTCGCGCTCGAGGACGTCGGCTGGCTGGCCGCGCGCTCGGACGCGCTGCGCCGCGCGGCGGGCACCGTGCAGGGCACGCTGGAGCTCTCGGGCACGCCGGCGCGGCCGTCCTACGCCGGGACGCTGGCCGTCGACGACGCGTCGCTGCGGCTCGCCTCCGACTTCCCCGCGATCGAGCGGCTCGCGGCGCGCCTGCGCTTCCGCGAGCGCGAGGTCGAGCTCGAGCAGCTCACCGGCGAGCTGGGCGCCGCGCCGTTCACGGCGCGGGGCTCGCTGGCGCTCCCGGGCGGCGAGCGCGCCGAGCCCGAGCTCGCGCTCGAGCTCGAGGGCCAGAACCTGCTGCTCGCGCGCTCGAACGGGCTGCGCGTGCGGGGCGACGCGCGGCTCGCGGTGGCGGGGCCGCTCTCGGCGCTGCGCGCGCAGGGCGACGTGGCGCTGACCGAAGGGCGCTACGCGCGCGACCTGGACTTCCTCGGCGCGCTGCGCGGCGAGGCGGCGCCGCCGTCGGCCGGCGGGCGCGGCCTGTCGTTCCAGCTCTGGCGCGACGAGCCGCTCGCGCGCATGACGCTCGACGTGGGCGTGCGCGGGCCGCTGCGCGTGGACAACAACGTGGCCGACGCGGTCGTGCGCCCCGACCTGCGCCTGCGGGGCACGGGCGAGGTGCCGCTCGTCACGGGGCGCGTGTACGTGGACCCCGGGCGGCTGTCCCTGCCCTCGGGCTCGCTGCTGGTGGACTCGGGGCTGGTCGAGTTCCGCCCCGACGCGCCCTTCACGCCCGCGCTCGAGCTCTCCGGCCGCTCGCGCATCAAGGGCTACGACGTCGGCGTGCGCGTCAGCGGCGACGCGCTGGCGCCGGAGATCGAGCTGTGGTCCACGCCGCCCCTGCCGGCCGACCAGCTCCTGGTGCTGTTCCTGACCGGCGAGCTGCCCGATGGCGACACCGCCTCGCGCAGCGAGGCCGCCGCGCGCACGGTGGCGGTCTACCTGGCGCGCGACTTCCTCGCGCGCTGGCTGCGCGGCGACTCCGAGGGCGGGAACGGCCTGCTCGAGCGGCTGGACATCGAGGTCGGCGCCGACGTCACGCGCAGCGGCGCGCCCACGACCGAGGTGTCGTACTACTTCTCCGACCGTCCGCGCGACGTGGGCCGCGTGCCCTTCCTGAGCGCCGAGCGCGACAAGTACGACAAGGTCAACCTGGGGATCGGGTTCCTGTTCCGCCTGCCATGAGACGGCTGGCGCTGGTCGTGCTGGCCGTGCTGGCGGCGTGCCGCAGCACGTCCGACCCGCGCCAGGCGCTGGGCGAGCGCACGAGCGTCGCCTTCGCCGGGGTGCGCTCCTTCCCGGAGCAGGAGCTGCTCGCGGCGATCGAGGCCGACCGGCTCGGCCCGGTGCCCGAGAGCGTCACGCGGGCGCAGGTGGACGACGCCGCGTACGCGATCGAGGAGCACTACCGCGCCAACGGCTTCGCGCAGGTCGCGGTGGACTACGCGCTCGAGGAGGACGCCGACGGGGCGCGGGCGCTCTTCCGTGTGGACGAGGGGCCGCGCCTGACGCTGGTCTCGGTCGCGTTCCGCGGCAACGAGGGCGTGGACGGCGAGACGCTCTCGCTCTTCTTCCTGCCCGAGGGCGAGCCGCAGCCCTTCGTGCGCGCGCGCGTGCGCTCGGCGTCGTCCGGCGTCGAGGAGTACTACTACCAGAAGGGCTGGCTGCGCGTGCGCGTCGCGTCGGTGGAGGAGGAGGTGGACGTGGCGAGCGGCACGGTGGCGCTCGCGTGCACGGTCGAGGAGGGTCCGCGCTCGCACCTGCGCGCGGTGCGGCTGCGCCTGGCGCACGACGAGCCCGCGCTCGCCGGGGCGCGCCGGGCGCTCGAGCGCGCCGCGCAGGCGCGCCTCGACCGGCCCTACACGCCGCCGGTGGCCTACGCGCTGCGCGCCGCGCTGCTCGAGGCGCTGGGCGAGGACGCCCGGCCGGACGCCGCCGTCGAGGTCGAGACGACGATCGACCCGGCGAGCGGCGACGTGCGCCTCGCCTACGCCGTGGAGCCCGGGCCGCGCGTCTCGATCGCGGCGGTGCGCGTCGAGGGCGCGGATCCGGGGCACGACGCGCTGGTGCGCTCGCGTCTCGCGCTGCGGGAGGGCGACGCCTACGACGCGACGGCGGTGCGCGAGAGCTTCGCCAACCTGTACCGCTCCGGGCTGTTCCGCTCGGTCGCGATCGACCTGGCCGAGGGCGACGCGGCCGCGCGCGACCTCCTCGTGCGCGTCGAGGAGCTGCCGAGCATCGAGTTCTTCGTCGAGCCGGGCTACGGCTCCTACGAGGGCGCGCGGCTGTCGTTCGGGATCGACGAGCGCAACGCCTTCGGCAGCGGCAACGGCATCCGCGCCCAGAGCACCTTCGGCTTCCTGGCGCAGACGGCCTCGGTCGCCTGGAACGACCCCTGGATCGAGCGCGGCCGCTACGAGTCGCGCGTCGCCGTCAGCGCCGACCACCGCGAGGAGCCGTCCTTCACGAAGACCGAGTTCGGCACCGAGCTCAGCCTGGCGCGCCTGTGGAGCGAGCGCCTGCGCTCGACGCTCTCCTACTCGTTCCGGCGCAGCGAGCTCGACGACGTGGACACGAACGTCGAGAACGAGCTGCCGCCCGACGCCGTCGACGACGCCAACATCGCCTCCGTCACGCTCTCGACGACGCACGACGACCGCGGGCAGCTCTTCACGCCCCACCACGGCGGGCGGCGGCGCGCCAGCGTCGAATGGGCCTCGCACGCCTTCGGCTCCGAGGTGGACTACGTCGGCGGCACGCTGGAGGCCTCGCAGTTCGTCGCCCTCGGCGACGACACGGTGCTCGCGCTGCGCGCGCTCACCGCGCTGCGCCAGCCGGTGGCGGACACGCTCGAGCTGCCGCTGCAGGAGCGCTTCTTCAACGGCGGCGAGAACACCGTGCGCTCGTTCGCGGAGGACGAGCTGGGCGTGGACGCGGGCGGCGACCCGGCCGGCGGCCAGGCCTACAACGTGTGGAACGTCGAGCTGCGCCAGAGGCTCGTCGGCCACCTCGAGGCGGGCCTCTTCTTCGACGCCGGCAACGTCGTGCCGCTGGTGGAGGACTACCTGCGCTTCGAGGACATCCGCACGGGCGTCGGCGCCGGGCTGCGCTACCTGCTGCCGATCGGCCCGGTGCGCCTCGACGTCGGCTGGAATCCCGACGCGCGGCGGGGCGAGGACGACTTCGTGGTGCACCTCGCCATCGGGATGGCGTTCTGAGGGAGCGGGTCCGCCCAGGGCCGCGAGCTCCCGCGAGCATCGGGCCGCGAGCGCAGTTCCGCGCTCAGCGCCCCAGGGAAGAGCGCCCCCCCCGAAGCGCGGTCCGTCCGCCCCTCCGTTCGGGGTCGGAGGGGACGGACGGACCACCCGCCCGCGTCAACGCGACGCGAGCTGGACCGCGATCGGCGGCGAGAGCACCAGGCGCCCGCCGCGCCAGGCGAGCGCCTGGGCCGCGACGCTCGAGGTCGCGCGCAGGCCCGGGGGCAGCTCGAACGCGACGCGCGAGCCGAGCGCGCTGGCGAAGGGCGGCAGCACGGCCAGCGCGCCGTCCACGCCGGGGAGCGCCAGCGGCCGGGGCGCGAGGCCGCCCTGGCCGAGCAGGACGAGCGCGCCCTCGAAGGGCTCGGAGGCCGCGGACACGACGCAGAGGGAGAGCGGCTCGCCCGGGAGCACGGCGCTCGGTCCGGCGAGCGCGAGGCCGCTCGCCTCGCTCGCGCCCAGCGCGGCGACCGGAGGTCCCGCGTGGCCGCGCGCCGGCGTGTGCGCGAGGTCGAGCACGTACACCGCGCCGCCGTTCGTGCCGCCGTCGGTGTCGTTCCAGGCGCCCATGACGACGTTCGGGCGCCCGTCGTGCTCGAGGTCGCTGAGCACCGCCACGCTGGTGCCGAAGCCGTCCTCGTCGTCCAGCGGGCCCTGCAGGTTGCAGGCGGTGGAGCTGACCTTGCGGTGCGAGAGCACGCTGCCGTCGGTGTCGAGGTCGAGCAGCCAGACCGCGCCGCGGTTCAGGCCGCCGTCGTCGTCCTCGAAGGCGCCGACCGCGAGCGTCACGCGCCCGCTCGTCGCCGGCCCGTCCGGAGTGAAGGCCACGGCGGAGATCCCGAGCTGGTCCAGCGCGTCCAGGTCGCCGCGGAAGCCGCCCTGCGTCGCGGAGATCTTGCGGCGCGCCTTCACGGTGCCGTTCGGGTTCAGGAACAGCACGTACACCGCTCCGCTCGCGCTGCCGCCGTCGTCGTCGCCGCGCGCGCCGACCGCGAGGTCCACGTGGCCGTCGCCGTCCAGGTCGCCCAGCGGCGCGACGCTCGTGCCGAAGAAGTCCGTGTCGTCGAGGACCACGCCCAGGTTGCCCGCGAGCTGGCTGATCTTCTGGAACGCCTTGACCGTGCCGTTCGTGTTCAGGAACAGAACGTAGATCGCGCCCCGGTCCGGGCCGCCGTCGTTGGTGAAGGAAGCCGCGACGACCGCGTCCTCCACGCCGTCGCCGTCGAGGTCGCCGATGCCGCACGTGCGCACGCCGAAGAGGTCGCTCGTCGCCAGGACCGACGGGAAGCCGCCGTTCCCGTTCGAGATCTTCGTGCTCGCCTTGACCGTGCCGCCGGGGTTCAGGAAGAGGACGTACGCCGCGCCCGCGTCGATGGCCCCGTCGTCGTCGCGGTACGCGCCCACGATCAGGTCGTCGACCCCGTCGTCGTCCAGGTCGCCCAGGCTCCACAGGCCCCGGCCGAAGTAGTCGTCGTTGTCGAGGCTGCCGGTGAAGCCGCCGGCGCCCTGGCCGATCCGCTGCTTCGCCTGGACCGTGCCGTCGGCGTTCAGGAACAGGACGACGATCTCGCCCCGGCCGCTGCCGCCCAGGTTGGACCCCGGGGATCCGACGACGAGCTCCGAGCGCCCGTCGCCGTTCAGGTCGAGGTCGCCCGCCATCGAGAGCCCGAAGTAGGCGTTCGAGGCGAGCAGCACCCCCAGGCCGCCCTGGGTGGAGCTGATCTTCTGCTCGCCCACGATGGTCCAGGGGCTCACCCGGACGGGCTCCTGGGCCCGGGCCGGGGAAGGCGCAGCGAGGAGCAGGGTGGCGAGGCCGAGGGCGGGGCGGAGCGGGTGCTTCATGAGGAGGAGGGAGCGCGGGGGAGCGCGGAGCGGCCGCAGGATCGGGGGGGTCGGCCCTCAGACGCCGCGCGGTGCGCGGGCGGTTCAGCGATTCGAGGAGCGCTCGCCCCCGTCCGGCTCCTGGCGCCGGGAGAGCCAGGTCGCGGTGCGGGCGCCCAGGCGCTCGAGCAGCTCGCGGTACCAGGCCACGGCCCGGCCCAGGCGCTCCTCCGCCCCGCGCGGCGCCCACAGGACGCTCAGGGTGCGGCGCGTGGCCGGCCCGGTCTTCGTGCGCTCGGAGTCCTTCACCGCGTTCCCGCACGGCCCCAGGAGGTCGCGCAGGCACGGCAGCCCGGCGAGCTCGATCGTCTGGCCGGCGGCGTTGAAGACGTAGCGCTCGTCCGGCCCGGCCACGGCGATCGAGAGCGGCGCCCGGGCGCGCTCGAGGTCCACCACGCTGATCGGCAGCCCGCTCGCGAGCGACACGGCGTTGCAGGCGTCCACGGCCGGGTTGATCGGCCGCAGGAGCCCCTCCACGCAGGCCTTCACGAGGTACTCCGAGGCCGGCTTGCCGCGCCCGGTCGGCTTGTAGCCGCCC
The DNA here is from genome assembly GCA_902826945.1 of uncultured bacterium. Next base: position 13,995 of record CADEGS010000039.1, on the reverse strand, counting down.
TCGCGCAGGAGGTCGCGCACCGCCTGGCGCAGGCCCTCGTCGCGCGCCAGGGGCGCGGCGGCGTCGAGCGCGAGCAGCTGGACGAGCCAGTCGGGCGAGGGGCGCTCGCCCAGGGGCTCCGCGAAGCGCGCCTCGAGCGCGCCGACGAAGAGCGACCCGCTCGCGGCGACCGGGAGCTCGGGGAGGGCCGGCGGCGCGGCGTCCGCGCTCACGACGACGCCCGCCGCGCGGCCGGCGCGGCGGCGGCCGCGGCCTCGAAGGCGGCCACGAGCTCCTCGCGCTCGCCGGGGAGCAGCGCGCGCGGGTCGAGCACGAGCGCGCCCTCGTGCAGGCGCGCGAAGACCGGCGGCGAGCCGGCGCGCAGGCGCCCGGCCAGCGCCTCGCTCGAGAGGCGCGCGCTCTGCACGCGCACGACGCTGGTCGCGAGGCCCACGCCCGGCGCGCTGCCGCTGCCGGGCTGCGAGAGGCCGTCCTCGACGTGCGCCTCCAGGCCCGGCAGGCGCGCCAGCGCGGCGGCGATCGCCGCGGCCTCGGCGCGCAGGCGCGCGGGATCGGCGCCGAGCAGCGCGCGCGCGGGCAGCTCGCCGGCGCGGCCTTCGAGGTAGAGCTCGAGCGTGCGCTCGAGCCCCGCCAGCGCGACCTTGTCGAGCCGCAGCGCGCGGTACAGGGGGTTGGCGCGCAGCGCGCGCAGCGCCTCGCGCCGCCCGAGCGCCAGGCCCGCCTGCGGCGCGCCGAGCAGCTTGTCGCCCGAGAACAGGACCACGTCCACGCCGCTCGCCAGCGCCTCGCGCACGAGCGGCTCGCCGCCCAGGCCGAGCGGCGGCGCGCCCTCGGGCTCGACCAGGCCCGAGCCGACGTCGTAGACCGTGCGCACGCCGCTCTCCGCGCCGAGGCGCGCCAGCTCCGCGGCGCCGACCTCGGCCGTGAAGCCGACCACGCGGAAGTTCGAGGTGTGCACCTTGAGCAGGAGGCCCGCGTCGGGCCCGAGCGCGGCGCGGTAGTCCTCCAGGCGCGTGCGGTTCGTCGTGCCGACCTCGACCAGGCGCGTGCCGGCGCGCTCCATGATGCTCGGCATGCGGAACGAGCCGCCGATCTCGACCAGCTCGCCGCGGCTGACGAGCGTCGCGCGGCCCTGCGCGAAGGTGTTCAGCGCCAGGAGCACCGCGGCCGCGTTGTTGTTCACCGCGATGGCCGCCTCGGCGCCGAGCAGCCGGCAGGCGAGCTCCGACAGGCGCGCGTCGCGCTCGTTGCGCTCGTTCGAGAGGCGGTCGACCTCGAGCACGCAGTAGCCGCCGGCGGCGCGCGCCATCGCGGCGGCGGCCTCGGGGTGCACCGGCGCGCGCCCCAGGCCGGTGTGCAGCACGACGCCGGTGGCGTTGATCGCGCGCACCAGGCCGCTGGCACGCTCGCGCCGCGCGCGCTCCGCGAGCGCCTCGCCCAGCGCTCCCAGCGCGGCGCGCGCGCCCTCGAGGTCGAGCGCCCCGGCGCGGATGCGCGCACGCAGCCCCTCGAGCGCCTCCTGCACGAAGCTCGTGGCGAGCGCCCGCGGGAGGCCCGCCAGCGCGGCGGCGACGTCGGCGCGTCCGAGCGCCTCGTCCACGGCGGGCAGGAGCCGGAACGCCTCGTGCTGGGCGGGAGCCATGGCGGCGGCGCGAGAATACGCCACGGGCCGCGCCGGACGAACGCCCGCGCGGGCGAATTCCGCGCGCCGCCCCGCGCTGGCCGGCGCGCGCGCGCCTTCCTATCCTCCGCCCTGCGATGCCCGCCACCTGGAAGCTGCGCGAGCCGGACCCCTCCCGCGTGCGGGAGCTGGCGCGCGACGCCGCGGTGCCCTCGCTGCTCGCGAGCCTGCTCGTCTCGCGCGGCCACGCCGAGCGCGAGGCCGCCGAGCGCCACCTGCGCGCGAGCCCGATGGGGCTGCACGACCCCTTCCTCCTGCCCGGCATGGAGGCGGCGACCGAGCGCGTGCGGCGCGCCGTGGAGACGGGCGAAACGATCCTGATCCACGGCGACTACGACGTGGACGGCGTGACCGGCACCGCGCTGCTCGTGCGCGCGCTCGAGCTCCTGGGCGCGCGCGTGCGCTGGCACATCCCGAACCGCCTGGTCGACGGCTACTCCTTCGGCGCGCACTCGATCGAGCGCGCGCTGGCGGTCGGCGCGACGCTCGGCATCAGCGTGGACAACGGCACCTCGGCGCACGCGGTGATCGACGCGCTCGCCGCGCGCGGCATCGACACGGTCGTGACCGACCACCACGAGCCGCCCGACGGCCCGCTGCCGCGCGCGAGCGCGATCGTGAACCCGAAGCTGGCGGGCTCGCGCTACCCCTGGCGCGAGCTGTGCGGCGGCGCCGTGGCCTTCAAGCTCGCCTGGGGCCTGGCGCAGTCGGTCTCGGGCGGGCGGCGCGCGGACGAGCCGCTCAAGCGCTTCCTCGAGGAGGCCACCGCCTACGTCGCGATCGCGACCGTGTGCGACGTCGTGCCGCTCCTGGACGAGAACCGCGTCTTCGCGCGCTTCGGGATCAAGGCGCTGGAGCGCTCGCGCCACCCCGGCCTGCGCGCGCTGCTCGCGGTGGCGGGCCTGGCCGACCGCCCGCTCGACGCCGAGGACGTCGCCTTCCAGGTCGGCCCGCGCATCAACGCCAGCGGGCGGCTGGGCAGCGCCGAGCGCGCGGTCGAGCTGCTGCTCGCGCAGGACGAGGCGCGCGCGGGCGAGCTCGCGCGCGCGCTCGACGAGCTGAACCGCGAGCGCCGGCGCATCGAGCGCGAGGTGCTCGCGGCCGCGCGCGCCGAGGCCGAGCGCCAGCTCGAGCGCCACGCGCCGCCGATGCTCGTGCTGGCCGGCGCGGGCTGGCACCAGGGCGTGGTCGGGATCGTCGCCGCGCGCCTGGTCGAGGAGTACGGCCTGCCGGCGGTCGTGATCGGCCTCGACGAGCGCCTGGGGCGCGGCAGCGCGCGCACGGTGCCCGGCTTCCACGTGCTCGAGGCGCTGGCCGGCGCGCGCGAGCACCTCCTGCGCTTCGGCGGGCACGCGCAGGCGGCCGGGCTCGAGCTCGCGCCCGCCGCGCTGCCGGCGGCGCGCGAGGCGATCTGGGCGCGCGCGCGCGCGCTGGCGGCGCCGGCGGGCGGCCCGGGCGAGCTCTGGATCGACAGCGAGCTGCCCTTCCACGAGATGACCGCCGACCTGATGCGCCACCTCGAGCGCCTCGAGCCCTACGGCGAGCGCAACGAGAAGCCCGTCCTGCTTTCGCGCGACCTGCGCCTGGCGTGCGAGCCGCGCGCGGTCGGCGAGGAGGGCGCGCACCTGCTCCTGCAGCTGCGCCGCGGCGAGCACGCGCTCAAGGCGATGGCCTTCCGCATGGGCCCGCGCCAGGCCGAGCTCGCGATGGGCGCGCCGATCGACGCCGTCTACACGCCGCGCTGGAACCGCTTCCGCGGCGAGACGAGCCTGGAGCTCGTCCTGCACGATTTTCGCGTCGGCGGGACGGCCGCCGTGCGCGCCTGACGCGCGCCCGGCCCCGCGCCGGTAGAATCCCGCCGCCCGTGGACTGGCAGGCGCTCTTCGTGCTGGGGCTCGCCTTCGCGATGCTGGCCTTGCTCGTCAGCGGGCGGGCGCGCGTCGACGCGATCGGGATCGGGCTGATGGTCGCCCCGGTCCTGGCCGGCATCCTGACCTACCAGGAGGCGGTGGCGGGCCTCGGCAACAAGGCCATCCTCACGATCGCCGGGCTGTACGTGGTCGGCGAGGGGCTCCTGCGGACGGGCGCGGTCGAGGCGGTCGCCGGGCCGCTCCTGCGCGCCGCGCGCGGCAGCGAGCGGCGCCTGATCCTGACCTCGTGCGCCTGCGCCGCGCTCGTGTCGAGCTTCCTGAACGACACGGCGGTCGTGCTGGTCATGATGCCGGTGCTCCTGTCCCTGGCGCGCACGATGGGCGTGCCGGCCTCGCGGCTCCTGATGCCGCTCGCCTTCAGCTCGCTCCTGGGCGGGATGAACACGCTGATCGGCACCTCGACGAACGTGCTCGTGAGCAGCGTGGCCGAGCAGCGCGGCCTGCCGCCGATCGGGATGTTCGAGCTGACGCCGATCGCGGCCGTGACCTGCGCCACCGGCATCCTCTACCTGACGCTCCTCGCGCCGCGGCTCCTGCCCGTGCGCCAGTCGCTGGCCTCGCTCGCCAGCGCGGCCAGCACGCGCGAGTACATGACCGAGATCGCGGTCGGGCCCGGCTCGCCGCTCGTCGGCCGGCGCTACGAGGACGTGCTGGCCGAGCTGCGCGTCGAGCTGCTCTTCTTCGTGCGCAACGAGGAGATGATCCGGCCCCCGCACGCGGGCTACGGCGTCGAGCCCGGCGACGTGCTCATGCTGGGCGGCGGCGTGGACGCGATCGCCGACCTGGAGCGGCGCCTCGCGCTGCGCACGGTCGGCGGCGTGCGCGGGCGCGAGGCGGGCTTCCTCGAGATCGCGGTCGCGCCGCACTCGCCCCTGGTCGGGCGCAAGCTCGAGGACCTCGAGCTGTGGCGCGACTTCGGCGCGGTGGCGATCGCGGTGCTGCGCGCCGGCCAGCACGTGCGCTCGCGCATCGCGCAGCTGCACCTGCGGCCGGGCGACCTGCTGCTCGTCGCCGCCGACGAGGGCGCCGAGGCGCGCCTGCGCGCGAGCAGCGACTTCTACGTCGTGACCGGCGCGCAGCAGGAGGTGCGGCTGCGCCAGAAGAGCGCGCACGCGCTGGCGATCGCCGCCGCGGTCGTCGCGCTCTTCACGCTGACCTCCGTGCTCGAGCTGCCGCACCTGCCGCAGCCCTTCGTCGCGCTGGGCGGCGGCCTGGCGATGATCGCGACCGGCTGCGTCACGCCGCGGCGCGTCTACCGCACGATCGACTGGCCGATCCTGATCTTCATCGCGGGCACGCTCGCGCTGGGCGCGGCGATGGAGCGCACCGGCGTCCTGCGCGCGATCGCCGAGCACGGGATCGCGCTGCTCGCGCCCTGGGGCGCGCCGGCGATCCTGGGCGGCATCGTGCTCGTGTGCCTGCTCCTGAACGGCCTGATCGCGCACAGCGCGGTGGCGGTCCTGATGACCCCCATCGCGATCGAGAGCGCGCGCGCCTTCTGCGCCGCGCGCGGCCTGGCGCTCGACGACCCGCAGGCGGCGGCCTTCCTGCGCAGCGCGGTGCTGGCGGTCGCGTACGGAGGCTCCCTGTGCTTCGCGACGCCGGTCGGCCACCAGGTGAACCTGATGGTGATGGGCGCGGGCGCCTACCGCTACGGCGACTTCGTGCGCCTGGGCCTGCCGCTGAGCGTGCTCCTGTGGCTGGTGCTGAGCGCGGCGCTGGCGCTCTCGACGGGATCCTTCTAGCCCGGGTGCTCGTCCTCGATGCGCACGCGCTCGAGCGCGCGCCGCAGGCGGCTCCGCACGCGCGCGAGCAGCACGAAGGACACCAGGGCGAGCCCGGCCACGAGCCCCCACCACAGCCCGCGCGGCCCCAGCCCGCGCCCGAAGGCGAGCCACCAGCCGAGCGGCACGCCGCAGGCCCAGAACGCGCCCAGGTGCGCGAGGAACGGCGCGCGCGTGTCCGCCGCGCCGCGCAGCACGCCGCCGGCGACGGCCTGCGTGCCGTCGAAGACCTGGAACAGGGCCGCCAGCGGCAGCAGCGCGACGGCCACGGGCAGGACCTCCGGCTGGTCGGTGAAGAGGCGCACGAGCGGTCCGGGCAGCGTCAGGAACAGGAGCGCCGAGACCACCATCACGCCCGCGCCGAGCGCGAGCGCCACGCGCGCCGCCAGCCGCGCTCCCTCCGCGCGCCCCGCGCCGATCTCGTTCCCCACGCGCACCGAGGCCGCCATCGCGATGCCGATCGGCACCATGAAGGAGAGCGAGGCCAGGGTCAGCGCGACGTGGTGCCCGGCGACCTGCTCGGCGCCCAGGCGCCCCATCAGGAACGCCACCAGCCCGAAGGCGCCGATCTCGGTCACGAACTGCAGCCCGACCGGCAGCCCGATGCGCACCAGCCGCAGGATCGGGCGCAGCCGCAGGCTGTCCGCGCGCCAGGGCCACAGGTAGGGCCCGAGCAGCGGCCAGGCGACCAGCGCCAGCCCCGCGGCCATGCACGCGCGCGCGCAGGCGGTGCCCCAGGCCGAGCCGACCGCGCCCAGCGCCGGCGCGCCGAGGTGCCCGAAGATCAGCACCCAGTCGAGCGCGGCGTTGAGCAGGTTCGTCGCGACGATCACGAGCACGAGCGGCCGCAGCCGGTGCATCGCCTGCAGCACGGTGCGCTGCGCGACGAAGGCCAGGAAGAACGGGAAGCCGAGGATCGTGACGCGCGCGTAGCCCGCGGCCACGGGCACGACCGCCTCGGGCTGGCCCAGGAGGACGAAGACGCGCTCGGCGAAGAGCACCGGCACGGCGAGCGGCAGCGTGAGCACGAGCGCCAGGAACAGCCCGCGCTGCAGCGCGCGCGCCAGCGCGTCGTGGTCGCGCGCGCCGTAGGCCTGGCTCGCCACGGGGTCGAGCGCGTTCAGCGTGCCGAAGCCCAGCGCCAGCCACAGGAAGGCCCAGGCGTGCCCGATCGTGGTGGCCGCGAACTGCACGGCGGAGACGCGCCCCATGAACATGCTGTCCACGACGCTCATCGCCATCAGGCCGACCTGGACCAGCGCCACCGGCGCCGCCAGCCGCACCTGGACCCGGAGCTCCTCGCGCCACGCCCGCACGCCGGCACGGTAGCCGCCGCGCCGCCCGCCCACCACGCGCCGGCGCGTACGGAACGCGTTGCCGGGCGCCGCTACGCCGTGCGCCGCCCGCGCAGCGCGCGCAGCAGCGCGCGGCGCTCGCCGCGCGCCAGGCCGCCGCGCAGCGCTCCGCGCAGGACCGCCGCCAGGAGCTCCGCGCGCACGCCCGCCGCGGCCAGCTCGGGCGCCAGGCCGGAGAGCATGCGCGCGACCGCGCGCGGCCGGAAGCGGCGCGTGACGCGACCGCCGCGCACGTCGGCCAGCGCGAAGCCGGGCAGGCGGTTGCGCCGCGAGGCGAGCGCGTCGGCCTCGCAGGCGTGGCCGGCCTCGCCGGTGCCGGGCAGCTCCGGCGGCTCGGCGCGCACGCGCAGCACCTCGCCCGAGAGCGGCGGCGCCACGTAGCGCGCGCGCAGGAGGCGCGCCAGGAAGGTCGCGGCGGCGCGCGCCGCCGCGCGCTCGTCGCGCGCGCCGGCGAGCGCGCCGGCGAAGCTCGCCAGCGGCACGAAGCCGCGCAGCTCGCGCGTGACGAGGAACGAGCGGCGCGCGACCAGCCCGCGCCCGCGCGCGCCGACCGCCAGCGGCTCGGGCGTGCCCACGCCGGCCGCGCGCAGGTGGCAGAGCAGGTTCCAGGCGCGCTCGGCGGGGCTGGCGCTGCGCGGCGCGCGGAAGCGCGCCGCGAAGAGCTCGCCGAGCGGCGGCTCGCGCCAGCTCGAGACCACGACCCAGCCCGTGCCCGCGCCGCGCGGCGCGCCGCGCACGCGGCCGTCGGGGCCGGGCGTGCCGGGCAGGGCCAGGCGCAGCCGCCGCAGCCCGCGCTCGTCGCACACGAGCTCCGCGCGCGCGCCGGGCTCGCCCGCGAGGAGCGGCGCGGGGTCCTCCACGCCGAGCGCGGCGAGGTCGGGCAGCTCCGCGGCGAGCCGCAGCCGGTCGAGGGTCGCCATGCGACGATCATCCCACGGACGCCGCGCGCGCGCACGCGCCGCGCCCGGACGCGGCCCCGCCGGCCGTGCGGCGCGCCGCCGCGGCGCGGGAGACCGGGCGCGCGCTCCGCTATCCTCTCGCCGATGGCGCGCCTGTTCCTGCTCGACGGCACGGCCCTCGCGTACCGCTCGCACTTCGCCTTCGCGCGCTCGCAGCTCGCGGCGGCGGACGGCACGCCCACCGGGGCGACCTTCGGCTTCACCACCACGCTGCGGCGCATCCTGGACGAGGAGCGCCCCGACCTGCTGGCGGTCGCCTTCGACGCCCCCGGCGACACGTTCCGCCACCGCCGCTACGCGGCGTACAAGGCCACGCGCCAGAAGGCGCCCGACGAGCTCCTGGCGCAGCAGGGCTTCCTGCGCGAGGTCGTGCAGGCGCACGGGATCGCGCTCTTCGAGGTGCCCGACGTCGAGGCCGACGACGTGATCGGGACGCTCGCGCGCCGGGCCGAGGCGGCCGGGCACGAGGTCTTCATCGTCACCGGCGACAAGGACTTCATGCAGCTCGTGAGCGAGCGCGTGAAGCTCTACAACGTCTTCAAGCCGGGCGAGCCGACCGTCGTGCAGGGGCTGTCGGCGGTGCGCGAGAAGTTCGGCACCGACCCCGCGCACGTCGTGGACGTGCTGGCGATCATGGGCGACGCCTCGGACAACGTGCCGGGCGTGCGCGGCATCGGCGAGAAGGGCGCGCTGGCGCTGATCGCGGAGCACGGCTCGGTGGACGGCTTGCTGGCGCATCTGCCGGAGCTGCCGGAGAAGACGCGCGCCAAGATCGAGGCGGCGCGCGCGGAGCTCCTGCTCTCGCGCGAGCTGGTCACGATCGACTGCGCCGTGCCGCTGTCGCCCGGGCTGGAGGCGATCGGCCCGCCCGCGCCCGACGCCGCGCGCCTGCGCGAGCTCTTCCGGCGCCTGGCCTTCACGAGCCTCCTGGAGCAGGTCGCCGAGCGCGCCGACGCCTCCGCGGCCGGCGAGCGCGACTACGTGCTGGTCGAGGACCGGGCCGGCCTGGAAGCGATGCTGGCCGAGCTCGCCGCGGCCGGGCGCTACACGCTCGACACCGAGACGACGAGCCTCTTCCCGCTCGAGGCGGAGATCGTCGGGATCGCGTTCTGCGCGCGCGCGGGGCGCGCCTTCTACGTGCCGTTCAACCAGTTCCCGCCGGTGCTCGAGGGCGGCGCGGGCGCGCTCGTCCTGGCGCTGCGGCCGCTCTTGACCGATCCGCGCCACGAGCGCTCGGGGCAGAACACGAAGTACGACTGGCTCGTCTTGCGCCGCCTCGGCCTCGACGTGCCGCCGCCCGCCTTCGACACGATGGTGGCGAGCTTCTGCGTGGCCGGCTCGCAGCGCCGCCACGGGCTGGACACGCTCGCGCTCGGCTACCTGGGGCTGCACAAGATCCCGACCAGCGAGCTGCTCGGCCGCGGCCAGAAGCAGATCACGATGGACCAGGTGCCGATCGAGCGCGTGGCCGAGTACGCCTGCGAGGACGCGGAGGTCGCCTTCCGCCTGCAGGAGCTGCTCGCGCGCGAGCTCGAGGCCGAGGGCGCCGTGACGCTCTTCCGCGAGCTCGAGATGCCGCTCGTGCCCGTGCTGGCCGCCATGGAGGAGCGCGGCATCCGCGTGGACGAGGCGCTGCTCGCGCGCCTGGCGGCCACGATGGAGGACGAGCTCGTCGCGCTCAAGCACGGCGTGCAGGAGCTCGCCGGCGAGAACGTCAACGTCAACAGCAACAAGGCCCTGGGCGAGGTCCTGTTCGAGAAGCTGCGCATCCAGGACCAGGCCGGCGTCAAGCGCCCGCGCCGCACGCGCACCGGCTGGTCGACCGACGCCGAGACGCTGGCCGCCTCCTACGGCGAGGTGCCGATCGTGCAGAAGCTGCTCGAGTACCGCGAGCTGGCCAAGCTCAAGAGCACCTACGTGGACGCGCTGCCGCGCTACGTGAACCGCCGCACCGGGCGCATCCACTGCTCGTTCAGCCAGGTCAGCGCCGCCACCGGCCGGCTGGCCTCGAGCGACCCGAACCTGCAGAACATCCCCGTGCGCAGCGAGCGCGGCCGCGAGATCCGCCGCGCCTTCGTGCCGCGGCCGCCGGACGCGCACGGCGAGTGGCTGCTCGTCGCGGCCGACTACAGCCAGATCGAGCTGCGCGTCATGGCGCACCTCTCGGGCGACGAGACGATGCGCGCGGTGTTCCGGGGCGCGCACGACGTCCACGACGCCACCGCGCGGCGCATCTTCGACGTGCCCGAGGGGGGCGCGGTCACGCGCGCCATGCGCAGCCAGGCCAAGGTGATCAACTTCGGCCTCCTGTACGGCATGGGCCCGGCGCGCGTCGCGCGCGAGACCGGACTGTCGCGCAAGGAGGCCGAGGCCTTCATCGAGCGCTACTTCGCCTCCTTCCCCACCGTCAAGGACTGGATGGAGCGCCTGCTGGCCGAGGCGCGCCGCACGGGCTACGTCGAGACGCTGCTCGGGCGGCGGCGCAAGATGCCCGAGATCGTCTCCAGCGACGCGCGCCTGCGCGCCTTCGCCGAGAACGCCGCGATCAACACGCCGGTGCAGGGCTCGGCCGCCGACATCATCAAGCGCGCGATGATCGACCTGGAGGCGGCGCTCGCGCGCTCCTCGCTGCAGGGCCGCATGCTGCTGCAGGTGCACGACGAGCTCGTGCTCGAGACGCCCGCGCGCGAGCTCGAGCCGCTGCGCGAGCTCGTGCGCCGCTGCATGGAGCACGCGGTCGAGCTCAGCGTGCCCCTGAAGGTGGACTTCGGCCACGGCCGGACCTGGCTCGAGGCGCACTAGCAGGCCTGCGCGGGCAGGCCGCGGGTATCCTGTGCGCCGAATGCCCCCGGACACGACCGGGCCGGTCCGCGCCCGGGCCGACCCCACCACCGGCCGCGCGCTGCCCGAGCGCATCGGGCACTACCGCGTCGTCGCGCGGCTGGGCGAGGGCGGCATGGGCGTCGTGTTCGAGGCCGAGCAGGAGAGCCCGCGGCGCACCGTGGCGCTCAAGGTGCTCGCCACCGGGCTCTTCTCCGCGGACGCCGCGCGGCGCTTCGCGCGCGAGGCGGAGCTGCTCGGCCGCCTGCAGCACCCCGGCATCGCGCAGGTCTTCGAGGCCGGCACCTTCGAGAGCGAGCTCGGGCCGCAGCCCTTCTTCGCCATGGAGCTCGTGCGCGGCGTGCCGCTGACGCGCTACGCGGCCACGCACGGGCTCACGGCGCGCCAGCGCCTCGAGCTCGTGGCGCGCGTCGCCGACGCGGTGCAGCACGCGCACGAGCGCGGCGTCGTGCACCGCGACCTGAAGCCGGCCAACGTGCTGGTCGAGGCCAATGGCCAGCCGCGCGTGCTCGACTTCGGCATCGCGCGCGCGGCGGGCGGCACGGACGGCGCGCAGACGCTGCGCACCCAGACCGGCCAGCTCCTGGGCACGCTGCACTACATGAGCCCCGAGCAGGCGGCCGGCAAGAGCGTGGACGCGCGCAGCGACGTGTACGCGCTGGGCGTCCTGCTCTACGAGCTGCTCTCGGGCGCGATGCCCTACGACCTGCCGCTCGTCGAGGGCACGCTCGACGTGCTGGCCGCGCTGCGCATCGTCGGCGAGCGCGAGCCGCAGCCGCTCGCGCGCGTGCGGCCCGAGCTCGCGGGCGACGTCGAGGCGATCGTCGCCACGGCGCTCGAGAAGGAGCCCGGCCGGCGCTACGCCTCGGCGGCGGCGCTGGCGGCCGACCTGCGGCGCTTCCTCGCCGACGAGCCGATCGAGGCGCGCCCGGCCAGCACGCTCTACCGGCTGCGCAAGTTCGCGCGCCGCAACCGCGCGCTGGTGCTCGGGCTCGCGGGCGTCTTCCTGGCGCTCGTCGTCGGCCTGGTCGGCACCTCGCTCGGCTTCCTGGAGGCGCGCCGCCAGCGCGACGAGGCGCTCGCGGCGCAGGCCGAGGCCGCGGCCCAGGAGGAGCGCGCCCGCCAGCAGGCCGCGCGCGCCGAGCGCACGACGCGCTTCCTGAAGGAGCTCCTGAGCGGCATCGACCCGGCCTTCGCGCGCGGCGCCGACACCACGCTCCTGCGCCTCATCCTGGAGGAGACGGAGGCGCGCCTCGCGACCGACCTGGCCGACCTGCCGGCCGCGCAGGCGGAGATCCGGAACACGCTGGGCCTGACCTACTCGGCGATCGGCGCGTACGAGCGCGGCCTCGAGCACGTGCGCGCGGCGCTCGCCTGGCGCGAGCGCGAGCTCGGCCCCGACGCGCGCGACACGATCGAGTCGCTCGCCAACGTGGGGGCCGTCCTGGGCCAGCTCTCGCGCTTCGCCGAGGCCGAGGCCGCGCAGCGCGAGGCGCTCGCGCGCGCCCGCCGCGTGCTCGGCCCGGAGTCGGCGGAGGCGCTCAACGGCGAGAACCTGCTGGCCACGGTCCTCTACGAGACGGGACGCGTGAGCGAGGCGTGCGAGCTGGCGAGCCACGCGCTCGCCGGCGAGCGCCGCCGGCTCGGCGACGACCACGCGCACACGCTGTACACGATGGTGACCGTCTCGAGCGCGCTCCTGTCGCTCTACCGGCTCGACGAGGCGCAGGCGCTCCTGGAGGAGCTGCTCGAGCGCTCCGGGCGCGTGCGCGGCTCCGACCATCCGCAGACGCTCAAGGTGCTCTCGAACCTGTCCGGCCTGGCGCTCCTGCGCGGCGACACCGACGGCGCGATCGCCAGCCAGCAAGAGGCCTGCGCGCGCAGCGCGCGCGTCAACGGCCCGACGCACCCGCTCACGCTCGAGCTCCGGAGCGTGCTCGCCGGGCGGCTCCTGCACGCCGGCCGCTGGGAGGAGGCCGAGACGCTCCTGCGCACGAACCTGGACGACTGCCGGCGCACGCTCGGCGAGGACGACCGCCTGACGCTGCAGGCGCGCAGCGGCCTGCAGGGCGTGCTGCGCGAGAGCGGCCGCAGCGCGGAGGCGGTGGCGCAGGCCGAGGCCGCGCTCGCGAGCTGGCGGCGCCTGGTCGGCGACGGCTCGCCCGCGCTGCGCGGGCCGCTGGTCCAGCTCGCGCTCGCCTACCTGACCGCCGGGGAGCGCGGCCGGGCGCGCGCGACCCTGACGGAGGCGCTCGGGGCGCTGCTCGACGCGCCGCCGGACGCGCGGACGCCGGCCCCGGCGCCCGACGAGCTGGCCACGCTGGAGGAGGGCCTGACCACGCTGGGCAGCATCGAGCTCGGGGAGGGCCGCCTGGACGAGGCGCGCCGGGCGTACGAGCGCGCCCTGGCGCTCGCGCTCGCGCACCCCAGCCGGGGCGACCGGACGCTCGGCAACGTGCAGAGCGGGCTCGCGCTGGTCGCCATGGGGCAGGGGCGCCTGGACGAGGCGCAGGCGCTCCTGCGCTCCTCGATCGCGATCCAGACCGAGCGCCTCGGCGCGCGCCACGCCGACACGCTGACGAGCCACTTCAACCTCGCCGCCTGCCTGCGGCAGGCGGGTCGCCTCGACGAGGCGCTGCGCGAGGCGCTCGGCGCGGCCGAGGGCTGGAGCGCGCTGGGCGGCGACCGGCACCCGAGCGCGACGCGCGTGCGCGAGGTCCTGCTCGAGATCTTCGACGACGTGGACGAGCCCGCGCTCGAGGAGCCGTGGCGGCGCAAGGCGCTGGCGCTCGCGCGCGCGTCGCTGGCGCCCGACGACCCGGCGCTGGGCCTCGCGCTGTGCGCGCTGGCGCGCACGCGGCTCGCGCAGGGGGCGCGCGACGAGGCGCGCGCGCTGCTCGAGGAGGCGACGCTCGCGCTGGGCGCGCTCCCCTACGCGGACTGGCGCGTGGCGTGGTGCGACGTGCTGCTCGGCGCGTGCCTGGCCGCAGAGGGCGAGGCGCAGACGGCGGCGGCGCTCTGCGAGGGCGCCCTGGAGCGCCTGCGCGGCGCGCCCGAGGCGGTGCTGCGGCGCGCGCGCGCGCTGCTCGCCGCGGACGGCCCGGGGGCCGCGGGCGGGCGCTGAGGGGCCCGCTCCGCGCGCGCGGCCGGCCGCGCGCGACCCGCGGAAGCCCTTGCGCCGCCCCGACTTGGACGGGCCCCCGGGGCTTCCCGGCGACCCGGCCCCGGGGCTAGGATGCATCTCCCTCGCGCGCGCCCGGCGGCGCGGCGCGGCCCGGCCTGGGAAAGGCGGCCGCGCTGGCCGAAAATGGGGCTGCGCCCGCACCTCGCCCCCCGAGCCCGCTCACCTCATGGCCGAATCCACGATCCAGGAGACCGTCGCCACCGCGGAGAAGTTCTGGGTCGTCCCGGAGCTGTGCATCGCCTGCGATGCCTGCTGCCAGG
>CADEGS010000038.1 GCA_902826945.1 uncultured bacterium | reverse complement strand
CAGCGCGAGGTCCAGCGCCTGGAGCACATCCTCGAGGAGTTCCTGCACTACGCGCGCGGCGGCGAGATCAACCGCCGGCCGGAGGACATCGCGCGCATCGTGCGCGAGCTGCTCGAGTTCGTCGAGCCCGAGGACGAGCGCGCCGGCATCCGCCACCACGCCGACATCGTGGTCGGCCTGCCGCTGGTGCTCGTCGACGAGGCGCAGGTCAAGCAGGCCGTGCTCAACCTGCTCGTCAACGCGCGCCAGGCGATGCCCGACGGCGGCGAGCTCCTGGTGCGCGTGCGCCGCATGGGCGGCCAGGTCGAGGTCTCGATCACCGACACCGGCATCGGCATGACGCCCGAGGCGATGGCGCGCTGCTTCGACGAGTACTGGTCCGACAAGAAGGGCGGCACGGGTCTGGGCCTCTCGACCGCGCGGCGCATCGTGGAGGAGCACGGCGGCACGATCTCGGTCGTCTCCGAGCGGAACCGCGGCACCTCGTTCTCGATCTACCTGCCGCTGGCGATCGAGCTGACCGGCGCGCGGCGCGCGGCGACCGGCGGGAAGGACGTCGAGAAGGCGTGACGGAGCCGCGTGGCGCGGAGCGGGACCCGTCCGGCACGCGCGTCCTGATCATCGACGACGACGAGGCGCACGCCGAGGCGCTGGCCGACGGGCTGGAGGCCCTGGGCCTGCGCTGCCACCTGGCGCTCGCGGGCGCCGCGGGCATCGAGCGCATGCAGGAATCGACGTACGACGCGATCCTGACCGACCTCGTCATGCACGACGTGGACGGCATGCGGGTGCTCGAGGAAGCCGGGCGCCTGCAGCCGGAGGCGGCGGTGATCCTGATCACCGGGCACGCCTCGCTGGAGACGGCCGTGGACGCCATGCGCCTGGGCGCGGCCGACTACCTGACGAAGCCCGTGCGCATCAGCGAGCTGCGCGCGCGCCTGCTGCGCGCGCTGGAGACGGGCGAGCTGCGCCGCGCGAACCGCGAGCTGCGCCGCCAGCTCGACCGCCGCTACGGCCTGGAGGGGCTGGTCGGCCAGTCGAGCGCCATGCAGCGCGTGTTCGACGTGCTGCGCCAGGTCAGCCCGACGAGCGCGACCGTGCTCGTGCTGGGCGAGAGCGGCACCGGCAAGGAGCTGGTGGCGCGCGCCGTCCACACGAACAGCCCGCGCAAGGACAAGCCCTTCGTGGCGGTGAACTGCGCCGCGCTGACGCAGGGCCTGATCGAGTCCGAGCTCTTCGGCCACGTCAAGGGCGCCTTCACCGGCGCCGTGGCCGCCAAGGAGGGCATGATCGTGCACGCCGACGGCGGCACGCTGTTCCTCGACGAGGTGGGCGACATGCCGCTCGAGACGCAGGCGAAGCTCCTGCGCGTGCTCGAGACGCGCGAGGTGCAGCCGGTCGGCGGCAGCGCGACGCGCCGCGTGGACATCCGCCTGGTGGCGGCGACCAACCGCGACCTGCGCGATCTCGTGAAGGAGGGCCGCTTCCGCGAGGACCTGCTCTTCCGGCTGCAGGTGGTGACGATCGAGCTGCCGCCGCTGCGCGAGCGCGCCGGCGACGTGCCGCTCCTGATCGACCACTTCCTGGGCGAGCTGGCGGCCGAGCACGGGCGCACCGTGCGCGGCGTGTCGCCCGAGGTGCGCCGGCTGCTCGTGCGTTACCCCTGGCCCGGGAACGTGCGCGAGCTGCGCAACGCGATCGAGAACATGGTGCTGCTCGGCCGCGGCGAGGTGCTCGACGTCGACGACGTGCCCGACCACATCAAGCAGGCGACGGGGCAGCCCGAGAGCCCGCGCGGCGGCTTCGAGCTCGCCGGCCGCTCGCTGGCCGAGCTCGAGCGCGCCCTGATCGAGGCCAACCTCTCCCTCGCCGGGGGCAACCGCCACAAGGCGGCCGGGCTGCTCGGGATCGGCGAGCGCACCCTCTACCGGAAGATCAAGGAGTACGGCCTGAGCTAGACCGCCATTCTGGCAGCCAGGCGCCCGGCCCTGTCATCCGGGCAGGTGATCGATCCCCGTGGGGGGCCCCAGCGTGGGGGGAAGGCCCCTCTGCCCCTTGGCATGCCGTTTGTTCGAGGCCCGCCAGCCGCGGGGCCTCCGCCCCGCTCCTCGAAGGACCAACGCATGAGCAAGAAGACCAAGATCATCGGCATCGACCTCGGCACGACGAACTCCGTCGTGGCGGTGATGGAGGGCGGCGAGCCGCACGTCGTCCAGAACCTCGAGGGACACCGCACGACCCCCTCGGTCGTCGCCTTCGCCGGCGACGGCAACCGTCTGGTCGGCGCCGCGGCCCGGCGCCAGGCGGTGACGAACCCGAAGAAGACGATCTTCTCGATCAAGCGCTTCATGGGCCGGCGCCACGCCGAGGTCGCGACCGAGGAGAAGATGGTGCCCTACCAGCTGGTCGGGAAGCCGGACGAGCTCGTCAAGGTCAAGATCGACGGCAAGGAGTACACGCCGCCCGAGCTCAGCGCCATGGTGCTCGCCAACCTCAAGGAGGCGGCCGAGAGCCACCTGGGCGAGAAGGTCGAGAAGGCGGTCATCACCGTCCCGGCCTACTTCAACGACTCGCAACGCCAGGCGACCAAGGACGCCGGCACGATCGCGGGCCTCGAGGTCGTGCGCATCATCAACGAGCCGACGGCCTCGGCGCTGGCCTTCGGCCTGGACAAGAAGAAGTCCGGCAAGGTCGCGGTCTACGACCTGGGCGGCGGCACGTTCGACATCTCGATCCTCGACATCGGCGACGGCGTCTTCGAGGTGCTCTCGACCAACGGCGACACGCGCCTGGGCGGCGACGACTTCGACGAGGCGCTGATCGCCTGGGTGGCGGCCGAGTTCAAGAAGCAGAGCGGCATCGACATCCGCGGCGACGCGATGGCGCTGCAGCGGCTCAAGGAGGCCTGCGAGAAGGCCAAGTGCGAGCTTTCCAGCGCGACCTCCACCGACCTGAACCTGCCCTTCATCACGGCCGACGCCTCGGGTCCCAAGCACCTGCAGATGTCGCTCACGCGGGCCAAGTTCGAGCAGCTCACCGAGGGCCTGGTCGCGCGCACGAAGGGACCCTGCCAGCGCGCCCTCGACGACGCGGGCCTGAAGCCCGCGCAGGTGGACGAGGTCATCCTGGTCGGCGGCTCGACGCGCATCCCGGCCGTGCAGGCCATGGTGAAGCAGTTCTTCGGCCGCGAGCCGAACAAGAGCGTCAACCCCGACGAGGTCGTCGCGCTCGGCGCCGCCATCCAGGGCGGCATCCTGGCCGGCGAGGTCTCCGACGTCGTGCTGCTGGACGTCACGCCGCTCTCGCTCGGCATCGAGACGCTGGGCGGCGTGTTCAACAAGCTGATCGAGCGCAACACGACCATCCCGACCTCGCGCTCGCAGGTCTACTCGACGGCTTCGGACAACCAGCCCTCGGTCGAGATCCACGTGCTGCAGGGCGAGCGCGAGTTCGCGCGCGACAACCGCTCGCTCGGCAAGTTCCACCTCGACGGCATCGCGCCCGCTCCGCGCGGCATGCCGCAGATCGAGGTCACCTTCGACATCGACGCCAACGGCATCCTGAACGTCAGGGCCAAGGACAAGGGCACCGGCAAGGAGCAGGCGATCCGCATCGAGGCCTCCTCGGGCCTGACCGAGCAGGACGTCGAGCGCATGCGCCGCGAGGCCGAGACGAACGCGACCGCCGACAAGGCGCGGCGCGAGGTGGTGGACCTGAAGAACCAGGTGGACGCGGTCCTGCACGAGACCGACAAGCAGCTCGGCGAGCACGGCTCGAAGCTCTCCGACGCCGACCGCAAGGCGATCGAGGCGGCCAAGGAGGAGCTGCGCCAGGCCGCGGCGTCGGACGACAAGGCGGCCATCGAGCGGGCGCTCGCGACCTTCCAGCAGAAGGCGCAGAAGCTGGGCGAGGTCCTGTACGCCCAGGGCCAGCAGGGCGGAGCGCCGCAAGGCGGCCCGGCCGGCCCCGCGGGCGGCCAGACCGCGGAAGGCTCGAGCACGAGCGACGAGCCCGTGGACGCCGACTTCGAGGTCAAGACCTGACCCGCCGCGGCGGGCCGCTCGCACGCGGTGTGGAACCGGGGCGCCCGGGCGGCCTAGAAGGCCCCGGGCGCCCCGCCGCGTCCCGGTCGTGCGCGCGTCGTTGAGGGCGCGGCGCGCCGGGGCTACCTTCGCCCGCGGCCGGGGCGCGCGATGATCGAGGTCTCCCACGTGACGCGCCGGTTCGGCCGGCTCACCGCCGTCGACGACGTCTCCTTCCGCCTGGAGCGGGGCGAGGTCGTCGGCTTCCTGGGCCCCAACGGCGCCGGCAAGACCACGCTCTTGCGCATGCTGACGGGCTTCCTGCCCGCCACGCGCGGCTCGATCGCCGTGGCCGGCTTCGACGTGGCGCGCGAGTCGCTCGCCGTGCGCGCGCGCGTCGGCTACCTGGCCGAGAGCGTGCCGCTCTACGGCGAGCACCGCGTGGTCGAGATGCTGCGCTTCCAGGCGCGCCTGCACCGGCTGCCGCGCGCCGGCACGGCGCACGCGATCGGGCGCGCGCTCGAGCGCGTGGGCCTGGGCACGCTCGCGCGCGCGCGCATCGGCACGCTCTCCAAGGGCCAGCGCCAGCGGGTGGGCCTGGCGCTGGCGCTCCTGCCCGATCCCGAGGTCCTGATCCTGGACGAGCCGACCAGCGGGCTCGACCCGCTGCAGCGCCTGGAGGTGCGCGCGCTCGTGCGCGAGCTGGCGCACGAGCACACCGTCCTGCTCTCCTCGCACATCCTGCCGGAGGTCGAGGCGCTGTGCCCGCGCGTGCTCGTCCTGGCGCGCGGGCGCCTGGTGGCGGACGGCAGCCGCGAGGCGCTGGTCGCGCAGCTCGGCTCTCCGGCCGCCTGCCGCCTCGAGGCGGCGCTCGGCGCCGACGCGCCCGAGGCTGCGCACGCCCTGCTCGCGGCGCTGCCCGGCGTGAGCGCCGTCGCGCCGCGTCCGGCCGCCGAGGGCTGCGCGGCCTTCGAGCTCGCCGCCGCGCGCGACCCGCGCGCGGACGTCGGCGACCTGGCGCTGCGGCGCGGCTGGAGCGTGCGCGAGCTCGTGTGGCTGGTGCCGACGCTCGAGCAGCTCTTCGCGCGCGTCGCGCTGGAGCTCGACGAGCCCGCGGCCGCCGCGGCCGCCGCCGCGGGGAGCGCTGGCGCGTGAGGGGGCTGGCCGCGGTCTATCGGCGCGAGCTCGCCGGGCTCTTCCTGCAGCCCCTGGCCTGGATCCTGGGCGGCCTCGTGCTCGCGTTCGACGCGCTGGTGTTCCTGCGCGCGCTCGAGAGCGAGAGCGGCGGCGACGTGGACGACGCGCTGGCGCTGGTCCTGGGCGGCGGCTTCCCGTTCTGGATCCTGTGCGCGCTGCTCGCGCCGCTGGTCACGATGCGCATGATCAGCGAGGAGTCGCGCGGCGGGCAGCTCGAGTTCCTGCTCACCGCGCCGGTGACCGACGCCGCGCTGGTCGGCGGCAAGGCGCTGGCGGCGACGACGTTCTTCGCGCTCTTGTGGGCGAGCGTGCCCTTGTACGGCGCGTGCGTGGCCGCGCTCGGCGCGCCGCCGGACTGGGGCGTGCTGGCCACGGCCTGGCTCGGCGCGACGCTGGTCTGCGCGCTCTTCTCGGCCGTCGGGCTGGCGGCCAGCGCGGCCTCGGACACGCCGCTCCTGGCGGCCTTCCTGGCCGCGGTGGCGAACCTCGGCTTCTTCTGGGGCGCGAAGCTCGGGCAGGGCGCGCGCGCGCGCTCGCGGCTCGCCGACTGGCTGCTGGAGAAGATGGACGTGACCGCGGCCTACCAGGGCTCGTTCCAGACCGGCGCGCTGGACAGCACGCACGTCGTGGTCTTCGTCGCCTGGACGCTGGCCTTCCTGTTCCTGGCGGTGCGCCTGGTCGAGTCGCGGAGGTGGCTGTGAGCGCGCGCGCGGCCGGCCGCGGACGGCGCCTGCAGAGCGCGCTGTCGGTGGCGCTCGCCTGCGCGCTGGCCTTCGGCGCGGCGCTGCTCGCGATCGACCTGGCGGGCTGGCGCTACGCGCGCGTGGACCTCTCGGCCAGCGCGCGCAACACGCTCGACCCCGAGGTCGCCGCCATCGTCGAGCGCCTGCCCGCGCCGGCGCGCGTGGACGTCTTCGCGCGCGCGCTCGAGGCCCCCTACGACCGGATCGCGGACGAGGTGCGCGCGCGGCTCTTCTCGCTGCTCTACACCGCGCGCAACGCGCACCGCGGCCGGCTCGAGGTGCAGGCCTACGACGACGCGCGCCCGGAGGAGGCGCGTGCGCGCCAGGCCGAGCTCGGCGTCGAGGGCACGAACCTGCTCGTCGTGAGCTGCGGCGAGCGGCGCACCAGCGTGCCGCTCTTCGGCGGCGTGGCCAGCGTGGACTGGGGCGTGCCCACGCCGCGCGGCGCGCGCTACCTGCTCGAGCAGGGCATCGGCGGCGTGCTCGGCTCGTCGGGCTTCGACCCGGCGCGCCCGCCGCGGCCGCCGCGCCTGATCGGCTTCCGCGGCCAGGAGGCCCTGGGAGAGGCGCTGCTGAAGGTCGCCTCGGGCGCGCGCCCGACCGTCTGGTTCACGACCGGCCACGGCGAGCCGGATCCGTTCGGAACGCGCACGGGCGACGTCGGCCGGCTGCGCCAGGCGCTGGAGCGCGACGGCTTCGAGGTCGGCACGTGGGACGGCACGCGGCCGCTCGCGGACGACCTGGCGGTGCTGCTCGCCCTGGGCGCCGAGCAGCCCTACGGCGAGGACGAGCGCGCGGCCGTGCAGGCCTGGGTCGAGGCCGGCGGGCGCCTGGTGGCCGCGCCGTCGTTCCGCGAGGTCGAGACGGGCGCCCTGGGCGCGACGTCGGCCCTGCTCTTCCGCTTCGGCATGATCGCCGAGCCGGGCGTGGTGTGCGCCGCGGTGCGCGACGCGCTCGGGCGCGCCGTCGAGGGGCTGCCGGAGTGCGCGCGCCTGGTCGTGCCCGGCTCCGAGCTCAGCCCCAGCCACCCGCTGACCGAGGGCCTGCGGCGGCGCGGCCTGCGCCTCGAGTTCGTGCTGGCGCACTCCTTCCGCCGCGGCGGGCTGGCCGGCGGCGGGCTCCTGCTCGAGCTCGTGCAGTCGCCCGAGGACGCCTGGCGCGACCTGCCCGGCCCGGCGGGCGAGCACGACTTCCGCTTCGACCCCGCGAGCGAGACGCGCGGCCGCGCGCGCCTGATGATGCTGGCCGAGCTGGCGCCGCGCGAGGGGCCCGACGGCGCGGTGCGCCGCGGGCGCGTCCTGGGCGTCGCCTCGGCCGCGTTCTTCTGCGACGGGTCGTTCGACACGAACCGCGACTTCCTGCTGTCGGTGGTGAACGAGATGGCCGAGCGCGAGGAGCTCGTGCGCGTCGCCCCGCGCGAGGTCACGGGCAGCGTGCTCGACATGGCCCGCGGCCGCGCGCGGCCGGTCCTGACCGGCGTGCTCGGCCTCGGCCTGCCCGGCGGCCTGGCCCTGCTCGGCGCGCTGGTCGCCTGGAGGCGCCGGCGTTGAGGCGCGGCGCGCTCGCGGCCGTCGCGCTCGTCTTCGCCGTGCTCGGCGCGCTCTGGTGGCAGCGCGCGCGCGCGCTGCAGGGCGACACGCTCTACGCGTACGACCGGCCGCTCTTGCCCGACCTGCGCCCGGAGCGCGTCCTGGCGCTGCGCGTGGACCTGCTGGCGCGCGGCGTGCAGCTGCGCCTCGAGCGCGACGCGCGCGGCTCGTGGTTCCTGACCGATCCGATCGCCTACCCGGCCGAGGACGCGCTGGTCGAGAAGCTGCTGGCCGTCGCCGCGCGCGAGCGCGGGACGCTCGATCCCGGCGCCGATCCCGCGCGCCTCGGCCTCGACCCGCCGCGCGCGGTGCTCGAGCTGGACGTGCTCGACGATGCGCCCCCCGGCGCGCCGCGCGCGCGCCGCACGCGCCGCGTCGAGCTCGGCGCCGACGATCTCGACCCGCGGCTCCAGCTCGCGCGCGTGCCCGCGCACCCGGCCGCGCCTCCGGGCGCCGACGCCGCCGTGCTGCGCATCCCGCGCACGCTGGGGAACACGCTCGCGCGCGCCGTGGACGACTGGCGCGACCCGCGCCTGACGCCGCTCGCGGCGGGCGACGTGCGGCGCCTCGTGCGCCGCGGCGGCGCGCCGCTCGACGTCGAGCGCGACGAGGGCGGCGGCTGGGTAGCGCGCGAGAGCGGCGTCCGGCTCGACCCCGACGCGGTCGGCCTCCTCGTGCGCGTCGCGGCCGAGATGCGCGCGACCGGCTTCGTCAGCGACGCGCCGGCCTCGCTCTCCGGCTACGGGCTGGACCCGCCGGCCTTCGAGATCGAGCTCTCCGGCCGCGAGGGCGCGCCGGTCGTCGTGCGCTACGGGCACGGCCCGCTGGGCGCGCGCTGGTTCGCCGCGCGCGCGGACCTGGCCTGCGTGTTCGCCGTCGAGGCGACCGACATGGGGCTCCTGCAGCGGCCGGAGGAGGCGCTCTGGGACCAGACGCTCGCGCGCTTCCTGCGCCCGCGCCTGGTCGCGCTGGCGCTGGAGCGCGCCGCCGGCCCGCTGCGCCTCGAGCGCGACGGAGAGGGCTGGCGGGTCGTGGAAGGGGAGCGCGCGTTCCCCGCGGACGAGGCGCGCGTCGAGGAGCTCCTCGCGAGCCTGGAGCGCGCGCGCGTGGAGACGTTCGTGCCCGGGCTCGTGCTCGCGGACGGCGAGCGTGCGGGCGCCTTCGCGCTCGAGCTCGACGACGGCTCCGAGCAGGGCGCCGAGCTCGGGCCGATCTGGTCGGACCCGGCGCGCGGCGTCGAGGGCCGCGTCGCACGACGTCTGGGCGAGGCGGTCTGCGGGATCGTCGATCCCGCGCTGCTGGCGCTCGTCGCCACGCCGGCCGAGGACCTGCGCAGCCGGCGTGCGCACCTGCTGCGCCAGAACGCGGTCGAGCGCGTGACGCTGCGCCGCGGCGAGGAGCGGCGCGGCTACGAGCAGGTGGGCGCGCGCTGGCGCCTCGACGGGCGCGCAGAGGACGCGCCGCAGGCCTTCCTCGACCGCATCGACGCGCTGCTCGGCCTGCACGTCGAGCGCTGGCTCGGGCCCGAGGACCAGGGGCCGCTCGCGGACGCCGTGGAGGTCGAGATCGAGGGCGCCTTCGGCCCGCCGGTGCGCTTCGCGCTCGGCCGCGGCCCGGACGGCCGGCCCGCGTGCCGCCTGGACGGCGGCGCGAGCGGGATCGTGAGCGAGGCGCTGGTCGCCGGCGTGCAGGGCCTGTTCGAGTCCTCCTGACTCGGAATCGGCCGCGCCGCGGCGCATCATGGCGGCATGCGCATCCCCCACGAGAAGCACGTGCTCGCGAACGGGCTCGAGGTCGTCCTGCACCGCGACCCGACCGATCCCCTGGTCGCCGTGCACGTCACCTACCACGTCGGCAGCGCGCGCGAGCGGCCCGGGCTCTCGGGCTTCGCGCACCTCTTCGAGCACATGCTCTTCCAGGGCTCGGAGCGCGTCCCCGAGGGCGAGTTCTTCCGCCGCATCCAGGCCGTCGGCGGCGCGCTGAACGGCTCGACCAGCCAGGACCGCACGACCTACTGGGAGGTCGTGCCGAAGGACGCGCTCGAGCTGGCGCTGTTCCTCGAGTCCGACCGCATGGGCTGGCTCCTGCCGGCGATGACGCAGGCCAAGCTCGACAACCAGCGCGACGTGGTGAAGAACGAGCGCCGCCAGAACTACGACAACCGGCCGTACGGCCGCGTGCACGAGACCGTTCTGGCGGCGCTCTACCCGCCGGAGCATCCCTACGCGTGGCCGACGATCGGCTCGATGGAGGACATCTCCGCCGCCGCGCTCGAGGACGTCGCGGCCTTCTTCCGCCGCTGGTACGGGCCGAACAACGCCACGCTCGCGATCGGCGGCGACCTCGAGCCCGCGCGCGCGCTGGCGCTGGTCGAGGCGCACTTCGGCGCGCTGCCGCCGGGGCCGCCCGTGGACCGGCCCGCGCCGCTCCCCGCCGCGCTGCGCGAGCCGCGCCGGCTCGTGCTCGAGGACCGCGTGCGCCAGCCGCAGCTCTCGCTCGTGTGGCCGACCGTGCACGCCTGGCATCCCGACGAGCCGGCGCTGAACCTGCTGGCGGACGCCCTGTCCGCCAACAAGGCCTCGCTCTTCGACCGCGTGCTCGTGCTCGAGGAGCGCCTGGCGAGCCACGTCACCGTCTGGCCGCACGCGGGCGAGCTGGCGGGCTTCCTGCGCCTCGACCTGCGCCCGAGCCAGGGCCGCACGCTGGGCGAGCTCGAGCGGCGCGTGGACGAGCTGCTGGAGCGCTTCGTGCGCGAGGGCGTCCCGGCCGAGCGGCTGGCGCGCCTGATCGCGCGGCGCGAGGGCGCGCTCCTGCGCTCGCTCGAGACGGTCACCGCCCGCACGGCCGTCCTGGCGCTCACGAACTGCACCCACGGCGAGCCCGACCGCCTGCAGGCCGACCTCGAGCGCCACCGCGCCGTGACGCCCGACGACCTCGTGCGCGCCGCGCGGCGCTGGATCCTCGAGCGGCCGCGCCTGTCGCTCTCGACCGTGCCCGAGGGGCGCGCCGAGCTCGCCTCCGATGCGCCGGCGGCGGCGCGCGCCCGTGCGCCGCGCGCGCGCGCGGCCGAGCCGGCGCAGGGCGCCGCGGGCGAGCCGTTCGCCGGCCGGCCGTGGCGGCGCTCGCTCGCGAACGGCGCGGCGCTGGGCGGCCTGGGCTTCGCCGGCGTGCCGCTGGCGCGCCTCTCGATCGCGCTGGACGCGGGCCGCCTGCGCGAGGACGCCGCGCGGCGCGGGGCGGCCACGCTGTGCGCGGAGCTGCTCGAGGAGGGGACGAGCGAGCGCACGAGCGCCGCGTGGACCGACGCCCTGGACGGCCTGGGCGCGGTGTTCGGCGCGCGCGCGACGAGCGACGAGCTCGTGCTGACGGTCGCCGCGCTCGACGAGCGCTTCGAGGAGACGCTGGCCCTGCTGGGCGAGTGCCTGGCCGCTCCGCGCTTCGACCCCGAGGACGTCGAGCGCGCGCGCGGGCTGCGCCTGCTCGCGCTGGAGACGCAGGCCGACCGCGCGCGCGAGCTCGCCGACGAGGTCTTCCGCGCCGCCGTGCACGGGCGCGCGAGCGCGCTCGGCGCGCCGCGCCTGGGCGAGCGCGCGGCGATCGAGACGCTGACGCGCGCGGACCTGGTCGCCTTCTGGCGCGCGGGGCAGGGCGCGGCGGACGCGCGCGTGTGCTACGTCGGCCCGCGCCCGGCGGCCGACGTCGCCGCGCTGCTCGCGCCCTGGAGCGCGTGGTGGCGTCTCGCGCCGCGCGCGCCCGCGGCGGCCGACGGCCTGCTCGCGCCGCGCGAGGGCGTGCGCGTGCGCCTCGTGCCCAAGCCCGGCGCGCCCCAGGCGGAGCTGCGCGTCGGCCACGCGAGCGTGGCGCGCACGCACCCCGACTTCGAGCCGCTGCGCGCGCTGAACCACGTCCTGGGCGGCGGCTTCACCAGCCGGCTCAACCTGAACCTGCGCGAGGACAAGGGCTACACCTACGGCGTGCGCTCGTCCTTCGCCGCCGGCCGCACGCACGGCCGCTTCTGCGTCGCGACGGCGGTCGACACGCCCAACGCCGTGCGTGCGCTGGAGGAGATCCTGTCCGAGCTGGCCGGGATGCGCCGCGGCGTGCGCGCGGACGAGGTCCTCTTCGCGCGCCGCTCGCTCTCCCAGGCGCTGGCTCTCGCCTACGACGCGACGGCGTCGAAGCTGGCGCTGCTCGAGACCATGCTCAAGTACGACCTGCCGGACGACCACCTGGCGCGGCGGCACGCCTGGCTGGCCGGGATGGAGGCCTCCGAGCTCGACCGGCTGGCGCGCGAGCACCTGCGCCCGGACGCGCTCGAGGTCGTCGTCGTCGGCGACGCCGAGCGCCTCGCGGGCGGCCTCGAGCGCCTGGGCGCGCTGGAGGTCCTGGCCCCCGACGGGAGCCCCGCCGCCTGAGGCCGGAAGCGGGCTGGAAGGGGCGCCGCGGGGCCGCTAGCCTAACAAAAGCCGAATCAGCGATGGGGAGCGAGCGGGAAGAGCGGCCGCCGGCGAGCGGCGGGGAGCGCTGGGCGCGCGAGCGCGCCGGCGGCGTGCCGGCCATCGTCGCGGCGCTGCGCTCCGACCCCGAGGTGGCCGGGCGCATCGTCGCCTGGGAGCGATTGCCCGCGCGCGCCGGGGAGGAGGCCGCGCTCCCCGAGGGGATCCACAGCGATCTGCGCGCGCTGCTCGCCGCGCGCGGGATGGACCGCGTGTGGGAGCACCAGCGGCGCGCGATCGAGCTGGCGCTCGCCGGCCGCGACGTGCTGGTCGCGACGCCGACCGCCTCGGGCAAGACGCTCGCCTACACCGTGCCGGTGCTGCAGTCGCTCCTGGAGAGCGACGGGGCGGCGCGCGCGCTGTGGATGTTCCCGACCAAGGCGCTCTCGCAGGACCAGTCGCGCTCGCTGAACGCGCTGCTCGCGGCGCTGGGGCGCGACTGGCACTCCTGCACCTACGACGGCGACACGCCGCCCTCGGTGCGGCGCACGCTGCGCGAGCGCGGGCACGTCGTCCTGACCAACCCCTGGATGCTGCACCAGGGCATCCTGCCCAACCACGCGAAGTGGTCCGAGCTCTTCCGCGGCCTGCGCCACGTCGTGATCGACGAGGTGCACACGCTCTCGGGCGTGTTCGGCTCGAGCGTCGCGAACGTGCTGCGCCGGCTGGTGCGCATCGCGCGCCACTACGGCGCCGAGCCGACCTTCCTGTGCTCGTCCGCCACGCTGCGCGAGCCGGCCGCGCACGCGCGCGCGCTGCTCGGGCGCGACGTCGAGGTCGTCGAGCGCGACGCGTCGCCCGCGGGCGAGCGCTTCCTCGCCGTCTACGACCCGCCGCTCGTCGACGCCGTGGCCGGCCTGCGCGCGAACGCGCTGGAGGAGGTGCGGCGCCTGGCACCCTACGTGTGCGGCCCGGCGCACCAGACGATCGTGTTCTGCAACCGCCGCACCTCGGTCGAGGTGCTGACGCGCTACCTGAAGGAGGCCGCGCCGCGCCTGGGGCTGCGCCCCGCGGAGGTGCGCGGCTACCGCGGCGGCTACCTGCCGCTCCTGCGGCGCGAGATCGAGGCCGGGCTCAAGGACGGCACGGTCAAGGTCGTCGTGACGACGAACGCGCTCGAGCTCGGGATCGACGTCGGCCGCCTCGACGTGTGCGTGCTGGTCGGCTACCCGGGCAGCCAGGCCTCGTTCTGGCAGCGGGTCGGGCGCGTCGGGCGGCGCGGCTCGGCCTCGCTGGCCGTGCTCGTGGCGCGCTCGGACCCGGTGGACCAGTACCTGGCGCACCACCCCGAGGCGCTCTTCGGCGCCGCGCGCGAGCGGCTCGGCCTCGACCCCGACAACCTGGTGCTGCTCTCGGAGCAGCTCAAGTGCGCGGCCTTCGAGCTGCCCTTCCACGCGGGCGCCGCCGGCGCGGTCGGCGGCTTCGGCGGCTCGCCGCACGTGGCGGGGATCCTCGACTACCTGGCCGAGGAGTCGGGCCTGCTCGTGCGCCGTCCGGCGGGGGAGAGGAGCGCCTGGTACTGGGCCGCCGACGCCTACCCGGCGCAGGACGTCTCGCTCGCGGGCGGCGAGCCCGACAACGTGCTGGTCTTCGACGAGGAGGGCCGCGCGATCGGCGAGATCGAGCGCGAGAGCTCGATCACGACCGTGCACGAGGGCGCGATCTACCAGGTCGAGGGCGAGACGTACAAGGTCGAGCGCTTCGACTACGAGAACCGCCGCGCCTACGCGCGCCGCGTGCCGAGCGACTACTTCACCGAGGCCGAGACCGACACCGAGGTGCGCGTGCTGCGTCTGGAGGCGAAGCGCGCGGACGCCGCCCCCGGGGGATCGGGGGCGGCGCGCGCGGAGGAGTGGGCCGCGCTGCGCGGCGAGGTGCACGTCACGACGCTCGCGACGCTCTACAAGAAGATCCGCTTCTACACGCGCGAGAGCGTGGGCGCCGAGGACATCCGGCTGCCGCCCGAGGAGCTCGACACCGAGGCCTTCGTGCTGACGCTCTCGCTCCAGGGCGCGGTGCGCCTGGGGCTCGAGGCGGGGAGCCGCGCGGCGGCCTGGGGCGCGCTCGGTCGCCTCCTGCGGCGCGTCGCGCCGCTCTTCCTGCGCTGCCAGCCGGGCGACCTCGGGCTGGCGACCGAGGTCCGCTCGCGCGCCTTCGGGCGCCCGGCGGTCTTCCTCTACGACCGCGTGCCCGGCGGCGTGGGCCTGGCCGGCGCGCTGTTCGACGACTGCGCGCGCGTGGCGGAGGCGGCGCTCGAGGTCGTGCGGCGGTGCGAGTGCCAGCAGGGCTGCCCGGCGTGCGTCGGGCCGCTCGAGGAGGTCGGGCCGCTCGGCAAAGAGACCGCGACGGCGCTGCTCGCGGCGCTCGTCGCGTCCGCGCCGCTCGTGCCGGTCCCGCTCGCGGAGGCCGCCGCGCCCGCGGAGTCCGCGCTCTCGTGACCGACGAGCGCGAGCTCTTCGGGCGCCTGCGCCGCCTGCGCCGCGAGGTCCCGCGCGCGGACGAGCCGCCGCAGGACGCGCGGGGGCGCGAGGCAGGGGAGCGGATGGAGCCGCCGGCTCCCGCGCCCGGCCTGCCGGCCGCCGTGCGCGCGCGGCTCGCGCGCCGCGAGCGGGCGCTCGTGCGCGGCGCGAGCGACGGGCCCGCCGATGCGCCGCGCGGAGGGGCGCGCCGCCTCGGAGCGCCCGCGGAGCTCGCCCTGCGCACGAACGCGCGCGGCGCGTTCCTCGTGCGCGAGCGGCGCTTCGCGCTCGCGCACCGCCACGGCGGCTGGACGCTGGGGGAGGTGGACGCGGCGCGGGCCGCGGACGTCGCCTGGCTGGCGGGCGACCCCGCGCTGGGCGCGCTCGACTGGCGCGCGGCGACCTGGCTCGACGTGGAGACGACCGGCCTGGCGGGCGGCGCGGGCACGATCGCCTTCCTGGTCGCGCTCGGGAGCTTCGAGGAGGACGTCTTCGTGCTGCGCCAGGCCTTCCTGCGCGGGCCCGAGGACGAGGCCGCCTGCCTGGCGGACGTCGCCCTGCGCGTCGCGCGCGGCGGCGCGCTGGTCAGCTTCTTCGGCAAGTCGTTCGACCGCCACCGGCTGGAGGACAAGATGCGCGTGCACGGGATCGCCGCCCCGTTCGCCGGGCGCGCGCACCTCGACCTCTACCACCCGCTGCGGCGCCTGTACGGCGCGGCGCTGCCGGACGCGCGCCTGGCGACGCTCGAGCGCGCGCTGTGCGGCGTCGCGCGCGCGGACGACCTCTCCGGCCGCTTCGCGCCGGAGGCCTGGCTCGACTTCCTCGCCGCGCGCGCGCACCGCCTGGAGGACGTCTTCCGCCACAACGAGGACGACGTCCTGAGCCTGGTCGTGCTGGCCGCGCACCTCGGGCGCGCGCTGCTCGAGCAGCGCGCGGGCGGCGGGGCGCTCGGCGGACCGGCCGCTGCGCGCGCGGAGGCCGTCGGCCGGCGGCTCCTGGCGCAGCGCCGCCGCGGCGAGGCGCTGGTCTGGATCGAGCGCGCGCTCGAGCGCTCGACGCCCGAGGAGGCGCGCTCCGGCCGCGGTCGCGCGCTGCGCTGCGCGCAGGCCGAGCTGTGGCTCGCGGCCGGCCGCGCCGAGGAGGCGCTCGAGCGCCTGGAAGCGCTCGCCGCCGAGGTCGAGGACGCCTGCGCGGTGCGCGCGCTGCTCGCGCTCGCCGCGCACCACGAGCGCGCGGGCGCCGACCCGTTCGGTGCGCAACGAGCCTTCGAGCGCGCCCGTCGCAGCGCGACGCGCCTGGGCCTGGTGCACGGGACCCTCGCGAAGGACCTGGAGCGCCGCGCGGAGCGTCTGGCGCGAGCCGTGGCGGCGCGCAGCGCGGCCCACCAGGGCTAGCTAGTGCGGCGGGCCGGGCGGGAGGGCCGCGAGCGTGCGGCGGATGGCCTCGGGGAGCGCGACGCACTCCTCGGCGAAGACGCGCTCGGCCAGGGTCTCGATCGTGTCGCCGGGGAGCACCGCGACACGGCGCTGGAGCACGACCTGGCCGTGGTCGTAGACGTCGTCCGCGAGGTGCACCGTGCAGCCGGTCTCGCGCGCGCCGCTCGCCAGCACCGCGGCGTGCACGCGGTCGCCGTAGAAGCCCTTGCCGCCGAAGGCCGGCAGGAGCGCGGGGTGGATGTTGAGCACGCGGCCGCGCCAGCGCTCGGGGACCGCGAGCAGGCGCAGGAAGCCCGCCAGCACGCACAGCTCGCAGCCGCGCTCCTCGAGCGCGGCGAAGGCGCGCCGCGCGAAGGGCTCCGCGCCGCCGGTCTCGCGCCAGGGGAGGACGAGCGCGGGGATCGCGAGCCGGCGCGCGCGCTCCAGGACCCCGATCCCGTCGCGATCGGTGACGACCAGCGCGATCTCGACCGCGAGCTCGCCCGCGCGCGCCAGGCGCGCCAGGTTCTCGAGCGAGCGCCCGCCGCCCGAGGCGAACACCGCGATGCGCCGCGCGCCGCTCACGTCCGCCGCCCCCGCTCGTCGCGCGCCGCGCGAGCGACGTCGTCCGCCAGGGCGACGAGCAGGCGCGCGCAGAGCGGCTCGAGCGCCCGGCTGCGCTCGAGCAGGCGCGCGACGTCGAGCGTCTCGCCCTGCGCATCGACCAGCGCCACGATCGAGAGCACCGCCAGGCCCGCGTGACCCGCGGCGAGCAGCGCGGGGGCCAGCGACTGCACGGCCGCGTCGGCGCCCAGCAGCGCCAGCATGCGCCGCTCGGCCGGCGTCTCGAGCGCGGGCCCCGCCGTCGCCGCCACGACGACCTCGCGCGCCTCGATCTCCAGCCGCTCCGCGTGCGCCAGCGCCGCGCGCCGCAGGCCGACGTGGTGCAGGCGCGAGAGGTCGGGGAAGAGCGGGCCGAGCCGGCTCGCGCCCAGCCCGACGAGCGGCGTGCGCCCGCTCGCGTTCAGGTGGTCGCGCGCGAGGCCCAGCGCGCCGGCCTGCGGCTCGGGCTCGCCGGGGCGCGCGAGCGCGGTCCCGGCCGAGGCATGCACGCACACGTTCGCGCCGCGCGCCGCTGCCAGCCACACCGGGAAGGCCGGCACCCAGGGCGCGCGCTCGGGCTCGTCGAGCGGGTCGCCCGCGGCGTCCTCGAGCAGCCAGACGCGCGCGCCCTCGAGGCGCCCGGCGTGCAGCACGCGCGGCGCCCAGGGCTCGGGGCAGTCGGAGAGCTCGCCCAGCACGAGCTCGCTCGCGCCGCGCAGCGCGTCGGCCAGCTCGCCGACGCCGGTCGCCATCAGGAAGAGCGCGTCGGGCGCCGGGACGCCGCGCTGCTCGAGCGCGGCCCCGGCGCGCGCGACGGTCTCGTCCAGGGTGAGCGCGCTCGGCACGGGCGGGATCATGGAGCCTCGCCGCGGGGCGGTCCAGCGTCGGGAGGGGACGCGTCCGCTCCGGCGCGCCCGAGGAGCGCCGCCAGCCGCCGCGCGAGCTCGGGCGGGGGCAGCGGGACGCGCACGAGCTTCTGGCGCCCGCGGGCGCCGCGCACGAGCTCGAGCGCGTTCGCGCGCAGGCCGAGGAGCTCGGCCAGGGTCTCGAGGAGCTCCTCGTTCGCGCGCCCGTCCTGGGCCGGCGCGCGCACCGCCACGCGCAGGTGGCCGTCCCGGACCCCGAGCACGCCGCGCCGGCGCGCGCCCGGCTGCGCGCGCACGGGGAGCAGGCAGGCCCGCCCGCCGTCGGCGGAGGCGAGCGACACGCCGGGCGGATCGCTCGCGCGCTCCATCAGCGCGGCGCGCCGTCGGCGCCGTCCGTCGCGCTGCCGTCGGAGAGGAGCGCGGCGAAGAGCGAGCCCGGGACGAGCGCGACCAGGGCCCGCGCGGCCTCGAGCGCGAGCGACCACGAGCCCTGTCCCGCCGCGGCCGTCGCCGCGACGAACAGGCGCGCGGCCTCGCGCTCGCGCTCGAGGCGCTCGTCCGCCCCGGGGAGCTCGGCGGCGCGCCAGGCCTCGCAGGCCGCGAAGGGCTCGAGCAGCGCCGCGTCGGCCGGCGCGTCGGCCGCCAGCGCGGCGCGCGCGGCCTCGGCGGCCTCGGCGCAGGCGCACAGGCGCAGGAGCGCCGCGACCTCGCGGCGCGTGTCGGGCGACCAGGGCGCGGCCAGGCGCTCGTGGAAGAGCTGGCGCATCCAGTCCGCGTGGACGGCGAAGCGCGACCAGGAGATCGGCGCGCCGCCCTCCTCGAGCACGAGCCCGTCCGGGCTCGCCGCGCGCACGGTCGCCAGGCCGCGTCCGGCCTGCGCGTCCACGATCGCGCGCCGGCGCCAGCCGGGGTCGTCGAAGGCGGCGACCAGCGCCGCGAGCGCGGCCCGCGCAGCGCGCACGTCGCTCGCCAGCGCGTCGGCGAAGGCGCGCGCCTCGTCCGTGCGCAGCCCGGCGCGCAAGTCGTCGAGCGCGGCGTCGAGCGCGTCGAGGTCGAGCGCGCGCAGCGCGGCCGGGAAGGGGCTCTCCGGCCCCAGCGCCGCGGCCAGGCGCTCGCGGTCGGCGCTGCGCGCCCCCGCGAGCCAGAGCGCGCGCTCCGGGCCGAGCGCCGCCGCGCGCTCCGCCGCCGCCGCCAGCTCCAGGCGCAGCTTGGCCAGCGGCACGGGCTCGCCGGGCGCGAAGGCCGGCGGCCGGACGCGGCGCTCGAGCGCCGCGAGCAGGGCCGCCAGCTCGTGGAAGCGGCCCTCCTGCGCGAGCTCGTCCGCGCGCGCCCGCGCGGCGCGCGCGTCGGCCAGGGCGGTGGCCGCGATCTCGAGGGCGAGCGCGTCGCGCGCCTCGTCGAAGCCCGGGTGGCGCGCGATCTCGTCGGGCGGGCGCCAGGCGCGCAGCGCCTCGAGGCGCTCGTGCAGCGCGCGCTCGTCGCCCTGCGCCGGCGGCCAGGCGGCCGCGGCGCGCAGCGCCAGCGCGGCCTCGTCGAGGCGCGCCTCGAGCGCCTGCGCGCGCGCGGCCAGCGCCTCGGCCTCGCGCGCCGCGCGCGCGGCCGTCGGCGTGCCGGGGAAGCGCTGCGCGAGCGCGCGCAGCTCGTCCGCGCGCAGGCCGGGCAGGCCGGCGTCCTCGAGCGCGCCGTAGGCCTCGGCGGCGCGGCGCTCGAGCGCGCCCAGGCGCGACTCGAGCGCCTCCTCGGCGTCCGCCTCCGGCGGCGGCGCGGGCGGGTCGTCCGGCGCCGCGAAGGGCGCGGCGCGCTCGCGCGGCGCGGACGGCGCCGCCTGCTCTCGCTCCGCGCGCGCGGCCTCCTCGGCCGCGCGCTGGTCGGAGCGGCGCGCCAGCCGCCGCGCCGCGAGCACGAGCAGCACGAAGAGCCCGAGCGCGCCGAGCACGCCGGCCGCGAGCACGAGCGCCCAGTGCCGGCCGCCGCGCGCCGGCGCGGCCTCGGCCCAGCGCGCGGCGGCGGCGGCGGCGCGCAGCCGGTCCACCTCCTCCAGCAGCGCCGCCGCCGACGCGGGGCGGCCCTCGGGATCCTTCGCGAGCAGGCGCAGGACGAGCGCGTCCACCTCGGGCGGCAGGCCCGGGGCGCGCGCGCGCGGCGGCTCGGGGTCGAGCGCGAGCTGCGCGCGCAGGATCTCGCGCGCCGTGCGGCCCTCGAAAGGCGTCGTGCCGGTCAGGAGCCGGTAGGCGGTCGCGCCGAGCGAGTAGAGGTCGCTCCTGTGGTCCACGGCTCCGCCGCGCGCCTGCTCGGGGGAGACGAAGTGCGGCGTGCCGAAGACGCGGCCGTCCTGGTCGGGCACGCTCGCGGCGGTGGCGAGGCCGAGGTCGGCGAGCTTGACCATGCCGCCCTCGCCGCGCATCAGGTTCGAGGGCTTGACGTCGCGGTGCACGATGCCGCGCGACTCGGCGTACGCGAGCGCCGCGCCGGCGTCGTGCAGCACGTCGAGCACGCGTGGCCAGGCGAGCCGCCCCTCGCGGGCGAGCTCGTCCTCGAGGCTGCCGCCGCTCATGAACTCCATGGCCAGGAAGCGCTGGCCCTCCACCTCGCCCGAGTCGTGCACGGTGACGACGTTCGGGTGGTTCAGCGCGGCGGCCGCGTGCGCCTCGCTCTCGAAGCGCTGCACGAAGTCGCGGTCGGCGGCCAGGCGCGGGTCGAGCAGCTTGAGCGCGACGCGCCGCCGCAGGCTCTCCTGCACGGCCAGCACGACGAGGCCGGTGCGGCCGCGCCCGAGCGGGCGCTCGATCCGGTAGCCGCCCAGGCGCGCCGGCACGCGCGCGGGCGCGGAGCCCTCCGCCGCGCCCGCGGGCTCGGCCAGGGAGACGACCGCCAGCCGCCGCGCGCCGAGCGCGAGCTCGTCGCCTGGCGCCAGGCGGCGCGAGCCGACGGGCTCGCCGTTGCACAGCGTGCCGGCCGGCGAGCCGAGGTCGCGCACCGCCCAGCCGCCCGCGCGCAGGCGGCCGACCTCGCAGTGCGCGGGCGCGACGCCCGCGCCGGCGAGCACGAGCTCCGCCGCGCGCGCGTCGCTGCCGATCACGAGCCGGCCGGCCGCGGGCAGCGGGTGCGGGCGCTCCTCGCCGTCGGCGAGCAGGCCCAGGCGCGGCGGCTCCGCGCGCGGGCTCACGCGGGCTCTCCGGCGAAGAGCGCGCCGCCGACGCGCACGACGTCGGCGCCGGCCTCGATCGCGACCTCGAAGTCGCCGCTCATGCCCATCGAGAGCCGCGGCCGTCCGTCCTCGAAGGCCTCGCCGGCGAGGTCCAGGCCGAGGCGTGCCAGCGCGCGGAAGACCGGCAGCGCGCTCGTGCGCGGCTCGTCGCTCCCCGCCAGCGGCGCCATCGTCATCAGCCCGCGCAGCGGCAGGTCGAGCGCGCGCGCGCGCGCGAGCGCGTCGGGCAGGTCGCCCGCCGCGAAGCCGCCCTTCGCGTCCTCGCCCGAGAGGTGCACCTGGAGGAAGAGCGCGGGGCGGCGGCCGAGCTCCGCCGCGTGGCGGGCGATCGTCTCGAGCAGAGCCAGCGAGTCCACCGAGTGGATCGCGTCGGCCAGCGCGACCACCCGGCGCGCCTTGTTGCGCTGCAGGTGGCCGAGGAAGTGCCAGCGCGGGCCCTGGCCGCGCGCGGCGAGCCAGGCGTGCTTGCGCTCGAGGCCGGCCAGGCGGCTCTCGCCGAGGTCGCGCGCGCCGAGCGCGGAGAGGAGCTCCGCGACCTCGGGCCCGACGCTCTTCGTGACCGCGACGAGCTGCACGCTCCCCGGCGGGCGCCCCGCGGCGCGCTCGGCCCGCTCGATGCGCTCGAGGACGGCGCGGCGGTTGCGCTCCAGCGTTTCCTTTTCCAACGGCGGGCGGCCTCTCCGGGGTCGCCGCGGCCCCCTGGGCCGCCGCGGAGGAGCCTACCGCCCCTGCGCCGCGCTGTCACCGCGCGCGGCGGGCTCGAGCGTGAGCCGCAGGCGCTCCGCGGTCGCGGCCTGCACGCGGCGCGGGTCGCAGGGCGCGCAGCCGGGCACCCACACGAGCTCCTCGCCGGCGAGCACGAGCGGGAGCGAGCGGCGCTCCTCGCGCGGCAGGCCGCGCCCGGCGAGGTAGCGGCCGAGGGGCTTCGAGCCCGGCGCGCCGAGCGCGTGGAAGCGGTCGCCCGGGCGCGGCAGCCGCACGCGCAGCGCGGCCGGCAGCGCCCGCGCGTCGAGCTCGACCTGCCAGGGCGAGCGCGGGACGGGCGCGTGGCCGGGCAGCGCGACGCGCTCGGCCCGGATGCGACGTCCGTCGGCCAGCCGCACGCTGCCCGGGACGGCGAGCTCGAGGTCGAGCCCCGGCG
Organism: uncultured bacterium; assembly: GCA_902826945.1. The sequence goes on along the minus strand of CADEGS010000038.1, from coordinate 5,230 downwards.
CCAGCGGCCGCGCGGCGGGCTCGGGCGGCAGCAGCAGGAGCGAGTCGGCGCGCAGCTGCAGCAGGCGGCCGTGCGGCAGCGCGTGGCGCGTGCAGCGGCCGCAGGCGAGGTCGTCCAGGAGCCCCTCGAGCAGCGCGGCGCCGGGCGCGGCGCCGATCGCCTCGGTCAGGAGCCGCCACAGGGCGCGCCGGCGCAGGGCGCGCGGCAGGCGCATCACCTGCGCGCGCGACAGCGCGCCGCCGTGCAGGGCCGGGGCGTACGGCCCGTCGGCGGGCCAGGCGCGGCGCGCCGGCGACCAGGCGAGGTGGGCGGTGGCGCGCGCCAGCTCCTGCTCCAGGCGCTCGGCCGAGCGCGCGAAGGCGCGCAGGTGGTCGAGCCCCTCGGCGCCGCACCAGCGCTCCAGGGCCGGCACCAGGCCGTGGCGCACGAGCGTGCGGTTGTGGCGGGGGTCGGCGTTCGAGGCGTCCTCGCGCCAGGCGAGGCCGCGCGCGGCGAGGCCCTCGCGCACCTCCTCGCGGCGCAGCGGGGCCAGCGGGCGGACGAGCCGCAGGTCGTCGGCTCCGCCCAGGTGCCCTGGCAGCCGGGCCGAGCGGCGCGCGCCGACCAGGGCGGCGGGGACGCTGCCGCGCATCCAGCGCAGGAGCAGCGTCTCGAGCGCGTCGTCGGCGTGGTGCCCGGTGACGACCGTCGTGTGGCCGCTCGTGCGCGCCGCGTCGGCCAGGGCGCGGTAGCGGGCCTCGCGCGCGCGCGCCTCGAGCGAGCCGAGCCCCGCATCGAGCGCGACGCGGCGCAGGAGGAAGGGCACGGCCAGGCGGGCGCAGGCCTCGGCGCAGAAGCGCGCGTCCGCGTCGCTCGCTGCGCCGCGCAGCCCGTGGTCCACGTGCACGGCGACGAGCGAGGGCCGCGGCCGCGCGGCGGCGATCGCGTGCAGCAGGAAGACGCTGTCCGCGCCGCCCGAGAGGGCCAGGCAGAGCCGCTCGTCGGGCGCGACGCCGGCGGCCAGGGCGAGCTCCCTCCAGCGGCGTCCCAGGCTCTCCGGGGCGGTCGTGGGAGGCGGGGGAGGGAGCGTCATGGACGGCGGCGGTGCAGGGGGGCCGGCGGGTCGAGGATAGCCGACGATTGAACCCATCGGCGGGCGCCGATACCTTCTGTCCCGTTTCTGCCGGAAACCTGCGCGCGGCGCGGGAACGGGGCGGATCGGCGGGTTGCGAGATCCTGGCGGGCGGCGCTCCTCCGGCCCCGCCGCCCGATCGAGCGCGGACGTCGCGACGCGCCCTCCCGAGGCCGAGGGTGGGAACCGGCGGAGCTCCGGCCCACCCGCAGCGCGGAGCTCGCTCACCCCCGTCCCCCAGCCCCCGAGAAGCCACCCCGCCATGGGCATGCGCATCGCCATCAACGGCTTCGGCCGCATCGGCCGCAACGTGTTCCGGATCATCGAGACCCGCAAGGACATGGAGGTCGTGTCGATCAACGACATCACCGATCCGGCCACGCTCGCCCACCTGCTGAAGTACGACTCGGTGCAGGGCCGGTTCCCCGGCAAGGTCGTGGCCGGCAAGGACTGGATCTCGGTCGACGGCCGCAAGGTGCAGGTGACCGCCGAGCGCGACCCGGCCAAGCTCCCGCACAAGGCGAACAAGATCGACTTCGCGGTCGAGTCGACGGGCATCTTCTCCAGCCGCGCGGACTGCCAGAAGCACGTCGACGCCGGGGCCAAGAAGGTGCTCCTGACGGTGCCGCCGAAGGACGCCATCGACGCGATCATCGTGCTCGGCGTGAACCAGGAGACGCTGAAGCCCGACGACCGGATCATCTCGAACGCCTCGTGCACGACGAACTGCCTGGCGCCGCTGGCGAAGGTGCTCGACGACGCCTTCGGCATCGAGAAGGGCCTGATGACGACGGTGCACGCCTACACCAACGACCAGCGCATCCTCGACCTGCCGCACAAGGACCTGCGCCGCGCGCGCGCCGCGGCGGAGAACATCATCCCGACCACGACGGGCGCCGCGCGCGCGGTGGGCGAGGTGCTGCCGAAGCTGGCGGGCAAGCTGGACGGGCTCGCGATGCGCGTGCCGGTCAAGGACGGCTCGGTGGTGGACCTGGTGGTCGAGCTGAAGAAGAAGGCCACCAAGGAGGAGATCAACGCCGCCTTCCAGGCCGCCGCGAAGAAGCCGCTGAAGGGCGTGCTCGAGTACAGCGAGGACCCGCTGGTCTCGAGCGACGTGATCGGCAACCCGGCGAGCTCCGTCTTCGACGCGCTCTCGACCATGGTGCTCGGCGACCGGATGGTGAAGGTCGTGAGCTGGTACGACAACGAGTGGGGCTACTCGAACCGCGTCGTCGAGCTGATGAAGTTCGCGCACGGCGTGCGCGCCGCGCGGTCCAAGGCGGCCGCGGGCGCGCGCTAGGGCCCGGCCGATGTCCCTCGCCGTCCCGGGCCTCGACACGCTCGAGCTGGCTGGCAAGCGCGTGCTCGTGCGCGAGGACTTCAACGTCCCGCTCGAGAACGGTCGCATCACCGACGACACGCGCATCGCGAAGGCGCTGCCGAACCTGCGCGAGATCCTGGCGCGCGGCGGGCACCCGATCGTGATGAGCCACCTCGGGCGCCCCGAGGGCGAGGTGCGCGAGGACATGCGCTTGACGCCGGTGGCGAAGCGGCTGGGCGAGCTGCTCGGCCACCCGGTGGTCAAGGCCGACGACTGCGTGGGCGCCGCCGCCGCGGGCGCGGTCGCGCGCGCGGTCGCGGCCGGCGCCGTGTGCCTGCTCGAGAACGTGCGCTTCCACCCCGAGGAGACGAAGAAGCACCCGGCCTTCGCCGCGGAGCTGGCGCAGAGCGGCGACGTGTTCGTCAACGACGCCTTCGGCAGCTCGCACCGCGACCACGCTTCCGTGTGCGGCGTCGCGCGCCTCCTGCCCTCGGCGGCGGGCCTCCTGCTGCAGGCCGAGCTGGACGCCTTCGCGCGCGTGCTCGACGACCCCGAGCGCCCGCTCGTGGCCGTGCTGGGCGGCGCCAAGGTGTCGGACAAGCTGCCCGTGGTCAGCCACCTGGTCGACACGGTGGACACGCTCGTGATCGGCGGCGGCATGGCCTACACCTTCCTCGTCGCGCGCGGCGACCCGGTCGGCAAGTCGCTGGTCGAGCGCGAGCAGGTCGAGCAGGTGCGGGGCGCCGTGGCGCGCGCCGCCGAGCGCGGCTGCCGGATCCTGCTGCCGACGGACCACGTCGTGGCCGAGCGCTTCGCCGCGGACGCTCCGCCGCGCACGGTGGACGCGATCCCCGACGGCTGGCTGGCGCTCGACGTCGGCCCGCGCACGCGCACGCAGTACGCCGAGGCGATCGCCGGCGCGCGCACGCTGGTCTGGAACGGCCCGATGGGCGTCTTCGAGTGGGAGAGCTTCCGCGCCGGCACGGCGGCGGTCGGCCGCGCCGTGGCGCGCTGCAAGGGCTACACGGTGGTCGGCGGCGGCGACTCGGTCGCGGCGGTCGAGCTCCTGGGCCTGGCCGAGGAGATCGACCACATCTCCACGGGGGGCGGGGCCTCGCTCGAGCTGCTCGAGGGCCGCGTCCTGCCGGGGATCGCGGTGCTGCAGCGCTAGGTCGCCCGGGCCAAGACGCGCCTCGGGCTGGGAAGCGGCGCGGGCCCGGGACTACAATCCGGCCGGATGAGCGCGAGAGAACCCAGGCCCCTGGTCGCCGGAGGGCCCGCGGCCGAGGCGAACGCGCTCGTCCTGGCACCCTCGCTCCTCTCGTGCGACTTCGCGCGCCTGGCGCAGGAGCTCGAGAGCGTCGAGCGCGCCGGCGCCGACTGGCACCACGTGGACGTGATGGACGGGCACTTCGTGCCGAACCTCACCATCGGCCCGCCGGTCGTGAAGCGGATCGCGGCCGCCGCGTCGCGCCCGCTCGACGTGCACCTGATGATCACCGACCCGCGGCGCTATGCGCGCGCGTTCGCCGACGCCGGCGCGCACGTCCTGACCTTCCACGTCGAGGTGACCTCGTCGGCGCGCGACGCGCTGGACGTCGTCGAGATCTTGCGCGAGACGGGCGTGCCGATGGTGGGCGTGGCGCTCAACCCCGACACGCCGGTCGAGCGCGTGGGGGAGCTGCTCGGCGCGGTCGACATGGTGCTCGTGATGAGCGTCTTCCCCGGCTTCGGCGGCCAGTCCTTCATGCCCGAGGTGCTGCCCAAGGTCACCTGGCTGCGCGCGCAGGGCTACGCCGGCCGCGTCGAGATGGACGGCGGGCTGAACGCGGAGACGCTGCCGCGCTGCGCGGCGGCGGGCGCGGACACGCTCGTGGCGGGCACGGCGATCTACCGCCAGGCGGACCGCGGCGCGGCGATCGGCGCGCTGCGCGACGCCGCGCAGAAGGCGCGGGGGGCGTGAAGGGGACGGCCGGAGAGCCACCAGTGGCGAGCAAGCGCAAGGACGAGGCGCGCGAGGTCACGCCGCCGCAGCCGGACCTCCCGGCGCCCGACCCCAAGGGCAAGCACCCGCCGCTCGCCGGCGAGGCCGAGGACGAGGCCAAGCCCGAGGAGCCCAAGCGCGAGGGCCGCCTGGCCCGGCTGCGCTTCTCGAAGAAGAAGGACATGCCGGGGGGGCTGTGGCTCAAGTGCGAGTCCTGCGCCCAGGTGATCTACCGCAAGGAGCTGGAGGAGAAGGGGCGCGTGTGCCCGGCCTGCGGCTTCCACTTCACGGTGCCCGGCCGCGAGCGCGTGCGCATGCTGCTCGACGAGGACAGCTGGGAGGAGCGCCACGCCGAGCTCGAGGCGCTCGACCGGCTCGACTTCCAGGACAACCAGCCCTACGCCGAGAAGATCCGGCGCACGGTCGAGCGCACCGGGCAGAAGGAGGCGCTCCTGTGCGGCACGGGCAAGATCCTGGGCCGCGACGTCGTCCTGGCCGTGCTCGACTTCGGCTTCATGGGCGGCTCGATGGGGGAGGTCGTCGGCGAGAAGGTCGCGCTGGCCTGCGAGCTGGCGGCGGAGCGCGGCCTGCCGGTCGTCGTGTTCACGAGCTCCGGCGGCGCGCGCATGCACGAGGGCGTGCTCTCGCTGATGCAGATGGCGAAGACCTGCGCCGCGCTCGCGTCTCTGAACGAGGCCGGCGGCTTCTCGGTGTGCGTGATGACGCACCCGACGACCGGCGGCGTGACCGCCTCGTTCGCCTCGGTCACCGACGTGATCCTGGCCGAGCCCGGCGCGCTGATCGGCTTCGCCGG
>CADEGS010000037.1 GCA_902826945.1 uncultured bacterium | reverse complement strand
TAGTAGCGGCACTGGCGCACGTGCAGCACCCAGTAGGCGCTGCCCAGGCACAGGACGAGCGCCGTCCAGGCGACCGCCGCGCTGCCGGTGCGCCGGCGCGCGAAGGCGAACAGCGCCGCCGCGCACGCGACGCCGGCCAGCACGAACGGCAGGCGCGCCTGCAGCGTGCCCTTGCCGAAGAGCGCGAACGACGCCGCCGTCCACGCGAACTGGCCCCAGGGCTGCCCGATCCAGGTCGTGTCGGCCTTGAAGTCGCCCTTCGCGGCGTAGTAGTCGAGCGCGCTCTCCGCGTCCCCCATGCGCCGCGCGAGGCCGGGCTCCTCCTCGCGCTGGAACTCGTCCATCGTGATCAGGCCGCGCGCGCCGTAGGCGAGCGGCTTGCCCTCCGCGAGCATGCGCTCGGCCATCAGCGCGCAGGCGGCCTCGTCCTGCCACAGCGCGCGCGCGCCGACGCGCCAGCCGAGGAGCAGCGCGGCGAGGCCGGCGGCGAGCAGCACCGGGAGCGCCCGGCGCGCCCGGGAGGGCCGCGCGGCGGAGGAGGGAGCCTGCTCGGGAGGGGTCACGCGGCCGCGGCGCGCCCGTCGGAGGCGGGCGGAGCGCTCCCTTGTAGCAGCGCGGCGCGCCCGCGCCAGAGCGCGGCCCCGCTCCGCGCACGGCCCCCTATGATGGGCTCTGCGTGACCCCGAGCGCCCTGCAACCGCTCGAGCGCCGCCTGCTGGCGGCCGCCACCGGCCTGACGCGCGTGCAGCGCATCCCCGAGCTCGTGGAGCGGCTGCGCCCGGCCTTCGCGCTCGCCCCCTCGCCGGCCCTGGCCGGCCTCGCCGTGCACGACGTCGAGCGCGGCCTGCTCGTCGTGCACGCGCTCGAGCCCGACGGGCCGGCGCTGCCGGCGGCCGAGGTGCCGGCGCCCGCGGGCGAGGCCGCGCGCTTCGCGCCCGGCGCGCGCCGCTGCCTGGTGCAGGAGCTCGCACCGCGGCCGGCGGACCCGTTCGCGCGCTCGCTGGCCGAGAAGGGCGCCGCGCGCCTGGCGAGCGCGCCGCTCTTCTTCGGCGAGCGCCTGCTCGGCACGCTCTTCGTCGGCCGCCGCGCCGGCGAGGTCGTCGCGCCCGGCGAGCTCGAGTACCTGGTCGAGCTCGCCAAGGTCGTCGAGCCGCACGTCTGGAACTGCTTCACCGACGAGCGCTTCTCGCGCGGCGACCGCCGGCGCGACGCGCTGCGCCAGCTCAGCGGCGTGATCAACAGCTCGCTCGACCCGCAGGTCGTGCTGCACCTGGCGCGCTCGGCGATCGGGGCGATCGAGGGCCACCGCGCGAGCTGGATCGGCCTGGTGGACGACGGCGGCGCGAGCTGGCGCCGCTACGATCGGCCGGCCGACTACGGCGACGACGCGGGCGAGCCCGACCCGCGCCCGCTGGCCGGGAGCCTCCTGGCCGAGGTCGTGGGCGCGGGCCGCACGCTCGAGTCGGGCGACCTGGCGCGCGCGGTCTCGTGCGAGGACGAGCGCGAGCTGCGCGCCGCCGGCGTGCGCCGCTACGTCGCCGCGCCGCTGCGCGCGGGCGGGCAGATCCTGGGCGCCTTCGTGTTCGGCAGCGACGACCCGCACCCGCCGCTGCGCGTGGACGTGTGGCTGATCGAGAACGTCGCGCTCCAGGTCGCGCTCGCGCTGCACAACGCCCAGCACTACGTCGCCCTGCAGAAGCTCTCGGCGCGCCGCGAGCAGCACAACCTCTACCTGCGCGAGGAGCTGCAGAGCGAGCACGTCGTCGTGGGCATGATCGGCCGCGCGCCGGCCATGCGCGCGGTGTTCGAGCGCGTGGGGCGCGTCGCCGCGACCGACTCGACCGTGCTGATCACGGGCCCGACCGGCGTCGGCAAGGAGCTCGTCGCGCGCGCGATCCACGAGCAGAGCCCGCGCAAGGACCAGCCGCTGGTCAAGCTGAACTGCGCCGCGATCCCCGAGAGCATGGTCGAGAGCGAGCTCTTCGGCCACGAGCGCGGCGCCTTCACCTCGGCCGTCGGCCGGCGCATCGGACGCTTCGAGCTCGCGCACGGCGGCACGCTCTTCCTGGACGAGATCGGCGAGCTGTCGCTCCCGATCCAGGCCAAGCTCCTGCGCGTGCTCCAGGACGGCGAGTTCGAGCGCGTGGGCGGCACGAAGACGCTGGCCAGCAGCGCGCGCATCGTGGCGGCCACGAACCGCGACCTCTCGCGGGCGCTCGCCGCCGGGACGTTCCGCTCCGACCTCTACTACCGGCTGAACGTGTTCCCGATCGAGGTGCCGCCGCTCGACGAGCGCCGCGAGGACGTGCCGCTGCTCGCGCAGGCCTTCGCCGAGCAGTTCGCGCGCCGCATGGGCAAGCGCTTCGACGGCCTCGAGCCGGCCTCGCTCGAGCGCCTGTGCGCGCGCGCCTGGCCCGGCAACGTGCGCGAGCTGCGCCACGTGATCGAGCGCGCGGTGATCCTCTGCGACGGACCGCAGCTCGTGGTCGAGGACGAGCGCGCCCCGGCCGGCCGCCCCGCGCGCCCGCCCGCGCCGGCGAGCCCCGGCCTCTCGACCCTGGTCGAGGTCGAGGCGCAGCACATCCGCGACGCCCTGGCGCGCACGAGCGGCGTCGTCGAGGGCCCGCGCGGCGCGGCCGCGCTGCTCGGCCTCAAGGGCTCGACCCTGCGCTTCCGCATGAAGCGCCTGGGGATCGAGCGGCCGAAGCGGGGCTCGTCGGCGACGTCCTGAGCCCGCAACGGGCGGCGGCGGCCGCCGCGGCAAGTCGCGGCCCCGCCGCAGCGGGTTGCGGCGACCGCCGATCGACCCCGTCTCCTGGGCCCGGCAAGGGCGTCGAGGCCCACGGTACGGCGCTTGCGCTTCTTTCCGGAGCCTGCGGCCGTCGCCGCGCGCGTCCCGTCCCCTTCCCCGTTCCGGAGGAACCCATGCTGCTGCGCCCGCTCTCGCTTTCCCTCCTCGCGCTCTCCGCGCTCGCCGCGCCGGCCGCCGCCGACCGGCTGCTCGTCGCCGGCCAGGACGGCTTCGTCGTCCAGGCCGACATGGAGCAGGGCTCGTTCACCTACTTCGCCTGCGCCTGCGCGGGCGGCCCGATCGACGCGCTGGCGCACGACGGCCAGCGGCTCTACGCCGCGGGCTCGAACGGCCAGATCTCGGTCTCCTCGCTCGCGACCGGCGACCTGCAGAACATCGTCTTCCCCGAGGTCGGCGGGATCGTGGCGCTGGCCGCCGCCGACGGGACGGTGTTCGCCGGCACGGCCGCGGGCCTGATCGCGACGATCGACCCGCTCTCGGGTGCCGTGCTCGACACGCGCACGCTGCCGACGGGCGTGAACGCGCTGCTCGTGCACAAGGGCTTCCTGCTCGCCGCGGGCTCCGACGGCGCGATCTACCGCGCCAAGGCCGAGCAGGGCGCGTTCGAGTACTTCACCTGCTTCTGCTTCTTCGACATCCGCGACCTGACGGCGTCGGGCGGCGAGATCCTGGCCGGGGACGGCTTCGGCACCGTCGCGCGCATCGATCCGGCGAGCGGCAACATCCAGAGCGTCTTCTCCGTGGGCCAGCTCGGCTCGATGACCGCCGGCCGCGACGCGCTGCTCGTGTACTACGGGCCGGAGATCCCGCGCTTCAACCTGCTCACCGGCCAGCAGCTCGCGGGCGGCTTCACGAGCCCGATCGACGTCGGCGCGATGCTCGTCGTGCGCGACACGCCGCCGCGCGTGCGCCAGGCGCCGGCTCCCCAGGCGCGCTGAGGCCCCCCCTTCCCCCTCGGCCCCGAGGCCGGGAACGCTCACGATCCCGCGCCTCGCACGGACCCGCGGCGCGCGCCCCCGGGCGCGCGCCGCGGGCCTTTTCGGATCCGCAGCGGAGGCCGTTCGCCGCGTGCGCTCAGTCGTCGGCGGGCGGGCCGCCGGAGCGCGCCACCTGGCCGGCGTCGATCTTGCTCGCGTCGAAGCGGCCGGCCCTGGCCAGCATCTTCTCGACCGTCTCGTCCCAGTCGGCGCGCGCGGCGCGGTCGAAGCGCAGCGGGTTCAGGCGCGCGACGACGAAGGCCTTGAGATAGGGGCTGTCGAAGCCGCGCGCCTTGAGCGCAGCCACTGCAGCGCCGACCGCCTCGTCGAGCGCGAAGAGCCGCTCCGCGCGCCGCGCGCGCTCCTCCAGCGCGCGCGCGAGCTTGCCCGGCAGGAAGGCCTCGATCTTCTTCAGCAGCGGCTGGTACACGCCGCCCGCGAAGCGGCCGTTCTGCTCGTAGCACAGGCCGAGCGTGAGCAGCACCGGGTCCTCGAAGTAGAGCGCGTGGTCCTTCTCGCCACCCTCGGCGAAGCCGGCCAGGTCGCGCTCCATGCGGATCGCCTCGAGCGCGCGCTCGCGCAGGTTGTGCGACTTCTCGGTGTTGAGCGCGAGGATCTGGTAGGCCATGCGCTCCTCGGGCACGAGCAAGGCCGTCACCGTGCGCGCGCCGAGCTCGCGCAACGCGTGCAGCCGGTGGTTGCCGTTCGGCGTCCAGTACGCGCCGTCCTCGCGCCGCACGGCGATGATCGGGTCGAGGAAGCGGCCGAGCTCCTCGATGCGCTGCGTCAGGCGCTTCAGGTGCGCCGCCGAGACGTCGCGCTGGAAGGGCGTCGGCGCGACCTTGTCGAGCGGCAGCGCGACCAGGCACTGCCAGCTCCCGCCGAGCGGATCCTTGTAGCTGCCGATCACCGCGCCGCCGTCCGCGCGCACGCGCTCCTCGAGCGCGCGCACGGCCGCCGGCGGCGCCGCGCCAGCGACCTCGCGCGGCCCGAGCCCGCGCGAGGCCGGCGCGGCCTTCTTGCGGCGCTTCCTGCGCGGAGCGGCGGCCATGCGCCCCGAAGCTAGCCGCGCGGAGCGGGTCAGGCGAGCGCTCTCGCGCACGCCCGCCTGGACACCCCGCGGGGTCCCGGTATCCTGCGCGGGCCGATCGCGCGCGGCCGCCGCGCCTGGCGTCGGCGGAGGAATCGCCACGCACCCCTCGAACCGTCCCCCGCTCCTCGCGGCCGCGGCCCTGCTGCTGGCCGCCGCCTGCGCGCGTCCCGCGCCCGCGCGCGACGCGAACGGCCCCGCGGACGAAGCGGCCGCGGCGGCGGAGCCAGTCGCCCCCGCCGCGCGCGGCCCGCGCCTCGCGCTCGCCCCGGCCGAGGTCGCCGCCGCCGGCCTGCCTCCCGCCGCGATCGAGCTCGCCGCCTGGCCCGCAGGGCTCGAGGCGCGCACGCTGCCGGGCGGGCGCACCTACCTCGAGCTGGTCGGCGCCGACGCGACGCGCGCCGGCCTGCGGGTCGAGTCCTACGCCGGCATCCCGCAGAACGGCGCGGGGCTCGCCTCGCAGGTGCGCAAGCGCCAGGGGCCGGCCTACCTGAACCTCGGCGTCACCGAGCAGATCGCGCTCGCCGGGGTGGATGGCATCGCGATCGGCTTCGCGACGGGCCCGCTGGAAGAGCGCGTGTCGCACGTCCTCGCGCTGCTCCCGCGCGCGCCCGGCGGCGACGCCGGCGTGCTGGTCGAGATCTGGGGCCCGGCCCCGACGTCGGGACGGCCCGCGCCCTCGGTCTACCTGCAAGGCGAGCCGCAGGCGAGCCTCGCCGCCGCCCTGCGCGTGCGCTTCGAGTAGCGCGCGCCGCGCCCTGGACGCGGCGGGCCGCTCAGGGCCCGATGCGCTCGCGGAACTCGACGGCGATCGGGTCGACGCGCACGCGCTCGCCGGTGGCGACGAGCTGGCTCACCTTGAGCTTCACGCCGTTCTCGAGGATCGCGTCCTTGAACGACGTGCTGCCGCCGCCCTTGATCGGCGGAGCGGTTTCCGTGACGCGCACCACGACCGAGTTCGGCGGCGTGATCGAGACCAGCTTCTCGTTCACGACCAGGCCGACGTAGTGGTCGGACGGCCACAGGAGCGCGTCCTTCGCCGACTCCTTCGAGACGCGGAACTCCGTGCCGCTCTCGTCGTAGAAGACCTCCTCGACCCCGTCGCTGTAGGAGTGCGAGAGCTGGAGGTTCTCCTTCTCGAGCACCTCGAACTTCGTGTCGCCGTGCTCCTTGAGCTCGGTCACGCGGCCGGTCTCGAGGTCCTTGAGCGTGACGAAGACGTACTGCCGCCGGTCGTTGCGCATGATGCTCCAGTCGGAGACGGTGCACATGCGGCCCTGGTGGGCGACGAGCGTGCCTTTGCGGAGTTCGAGGGCGCTGGCGAGCATGGGGGTGCTTCGGTGGAGGGGCCGAGCAGGATAGCGGCCCGGTGGGCGGATGGCTGCGCCGACTCCGGCTCCCGCCCGCCTCCGGACCGGGCGCGCCCGCCCTCGAGCGCCGGCCGCTTCCCGCGGGCGAGTCGCGCCGGAGGAATCGGGCGGGTGACGCTTGACTGTGCTCGGGAAGGACCTAAAAACGCCCGCATTCGAGGCGTCGGGGAGAGACGTTGGCCGTCCCGTCGGACGGCCCTCGCGCCCGCGCCCTCGAAAACCGAGGCGGCTGTCCCAGCCGACGCAAATGAGCAAGGAGCTCCGGCCGCGCCGAGGCGCGGCGAGGAAGTCGGTCGCCCGATCCCGCAGCCGCTCGTCGGGCGCGTCCGCTCCCGCCGTGGAGCGAGCGTTCGGGGGCTCGCCGACGGAAGAGCTCTCCCCGGAGGAGCCCCACCCTCCAAGTCCTCGCGGACCGGTGCCAGCGGTCCCACCCCTGCTCGACGCCCCGCCGGCGGGCGCGAGCGCCGCGGACGCGCTCGGGCCGCGCGCGCGGCTGTACCTCGCCGCGCACCACCCGGACGCGACGCCGGAGCAGTGGAGCGACTGGCGCTGGCAGCTCCAGCACCGGGTCAAGGACCTGGCCGGCCTGGAGCGCGTGCTGCGGCTCTCCGACGAGGAGCGCCGCACCGTGCGCGAGCTGGGCGACCGGCTGCCGGTGGGCATCACGCCGCACTACGCGTCGCTGCTCGACCCGCTCGACCCGCTGCAGCCGCTGCGGCGCACGATGGTGCCGGTCGGGAGCGAGCTCGTGCGCGGGCCGGGCGAGGAGGACGACCCGCTGGGCGAGGACGGCGACATGGCCGTGCCCGGGCTGGTGCACCGCTACCCCGACCGCGTGCTGTTCCTGGTCTCGACCTTCTGCGCGACGTACTGCCGCTACTGCACGCGCGCGCGCATGGTCGGCAAGACCGGCGAGTACCACTTCAACCGCGCGCAGCACGAGCGCGCGCTCGACTACATCGCGGCCACGCCCACGATCCGCGACGTCCTCATCTCGGGCGGCGATCCGCTCACGATGAACGACGACCGCATCGACTGGCTGCTGGGACGCCTGCAGGAGATCCCGCACGTCGAGTTCGTGCGCCTGGGCACGAAGGTGCCGGCGGTGCTGCCGCAGCGCATCACGCCCGAGCTGTGCGCGATGCTGCGCCGCCACCACCCCTTCTGGCTCAGCGTGCACTTCATGCACCCCGACGAGCTGACGCCCGAGGTCGTGCGCGCGCTCGAGCGCCTGGCCGACGCGGGCGTCCCGCTCGGCAGCCAGACCGTGCTCATGGCCGGCGTCAACGACGACGTCGAGACGATGCGCCGGCTGGTGCACGGCCTGCTGCGCGCGCGCGTGCGCCCGTACTACCTCTACCAGTGCGACCCGATCAGCGGCTCGGCGCACATGCGCACGACCGTCGAGAAGGGCATCGAGCTGATCGAGGGCCTGCGCGGCCACACCACCGGCTACGCCGTGCCGACCTTCGTGATCGACGCGCCGGGCGGCGGCGGCAAGCTGCCGATCGGCCCCGACTACGTCGTGGGGCGCGACGGCGACGACCTGCTGCTGCGCAACTTCCGCGGCGAGCGCTTCCGCTACCGCGATCCGCTCCCGCGCGGCTAGCCTGGGAGCCGCCATGGTCGAGACGGTGCAGGCGCTCTCGCCCTGCGCGCGCTGCGCGCGGGTGCAGCGCACGTGCTGCCAGCGCGCGGAGATCCTGCTGACGGAGGCGGACGTCGCGCGCATCGCGGCGCACACGGGCGACGACGCCTTCCAGGAGCGCCGCGCGCCGCTCGACCCCGAGTACGTCGCCGACGACCCCGACGACCCGGCCTGGCGCCGGCTCACCGTGCGGCCCGACGGCACGCGCCGCATGCTGCGCCGCCGCCCCGACGGCGCCTGCACCTTCCTCGGGGACGCGGGCTGCCGGCTGCCGCTCGAGACGCGGCCGCTCGTGTGCCGGCTCTATCCGCTCGCCTACACCGAGCGCGGCCTCGACGGCGCCGACGAGTCGTACTGCCCCACCGACCTGCTCGCCCCCGACGGACGGCCGATGCACGCGGTGCTCGGCATGGACCTGGACGACGCGCGCCGCTGGCGCGCGAGCCTCTACCAGGAGCTCACCGATGGATCTCCCTGAGCGGATCGGGCTGACCTACGACCTGCGCGCCGACTACGAGGGCCAGGGCCTCTCCGAGGAGGAGCTGGCCGAGTTCGACCGCGCCGACACGATCGAGGCGCTCGAGCGCGCGCTGGCCGAGCTGGACGTCGCGACGGAGCGCATCGGCAACCTGGGCGCGCTGGCGCGCCGGCTGTGCGCGGGCGAGCGCTGGGACCTCGTCTTCAACATCGCCGAGGGGCGCTTCGGCGTCGGGCGCGAGGCGCAGGTGCCGGCGCTGCTCGACGCGTGGCGCGTGCCCTACACCTTCTCCGACCCGCTCGTGTGCGCGCTGACGCTGCACAAGGGGACGACCAAGCGCGTGCTGCGCGACCACGGCCTGCCGACGCCGGACTTCGCGCTGGTCGAGGGCGAGGCGGACCTGGCGCGCCTGGCGCTCCCCTACCCGCTCTTCGCCAAGCCCGTGGCCGAGGGCACCAGCAAGGGCGTGGACGAGCGCTCGGTCGTGCGCACGCCCGCCGCGCTGGCCGAGACCTGCTCGCGGCTGCTCGAGCGCCACCGCCAGGCCGTGCTGGTCGAGCGCTTCCTGCCCGGGCGCGAGCTGACCGTCGGCATCGTGGGCACCGGCGCGCGCGCGCGCTCGGTCGGCGCTCTCGAGGTCGTGCTGCTGGCGGGCGCCGACCGCGAGGCCTACACCTTCCGCAACAAGGAGGAGTGCGAGTCGCTGGTCGAGTACCGCGTCGCGCGCGACCCGCTGGCGGCCGAGTGCGAGCGGCTGTCGCTCGCCGCCTGGCGCGCGCTCGGCTGCCGCGACGGCGGGCGCGTGGACCTGCGCTGCGACGAGCACGGCCGGCCGCAGGTGCTCGAGCTGAACCCGCTGCCCGGCATGCACCCCGCCCACTCCGACCTGCCGATCCTGTGGACGATGCAGGGCGGGAGCTACGTCGAGCTCGTCGGCTCGATCGTGCGCTCCGCGGCCGAGCGCCTGGCGCCGGCGCTCACGGGCCCGTGCGCGTCCTGATCCTGCACGACCCGGTCGCCGACGGCGCGCGCCCCGACGAGCTCGACACGCTGGCGCAGGTCGCGGCGGTCTCGGCCGCGCTCGCGCGGCTCGGCCACGACGTGCTGGCGCGGCCGTTCGACGCCGACCTGGGCGCGCTGGCGCGCGCGCTCGACGCGCTCCGCGCCGACGCCGTCTTCAACCTGGTCGAGAGCGTGCTCGGCGAGGGGCGCCTGATCCACGTCGCGCCGGCGCTCCTCGAGACGCTCGGGATCCCGTTCACCGGCGCCGGCTTCCACGCCATGGCGCTGGCCTCGAGCAAGCTCGCGACGAAGGAGCGCCTGGCGCGCGAGGGCCTGCCCACGCCGCCCTGGCACACCCTGGCCTCGCTCGCGGAGCGCGGCGCGGAGCCCCTGGAGGCCGAGCGCTGGATCCTGAAATCGGTCTGGGAGCACGGCTCGCTCGGCATCGAGGCCGACGCGCTCGTGCGCACGCGCGACCCGCGCGCGCTCGCCGCCGCGCTCGACGCGCGCCGGCCGGCGCTGCGCGGCGAGGGCCTGGCCGAGGCCTACGTGCACGGCCGCGAGCTCAACGTCGCGCTGCTCGAGGACGCGGACGGCCCGCGCTGCCTGCCGGTGCCCGAGATCGTCTTCGAGGGCCTGCCCGACGGCGCGCCGCGCGTCGTCGGCTACCGCGCGAAGTGGGACCCGGCCTCGCCCGAGTGGCACGCCACGCCGCGGCGCTTCGGCACGCTCGCGCCCGAGCTCGAGCGCGAGCTGGGCGCGCTGGCGCTCGCCTGCTGGCGCGCCTGCGGCCTGGCCGGCGCCGCGCGCGTGGACCTGCGCCTGGACGAGCGCGGCCGGCCGGCCGTGATCGACGTGAACGTCAACCCGTGCCTGAGCCCCGACGCCGGCTTCGCCGCGGCGCTGGAGCGCGCCGGGATACCCTACGGGCACGCGCTCGAGCGGCTGCTCGAGGCCGCGCTGGCCCGCTCCGCGCGCGGGCGCGCCTGACCTTGTTCCGCATCCGCTCCATCGGCACGAGCTTCCTGCCCGGCGACCGCCGCGACCTGGCGCGCGTGCAGGAGATCCTGCGCGAGCGCTTCGCCGGCGTCTCGCAGGAGGAGATCGACGCGCTGCCCGACAAGCTGCGCGACCCGCTCTCGTACCGCTTCCGCGCCTTGCTGCTCGTGGCGGACGACCTGCACGGGCGCCTGAAGGCCTTCGCGCTCTTCTCGCACGCGCCGGACGTCGGCTTCTGCTTCCTCGACTTCCTCGCCGCCGGGCGTCAGGCGAGCGGCGGCGGCATCGGCGGCGCGCTGTACGAGCGCGTACGCGAGTCGGCGCGCGGGCTGGGCGCGCTCGGCCTGTTCTACGAGTGCCTGCCCGACGACCCCGAGGCCTGCAGCGACCCGGCCTTCGCGCGCGAGAACGCCGCCCGCCTGCGCTTCTACGAGCGCTACGGCGCGCGCCCGATCGTCGGCACGGCCTACGAGACCCCGCTCGCGCCCGGCGGCAAGGACATGCCGCACCTGGTCTACGACGACCTCGACAGCGGCGTCGTGCCCCCGGCCGAGACCGTGCGCGCCGTCGTGCGCGCGATCCTGGAGCGCAAGTACGGCGCGCTGTGCTCCCCCGCGTACGTCGCGGCCGTCGTGGAATCCTTCACGGACCCGATCCGCGTGCGCGCGCCGCGCTACCGCGCGCCGGCCGAGCCTGCGCGCGCGCGCCAGGCGGCCGCGGGCGAGCGCCTGGTCGCGCTGGTCGTGAACCGCGGGCACGACATCCACCACGTGCGCGAGCGCGGCTACGTCGAGGCGCCGGCGCGCGTGCGCTCGATCCTGCAGGGCATCCTGCCGACCGAGCTCTTCTGGGAGCAGCCGGCGCAGCCGCACGCCGTCTCGTACATCGAGGCGGTGCACGACCCCGCGCTCGTGCGCTTCCTGAAGACCGTCTGCGCCGCGACGCCCGAGGGCACCTCGACCTATCCCTACGTCTTCCCGCTGCGCAACCGCGCGCGCCTGCCGAAGGACCTCTCGTACGCCGCCGGGTACTACTGCATCGACACCTTCACGCCGCTCAACAAGAACGCCTACCCCGCGGCGCGCGGCGCGGTGGACTGCGCGCTGACGGCGGCGGGCTTCCTCTTGCGCTCGCACGCGCTGGCGTACGCGCTCGTGCGCCCGCCCGGGCACCACGCCGAGCGCGGCCTGTTCGGCGGCTTCTGCTACTTCAACAGCGCCGCCGTCGCCGCCCACGAGCTCTCGAAGAGCGGCCGCGTCGCGATCCTCGACGTCGACTACCACCACGGGAACGGCCAGCAGGAGATCTTCTACCGGCGCGCCGACGTGCTGACCGTCTCGATCCACGGCCACCCGCGCTTCGCCTACCCCTTCTTCTCCGGCTTTGCCGAGGAGGTCGGTGAGGGGCCGGGCGAGGGGCACAACCTGAACCTGCCGCTGGCCGAGACGGTCGACGCCGACCAGCACCGCGCGGCGCTCGCCAGGGCGCTGGCGCGCGTGCGCGCGCACGACCCGCGCTTCCTGGTCGTGTGCCTGGGCTTCGACACCGCGCGCCACGACCCGACCGGGACCTGGCCGCTCGGCGCGCGCGACTTCGAGCGCGGCGGCCGGCTGATCGGACGGCTCGGCCTCCCGACGCTCGTCGTGCAGGAGGGCGGCTACCGCACGCGCAGCCTGGGCGCGCTCGCGCGCGGCTTCTTCGAGGGCCTCGTGCGCGGCCGCGAGGAGGGCGCGTGACCGCCGCCGCCGCGTTGCGCGAGGAGGTCCTGCCCCGCGACGAGGCCGAGGTGCGGCGCGTCGTGCGCGCCACGGGCTTCTTCTCGGACGAGGAGGTCGAGATCGCGGCCGAGCTCGTGCGCGCGGCGCTGTCGGGCCCCGACAGCGGCTACCGCTTCCTCTTCCGCGAGGAGGACGGGAGCCTCGTGGCCTACGCCTGCTTCGGCCGCATCCCCTGCACGCGCGCGAGCTGGGACCTGTACTGGATCGCGACCGACCCCGCGCGCCAGAAGGCCGGCGTCGGCCGCGCGCTGCTCGCCGCCAGCGAGGAGCGCATGCGCGCGCTCGGCGCGCTGCGCGTCTACGTCGAGACCTCGTCGCGCGCGCAGTACGAGCCGACGCGCCGCTTCTACGAGCGCGCCGGCTACGAGCGCGCGGCGCTCTTCCCCGAGTTCTACGGCCCTGGCGACGGCAAGGTCGTGTACTGCAAGGCGCTCTGAGGACGCGCTCAACCGCCGTCGAGCGCGTCCAGCCAGTCGTTCCAGTCGGGCTCCAGAGCGATCAGGTCGCGCTCGCTCGCCCGCGCGAGCGCGAGCAGCCGCTCGCGCGGCGTCGCGCCCGCCTGGCGCTCGAGCGCGAAGGCGACGAAGGCGCTGGCGGCCACGCGCGCCTGCACGTCCTCCTCGCGCGGCGGGAGGACCTGGTGCCAGGCGAAGAGCCAGGCGAGCGAGCGCCGCGCCTCGGGCAGCGCGGCCGCGGCGCGCAGCTCGGCGGCGGCCGGCACGAGCCGCCGCTCCTCGCCCGCCGGGATCGCTCGCTCCACGAGGTGCGCGATGCCCTCGTGCAGCCAGCTGCGCCGGCCCGGGATGCCGAGGCGGCTCAGCGCCACGTGCGCCAGCTCGTGGCGCACGGTCCGGCGGTAGAAGGACGCGCCCAGGACGCCCTGCATCGAGCGTCCGTCGGCGAGCTGCGTGACCTGCGGCAGGCCCACGCTCACGACGATCTCGTCCGCGCCCGACGCAGCGCCGAGCACGCCGTGCCGGGGCTCGAGCGCCAGATCGGCGAACCGGTAGCGGTCGCCCTCCAGCACGCCGTCGATCCGGATGCCGGGGTCGGGCCGCAGCCAGACGCGCAGCGGGCGCCCGGGCTCGAGCCCGAACAGGCCGAACACGTCCTCGCGCGCGGCGCGCACCTGCTCGAGGTGCGGCGCCGTCTCCTGCGCGTCGAGCGGGGACCACAGCGAGAGGTCGTCGTCGAGGACGACCGTGCGCGCTCCCGACGCGCGCGCGAGCTCGTCCAGGCGCTCCAGCGTGAGGCCCGGCGCGCACGCCGCGAGCGCGAGCAGGCCGGCTGCCGCGCGGCGCTGGGCGCGCGCGGGGGGAAACGCGACGGGGAGCCGGGTACGGAGCGGACCGAGCGAGCCGAGCATGACGACCTCCCGGGGAAGCGGGAGCGCCACCGTAGGCAGCGCGGCGCGCCGCGTCCAGCGCCGCTCGCTAGCGCAGCTCGACGCGCTCGAGCCGCGCCGACACGCAGTGCTGGAGGTCGAGGCCGGCGTAGGCGTAGTCGCTGGCCTCGAAGCGCGCGTCGACGACCGCGCGCGCGGCGAGGGCGGGCGGGAGCGGGAAGACGACCTCGAAGGGCTCGCCGGCGCGCACGACGAGCTCCTGCGCCAGCACCTCGTCGGCGTACACGCGCAGCCGCAGGCCGTCGATCTCGGGCCGCTCCAGGCCGCGCCCGCGCACGACCAGCTCGCGCGCGCCGCGGCAGCGCAGCGCGATCGAGGCGTACGGGCCGATGCGCCCCTCCTTGTCCACGCCGCCGTGGAAGTGCGCCGGCTGCTCCGCGGCGAGCGCCGCGAAGTCCACCAGCGCGTCGAGCGGGTTCGCGCGCTCCCAGTAGTCGTAGGGCTGCTCGAGCTCGGCCCGGCCCTCGCTCGCGACCAGGGCGAGCATGCGCTCGGCCTCCTCGGACGGCCCGAGCTCGAGGCCGTCGAGCAAGCCGCGCGCGCGGATCACGCCGTAGAGGAGCTCCGCGACCTGGCGCATCCCGCGCGCGTTCCAGTGCGGGTTCGTCGGCCCGATCCAGTTCTCCCGGCGGTTCCAGAACGAGTCGGGCAGCGACACCAGCGCGTCGGTCGCGAAGTCGGGCAGGAGCCAGCGGCGCGCCGCCGGCGCGCAGACGCTCCAGTGCAGGAGCACGACGTAGCGCCCGCCCGTGGCCTCGACCGCGTCGCGCAGGCGCAGGAGGCTCGCGCGCGCCTCCTCGTAGCGCGTGCGGCTCTCCCAGTCGAGGCCCCACACGAGCCCCGTCGCCCCGTCCAGCCCCAGCGCGACGATCGGGTGCTGCGACTCGACGCGCGCGTCGGCGCGCTCCCGGTGGCGGTTGCCGTAGGCGGCCTTCTCGCCGAAGCCGCGCGTGCCCTGCACGTCGTCGAGGTCGTTGTTGGTCGTCAGGTGCAGCACCAGGTCGGGGCGCAGCAGCGAGAGCTGGCGGCGCAGGTACTCGCACTCCGACCGCGTGTTCCAGCTCGCGATGGCGAGGTGCAGCACCTCGAGCTCGGGCGCGCTCCCGCGCGCGCGCTCGCGCAGGAGCTCCTCGAGCACCGCGCCGGCGCGCTCGTCCTGCGGGCAGCCCTCGCCGAAGACCAGCGAGTCGCCCAGGAGCACGACCCGCCGCAGCCCCTCGGGCTTGGGCACCTCGTACTCGCGCTCGCGCATGCCGAAGCGGTTCGAGCGCACGCGCACGCCCTGCAGCTCGCGCCCGCGCATGCGCGGCTGCAGCACGCGCCCGACGTCGCCGTCGTTGTGGCTGTCGTAGACGGCCGCGGTGTCGTCCACCAGGCGCGCCACGACCGCATCGCGCACGGCCGCGTCGTCGCGCAGCAGGCTCGGGTCCACGCGCACGCCCCGGGCGCGCCCGACGGCGAGCCACAGCGCGACCGCGAGCGCGAGCGAGAGCGAGGCGAACGCCACCGCCGCCCGGGGGGCCCATTCCTTGCGCATCGGCGGCGCATTCTAGGAGCGGCGCCGGCCCGTGCCCGTCGCGGGCGCCGGGGCTGCGCGAGGATCGCCGCTCTTCCCGCCCTCCGAGGACGCCCCGACCCGGCCGCGACCGTATCCTGGGCCCATGGACGAACGCCTGCGGCGCACCGCGCGCCTCTTCCGCCACGCCTCGTGGGCCAACGCGCTCGTGGCGCGCACGGTGGCCGAGCAAGCGCCCGATCCGCGCGCGGCGCGCATCCTCGCGCACATGCTCGCGGCCGAGTGGGTGTGGCTGCGGCGCCTGGGGGTCGAGGCGCCCCCGGCGGTCGCGGTCTGGCCGTCCTGGACGGCGGCGGAGAGCGTGGAGCAGATCGCGCCCCTGGCGGCGGCCTGGAACGGGCTCTTCGAGGGGCTCGACGCGGCCGGCCTCGAGCGCGTCGTGCCCTACACGAGCGCGCGCGGCGAGCCCTGGACCGGCGTCGTGGGCGACCTGCTCGAGCACGTCCTGCTGCACGCCTCGCACCACCGCGGGCAGCTCGTGCTCTTGCTGCGCGACGCGGGCGTGGAGCCGCCGCTGGTCGACTTCGCGCACGCGGCGCGCGCGGGCCTGATCCCCGGCTAGAGGAGCGGGATCCGGCGCCGCGCCGCTGCCGAGGGCCTACTCGAGCAGCGCGAAGTCGCACACGATCGGCAGGTGGTCCGAGGCCTGGCGCGCGAGGTCGGAGTCCACGCGGTGGAAGCGCGAGCTCTCGATCGGCCCGCGCAGGAAGAGCTTGTCCAGCGGCCGCAGCGGCCGGCGCGCGGGGAACGTCAGCAGCGTGCGCGTCGTCGTGCGGTAGCCCGCGGGGACGAGGAAGAGCGGCCCCAGGCGGTCGAACACGTCGTTGAAGTCGCCGCCCAGCACGACGGCGGTCTCCTCGGCCGGGTGGTGGGCGCGGATCCACTCGAGCAGGTAGCGCAGCTGCGCGCGCCGCTCCAGGCCCGACAGCCCCAGGTGCACCGCGAAGAGCCACAGCCGCGTGCGGCGCCGGCCGTGCTCGATCGAGAGCCGCGCGTGCAGCGCGGAGCGGCGCTTCTTGGGCGCGATCGTCAGGTCCACGTTCTCGTGGTGGTCGAGCGGGAAGCGGCTCAGGATCGCGTTGCCGTAGTGCCCCTCGCGCAGGCGCACGTTGGGCCCGAACAGCCGGTGGCACAGGCCCAGCCCGTCGCCGATCGCGTCCACCTGGCGCTCGCGCCGCGAGCGCGGCACGCCCTCGTCCACCTCCTGCAGCAGGCAGAAGTCGGGGGCCAGCGGCCGCAGCACCTCGACCACGCGCTCCACCCGGTACAGGCGGTCGACGCCGCCGATGCCCTTGTGGATGTTGTAGGTGACGACGCGCAGGCGGCCGGGGGGGCGCTGGGCCTCGTGCGCCGCGCGCTCCTCGCAGGAGTAGAAGCTCTTCCCGCGCGGGTCGAAGCCCGGCCGCTTCGAGCGCCGCAGCCCCCCGCGGCGGCCGGGCTCGAACACCTGGGCGTGCGTGGGGCTCATCGGGCGGCGCTCCGGACGGTCCTTCCCGGCTGCGAGCGGCGTCCGCGGCCCGGATTCGACCACCGCGGCGCGCGGCGGGCAAGCGCGGCGGCGTGGCCGGGAGCCCACGGGTTGAGCCCGGCCGTCCCGCGTGCTAGCCTGCTCGGCCTTTTGCCGGGAGATCCCATGAGCCGAGTCTGCCAGGTCACCAAGCGCGGAACCCGTTCCGGTCAGAGCATCGCCCGCCGGGGCCTCGCCAAGGCCAAGGGCGGCGTCGGCCTGAAGACCACGGGCGTCACCAAGCGCACCTTCAAGGTCAACGTCCAGACCAAGCGCATCTGGGTGCCGGAGCTCGGCAAGAGCGTGCGCGTGCGCATCTCGACGCGGGCGCTCAAGACGATCGCACGCCGGGGAGCCTTTCCCGTGCTGCGCGAAGCCGGGCTGATCTGAGGCTCCGAGGGTCGCGCGCGGCCCCGCCGCGGTCCCCCATCCCGGTTCCGAGAACCAGGCCCCGGAACGGGCTCGCTCGTCGGGCCTCCGGCGGCCGATGAGCGCTCCGGAGGTCCCCAGGTGAACGAGCCGGCGTCCCAGCGCGTCCTGACGGTCGACGTCGGGGGCAGCAACGTGAAGGCCCTGCTCGAAGGGCTTCCGACCGAGGAGGTGCGGCGCGTGCCCTCCGGCGCGGCGCTCGACCCGGCCGGGCTCGTCGAGCGCGTGCGCGAGCTGGCGCGCGGCTGGGAGCACGACCGCGTCTCGATCGGCTTCCCCGGCCCGGTGGTGGACGGCGCCGTGGTGGCGGAGCCGCACAACCTCGGCTCCGGCTGGGTCGGCTTCGACTTCGCCGCCGCGCTGGGCACGCCGGTGCGCCTGGTCAACGACGCCGCCATGCAGGCGCTCGGCAGCTACGAGGGCGGCAAGATGCTCTTCCTCGGGCTGGGCACGGGGCTCGGCTCGGCGCTCGTCGGCCCCGGCTGCCTGCTGCCGCTCGAGCTCGCGCACCTGCCCTACAAGAAGGGCAAGAGCTACGAGCACTACGTCGGCGAGCGCGGCCTCGAGCGGCGCGGCAAGAGCCGCTGGCGCAAGACGGTGGCCGAGGTGTGCGCGCTCCTGCGCACGGCGCTGCTGGCGGACTACGTCGTGCTCGGCGGCGGCAACGTGCGCCTGCTCGACGAGCTGCCCGAGCGCTGCCGCCGCGGCGACAACGACCTGGCCTTCGAGGGCGGCTTCCGGCTGTGGCGCTCGTGAGCGCGACCGACGCCGAGCGCGCGCGCCTCGCGTCGGGCGAGCTCGAGCGCTGGCGGCGCTTCGGCCCGTACGTGTCCGAGCGCCAGTGGGGCACGGTGCGCGAGGACTACAGCGCCGACGGCAACGCCTGGGACTACTTCCCCCACGACCACGCGCGCAGCCGCGCCTACCGCTGGGGCGAGGACGGCCTGTTCGGCTGGTGCGACGAGCGCCAGCTCGTGTGCTTCGCGCTGGCCCTGTGGAACGGGCGCGACCCGATCCTGAAGGAGCGCCTGTTCGGGCTGACCGGCCACGAGGGCAACCACGGCGAGGACGTCAAGGAGCTCTACTACTACCAGGACGGCGTGCCCTCGCACGCCTACATGAAGGCGCTCTACAAGTACCCGCAGGCCGCCTTCCCCTACCGGCAGCTCGTCGAGGAGAGCCGTCGCCGCACGCGCGCCGACCCCGAGTACGAGCTGCTCGACACCGGCGTCTTCGAGGGCGACCGCTACTTCGACGTCGTGCTCGAGTACGCCAAGCGCGCGCCCGACGACCTGCTCGTGCGCGTGACCGCGACGAACCGCGCCGGCGAGCCGGCCGAGCTGTGGCTCCTGCCGCAGCTCTGGTTCCGCAACACCTGGTCGTGGGGCTACGACGACGAGCGGCCGGAGGTGCGGCTCGTCGGCCCCGGCTGCGCGCGCGCCACCCATCGCGACCTGGGTCCGCTGCACCTCCTCTTCGAGGACGGGCTCGAGCCGCTCTTCTGCGACAACGACACGAACCCGCGCCTGTTCGGGCAGGCGGGCGAAGGCTCGTACAAGGACGCCTTCGACCGCTGCATCGTGCACGGCGAGCGCCAGGCGCTGCGCGCCGACGGGCGCGGCACGAAGCTCGGTCTCCTGCGGCGCGCGACGCTGGCGCCGGGCGCGAGCGCGAGCGTGCGCCTGCGGCTGTGCCCCGAGCGCCCGAGGGCGCCCTTCGCGGGCTTCGCCGAACTCTTCGCGCGGCGCGTGGCCGAGGCGGACGCCTTCTACGCGCCGCTCTCGGCGCCCGATCCCGACGCGGCGCTGGTCCAGCGCCAGGCCTGGGCCGGGCTCCTGTGGTCGAAGCAGCACTACCGCTACGACGTCTCGCGCTGGCTCGACGGCGACCCGCCGCACCCCGAGCCGCGCGAGCGGCGCCAGGGGCGCAACGGCGAGTGGCGCCACCTCGACAACGCCGACGTGCTCTCGATGCCCGACTCCTGGGAGTACCCCTGGTACGCCTCCTGGGACCTGGCCTTCCACTGCGTGGCGCTGGCGCACGTGGACCCGGCGCTGGCGAAGGAGCAGCTCGTGCTGCTGACGCGCGAGCGCTACATGCACCCCAGCGGCCAGATCCCCGCCTACGAGTGGGCCTTCGGCGACGCGAACCCGCCGGTGCACGCCTGGGGCGCGTGGCGCGTCTACAAGATCGACCGCAAGGCGAACGGCGGGCGCGGCGACCTCGACTTCCTCGAGCGCGTGCTGCACAAGCTGCTGCTCAACTTCACCTGGTGGGTGAACCGCAAGGATGCCCACGGGCACAACTTCTTCCAGGGCGGCTTCCTGGGGCTCGACAACATCGGCGTCTTCGATCGCAACGTCCAGCCGGGGAACGGCGACCACCTCGAGCAGTCCGACGGCACGAGCTGGATGGCGATGTACAGCCTGAACATGCTGCGCATCTCGCTCGAGCTCGCGCAGCGCGACCCGGTCTACCAGGACCTGGCGACGAAGTTCTTCGAGCACTTCCTCTACATCGCGGCGGCGATGACCGACGTCGACCAGAGCGGGATCTCGCTGTGGGACGAGGAGGACGAGTTCTTCTACGACGTCGTGCACCACTGCGGCGGCGCGGCCCACCACGAGGTGGACCGCGTCACGCCGCTCAAGGTGCGCTCGATGGTCGGGCTGATCCCGCTCTTCGCGGTCGAGGTGCTCGAGGAGGACCTGCTCGAGCGCGCGCCCGACTTCTTCGCGCGCATGCAGTGGTTCCTGCGCCACGAGCCGCGCCTCTCGGGCCTGATCTCGCACTGGGAGGTGCCGGGCAAGGGGCAGCGCCGCCTGCTGTCGCTCCTGCGCGGGCACCGCATGAAGTGCCTCCTGCGGCGCATGCTCGACGAGCGCGAGTTCCTCTCGCCCTACGGCGTGCGCGCGCTGTCGCGCTACCACGCCGAGCACCCGTTCGTCCTGCGCTCCGACGGCGCGACGCACGAGGTGCGCTACGAGCCGGGCGAGTCGCGCACGGGGATGTTCGGCGGCAACTCGAACTGGCGCGGGCCGGTGTGGTTCCCGGTCAACTTCCTCTTGATCGAATCCTTGCAGCGCTTCCACCACTACTACAGCGACGACTTCCGCGTGGAGTGCCCGACCGGCTCGGGCACGTACCTGTCGCTGGCGCAGGTGGCGGACGAGCTCGCGCGACGCCTGACCGCCCTGTTCCTGCGCGACGCGAGCGGCCGCCGGCCGGCGCTGGGCGCCTGCGACCGGCAGCAGACCGACCCCCACTTCAAGGACTGCCTCCTGTTCCACGAGTACTTCCACGGGGACGACGGCCACGGCCTGGGAGCCTCGCACCAGACCGGCTGGACGGCGCTGGTCGCCAAGCTCCTGCGCCCACGGGCGTAGCGCCCCCTGCGCCCCCTGCGCAGTCGGAGCCGGTGACACCGCGCCCCCCGCGTGCTCTACTGTCGGCTTCCGCCGCCCGCGCCGAAGCGGGCGACGAGGGACCCACGGAGGAAGCGGTGAAGGTTCAGAGCATCATGACGGGCGAGGTCGTCGTCTGCCGACCCGAGGACTCGCTGGAGACGGCCGCGCGCCTCTTGTGGGAGCGCGACTGCGGCTCGCTGCCGGTCGTCGACGCCGCGGGCCGCACGCGCGCGATGATCACCGACCGCGACATCTGCATGGGCGCGTACACGACCGGCCGGCCGCTCTCCGAGCTGCGCGTGGCCGACTCGATGTCGTCGCGGCTGGTCGCCTGCCAGGCCGGCGACTCGATCGAGGACGCCGCGCGCACGATGAGCGAGCACGCCCTGCGCCGCCTGCCGGTCGTGGACGACGACGGCGTGCTGCGCGGCGTCGTGTGCCTGTCCGACCTGGCGCGCGCGCGGCGCGACGAGCCGGCGCTGGCCGTGCTGGTCGCCGTGACGCGCCCGCGCGCCGCGCCGACGACGGCTGCCGCGGCTCCCGCCGCTCCGGGCAAGGCCGCGCCGGCTCCCGCCGCCGCTGCGCCGCGCGAGGAGCGCCGCGAGATCCGCCCGGCCACGCGCCCCGCGACCGCGGCCGCCCCGAAGAAGAAGCGCGGCGGCAAGGGCTCGACCAAGGCCTGAGACGCGCGCTCGCGCTCAGGCGAGCTGCGTCCAGAGCAGTTGCGCGCCGAGCGCCACGCTGAAGCCCCCCGCCAGCAGCCCGAGCGCGGCGTGCAGCCGCGCCGGGCCGCGCGCCGACGCGCGGAGCGGCAGCGCGATCGCGCCCGCGAGCAGCGCCATGCCCGCGATCGAGCCCGCGCCGAAGCAGGCGATGTAGGCCAGCGCGAGCCAGCCCGAGCCGCTCGCGCCCGCGACGAGCAGCACGAGCGCCGCCGAGCCGGCCAGACCGTGCAGCGCGCCGACCGCGAGCGCGCGCAGCCCGCGCAGGCCCGGCGCGTGGGACGCGCCGTGGCGGTGGTCGTGGGCGTGCGCCGCGCCGTGCGCCTCGGCCGGGCGGTGCGCGTGCGCGTGCAGGTGCGGCGGGCCGCCGCCGTGGCGGTGCGCGTGCAGGTGCACGCCGCCGCGCCGCAGGCCGAGGAGCACCGAGCCCCCGAGCGCGACCAGCATCGCGCCCACGGCGGCCTCGAGCAGGCGCTCGGCGCGCGCCGGGATCGCCAGGCCGAGCAGGATCGAGCCGCCGGCGAAGACGAGCAGGCTCGCGCTGTGCCCCATGCCCCACAGCGCGCCGCGGCGCACCTGGTCGCGCAGCGACGCGCCGTCGGTCGCCAGGCTGGCGACGGCGGCGACGTGGTCGGCCTCGAGCGCGTGGCGCAGGCCGACCAGGAAGCCCAGGAAGAGGAACGTCGCCACGGCGCGCGACAGGATAGCGGGCCCCCAGCGGCGCGCCAGGCGCGCCGCTCGCTCCGGTCGACCGGCGCGGCGCCACCACCCGCCCGGCGGGTACCCTCGGAGCGCCGGCGCGGCGCGCGGGCGGGCATGGCGAGCGGAGCGGAGCACGAGGACGAGCGGCGCGACGAGCGCACGGCCGCGCTGGCGCGCGCGCTGCGCCGGCCGCAGGCCTACGCGACCGCGCCCGAGACGGTCGGCTTCCTGCAGACGCACGTCTCGCTGCTCTTCTTCGCCGGCGAGCGCGTCTACAAGGTGAAGAAGCCGGTCGACCTCGGCTTCCTCGACTTCACCACGCTCGAGCGGCGCCGCTTCTTCTGCGACGAGGAGGTGCGCCTGAACCGGCGCCTGGCGCCGCGCGTCTACCGCGGCGTCGTCCCCGTCGTGCGCCGCGCCGGCGGCGCGCTCGCCGTGGGCGGCGAGGGCGAGGTCGTCGACTGGGCGGTCGAGATGGAGCGCCTGCCCGAGCAGCGCATGCTCGACCGGCTGCTCGAGCACGGCGCGATCGACAACGCGCTGCTCGAGGCGCTGACGAGCCTCCTGGTCGTCTTCCACGCGCGCGCCGCCACCGGCGCCGGCGTGGACGAGCACGGCGCGCCCGAGGCCGTGGGCGCGGCCGCGCTCGACAACTTCGACGCGCTCGAGCGGCTGGCCGGAGACGGCGCCTGGCTCTCGCGCGCGCAGCTCCATTTCTTGCGCGCGCGCGCCGAGGCGTGGCTCGCGGCCGGGCGCGAGCGCCTGCTCGCGCGCGTGCGCGCCGGCCGCATCCGCGAGGGGCACGGCGACCTGCACGCGGGCAACGTGTGCTTCGCGGACGAGGGCGTCGTCGCCTACGACTGCCTCGAGTTCCGCGCCGCGTTCCGCTGCTGCGACGTCGCCTCGGACCTGGCCTTCCTGGCCATGGACCTCGACGCGCGCGGCTTCCCGGCCTTCGCGCAGCTCCTCGCGCGCCGCTACGCGGACGAGGCGCGGGACGAGGAGCTGCTCGCGCTCTTCCCCTTCTACAAGGGCTACCGCGCCATGGTGCGCGCCAAGGTGGCCGCGCTGACGGCGGGCGACGCGGGGCTCGACGCGCGCGCGCGGGCCGCCGAGCGCCGGCGCGCGCTCCGCTACCTGCAGCTCGCGGCGGGCTACGAGCTCGCGCCGCGCGCGGTGCTCCTGTGCGGGCTGCCGGCCTCGGGCAAGAGCTGGCTCGCGGCGCACCTCGCGCGCCCGCTGCGCGCCGCGCTGCTGCACTCCGACGCGCGCCGCAGGGCGGTCGCCGCGCCGGCGCAGGCGGCCGGCGACGGCTACGGCGAGGGGCTCTACGCGCCCGAGCAGAAGGAGCGCACCTACCGCGCGCTGCTCGACGGCGCGCTCGAGGCGCTGGGCTCCGGCCGCAGCGTGCTCGTCGACGCGACCTTCGCGCTGCGCCGCCACCGCGCGCTCTTCGCCGAGGCGCTCGCGCGCAGCGGCTTCGCCTGGCACCTGGTCGAGCTGCGCGCGTCCGAGGCGCTGACGCTCGAGCGCCTGGCGCGGCGCGCGGCGGAGGGCCGCTCGCTCTCCGAGGCCGACGCCGAGGTCTACCGCCGCGCGCGGGAGAGCTTCGAGCCGCCCGACGAGGTCCCCGCCGGCCGGCGCCTGGTCGTCGAGGCGACCGCGGACGCCGCGGACGGCGGCGACCCGGGTCCCGAGGCGCACGTCGCGCGCCTGCTCGACCAGGCGATCGCGCTCGGATGAGAATGCCGCGCGCGAGGCCCTCGGGCGGAGCGCGCGCGGCGCAGGCGTCGGCCCGCCGGTCGCTCAGGCGGCCCGGCCCGAGGGGGTGCCCGGAAGGATCGGTCTGGGCGGCGGGCTCGGGGGAGTGATCTCCGGCGCGCCCGGCGGCTGCGGCGTCGGGCTCTCCGGCTCGGGGCTCGGCGGGCTCGGGTCGCGGGGTCCGGGAGCGGCGTGCGGAGCGGGCGCCTCGCCGCCGCGGCGGCGGGCGAAGAGCGGGGTGGTCGTGCGGGTCATGCACGGGGGCTCGCAAGAACGAGGCCGGCTGCCTCGGGGCCCCGCCCCGCCGGCGCCCCTCGTGCATCGAGCGCTCCGCCCGCGTGCAGATTGTGCAATCTGCAACGCGCGCGGCCCCGTCCCGAGGCCCCGGCGGACCTCGATTCGCCCGGAAAGCCGCTGGCTGCCCTTCGCCGCGGCTTCCCCTTGCACCCGATGGCAGATCTTGCCGTCGTGCGGCCCGCGATGTGCAAGACGCTGCCCGCGCGGCCCCCCGCGGAGGAGGCGCTCCGTCGAACGGGCGGGAGCCGCGAGCCGCTTCCCTCTGGAGAAAGGATCCCGATGGCACCGCAAGCACTCCTGATCGAAGACGACCGCGCGAGCCTCGACGCCCTGGCGGAGGTCGTGCAGGCGCAAGGCTTCGAGACGGTCGCCGTCCAGAGCCTCGAGCAGGCCCGCGAGCACATCGCGCGGCAGTCGCCGGAGCTCGCCGTGCTCGATCTCGACCTGCCCGACGGGCACGGCGGCGACCTCCTGGACGAGCTGCACTCCGGCTTCGACACGGAGGTCGTCGTCGTCACCGGCCACGGCACGATCGACTCGGCCGTCGAGGCGCTGCACTCGGGCGTGGTCGACTACTTCACGAAGCCGCTCGACCTCAAGCGCTTCGAGCGCGTGCTCGCGAACGTGCGGCGCACGCTCGACCTGCGCAAGGAGGTGAGCGCGCTGCGCGAGAACCTGCGCCGCCACGGGCGCTTCCACCGGCTGGTGGGCGCTTCCCCCGCGATCCAGGAGGTGTTCGACCTCGTGTCGCGCGTGGCCAGCACCTCCTCGACGGTGCTCCTGGTCGGCGAGACGGGCACCGGCAAGGACCTGGTCGCCGAGGCGGTGCACGCGCTGAGCCGGCGCTCCACGAAGCCCTTCGTCGCGGTCAACTGCGGCGCGGTGCAGCCGACCCTGATCGAGTCCGAGCTCTTCGGGCACGAGGCCGGCAGCTTCACGGGCGCCAACCGGGTGCGCAAGGGCGTCTTCGAGCAGGCGAACGGCGGCACGCTCTTCCTGGACGAGATCACCGAGATGCCGCTCGACCTGCAGGTGAAGCTCCTGCGCGTGCTCGAGACGCGCGTGATCCAGCGCGTGGGCGGCGAGAAGCCGATCCAGGTCGACGTGCGCCTCGTCGCGGCGACGAACCGCTCGCCCGAGAAGGCCGTCGAGCAGGGCAAGCTGCGCGAGGACCTCTTCTACCGGCTGAAGGTCTTCCCGATCCGCGTCCCGCCGCTGCGCGTGCGCGAGGGCGACGTCGAGCTCCTGGCCGGGCACTTCCTCAAGCAGCTCAACGACGAGGGCGGCTCGTCGAAGCGGCTCGACGCCAGCGCGCTCGACGCCCTGCGGCGCCACGACTGGCCCGGCAACGTGCGCGAGCTGCGCAACGTGATCGAGCGCGCAAACATCCTGGCCGGCGACGAGGTCTCGGCCGAGCACCTGCAGCTCGAGCGCTCGGGCCGCGCCGCCCCGACCGGCGACCAGGCGATCTCGATCGAGGTCGGCACGTCGATCGCCGAGGCCGAGAAGCGCATGATCCTGGCCACGCTGGCGCGCATGGACGGCAACAAGCAGCAGGCCGCCGAGGTGCTCGGCATCTGCCTGAAGACGCTCTACAACCGCCTGAACAGCTACGGCATCGGACGCTCCAAGCTGAAGGTCGCCGCCTCCGCTTGAGCGGCCGGTGGAGCGTCGGACGCGCGCGCGGCTACTCGCCCGAGGCGAGCTCCGAGCCGCGCGCGAGCTCCTCGGTGCCGGCCTCGCCGGCCGAGCCGAGGCACGTGACGTGGCGGCAGTCGCAGCCCTCGGGCCGGCTGCCCTCGCGCCGCGAGCGCCGGTCGCACACGGGCGAGCAGTAGAGCTCCTCCGCGCGCACCGAGCACGAGCACGCGGGATGGGCACAGGTCTTGGCGGACATGGTCGCGTCTCCTCCGCGGGGCGTCCCGCGCCCCGCGCCCGGGCAGCGCTCAAACGCCATGCCGCGGCGGCGGACGCGGCGCGCCTCGCGCCCGGCGCGGAGCACGCCGGCGGCCGTCTGCTGCGCTGCGCCACGTACAACGTGCAGGGACGCCTGTGGGCGGGGCCGGCGCGGCGCACGCGCGCGGTCGAGGAGGTCCTCGACGAGCTCGACGCCGACGTGCTCGTGCTCCAGGAGGTGCACCCTCCGGCGCGCGCGGCGAGCACCTGGACGAGCCCCGCGGGCGCCGTCTACCGCGTCGTCTACGGTCCGACGCTCTCGAAGGGCACTGCGGACTACGGCAACGCGGTGCTCTCGCGCCACCCGCTGGTCGCCGTGCGCCGCGTCGACCTGAGCGTGGCGGGGCGCGAGCCACGCGGCGCGCTCGAGGTGCAGGTGGACGCGGGCGGCACGCCGCTGTGGATCGTCGGGACCCACCTCGGCCTGCGCGCGCGCGAGCGCGTGGCGCAGGTCGCGCGCCTGCTCGAGGCCTGCGGCAAGGCGCGCTCCGGGCCGTGGGCGCTGCTCGGCGACCTGAACGAGTGGCGCCCGCGGGGCGGCGCGCTGCGCGCGCTCGAGGACCGGCTCGGGCGCGCGCCGCGCGTGCCGAGCTTCCCCAGCCGCTGCCCGCTGCTCGCGCTCGACCGCGTCTGGGTCCGCCCGGCCGGCGCGCTGGTCGGGCTCGCGGCGCACCGCACGCCGCGCAGCGCGCGCGCCTCCGACCACCTCCCGGTGGTGGCGACGGTCAGGACCGCCGGCGCCCTGCCGGACGGGCGGACGGCCTGAGCTCGCTGAGCGCGTACAGGCCGGCGCCCAGCACGAAGGGCACGACGTGGTAGACGAGCCGGAAGACGATCAGCGCGGCCAGCACGTCCGCGCCGGGCACCGCGGCCAGCACCACCGCCTCGAGCACGCCGACGCCGGCGGGCACGTGGCTCAGGATCACGAGCGCGTTGCCGACGGCGTAGAGCGAGGCGAACGCGAGCAGCCCGACGCCCGCCTCCGGCGCGACCAGGCGGTGCAGGCAGGCGGCGCACAGCACGTAGTTCGCGCAGCCCGCTGGTCGCGACGCTGGCGATCGTCCCCAGCCGCGCGAACGAGCCGCCCGACGGCT
>CADEGS010000036.1:14953-27191 GCA_902826945.1 uncultured bacterium | reverse complement strand
GCCGCGACGATCGCGGCGACGAGCGCCTCGCGCGAGAGCTCGCCGGCGGTCCAGGCCTTCCACAGCGGGCGCTCGGCGTCCGCCATCGGCTGCGAGCGCGCGTAGAGCGTCGTGCGCTCGCCGTAGTCGACGTGCGCGGGGTCGAGCTCCGCGCGCACCGCCGCGCCCGCCTCGAGGAAGAAGAGCGTGTGCACCCAGTCGTGCGCGGGGCGCGGCGCGACGCCGGCCTTCGCCAGGGCGCGGCGCAGCTCCTCGAGCAGCGAGCCCGCCGGCGCGCTCACGTCGAGCGCGTGGATCGTCTCGTGCAGGAGCGCCTCGACGAGGTCGGAGAGGTCGTCCTCGACCGACACGAACGAGACCGCGCCGCCGCCGAAGCGCCGGTGCGTGAACGCGCCCGGCCAGGGCGCCTTCGTCACGAGGTAGACCGGGATCGCGACGCCCTCGGAGGCGAGGCCGAGCGTGCGCTCCAGGCGCGCGTAGAGCGCGCCGCCGTGCGCGTCCAGCGCGGCCTGCAGGCGCTCCTCGGCGCGTGCCAGCGCCGCCTCGCGCTCGGGCCAGCGCTCCTTCCGCCAGCGCGGCTCGAGCGCCGCCAGCGCCGACGCCGCCGCGACGCACGGCGCGCGCAGCACGATCTCCGCGCCGTCGCGCCCGCGGCGCGTCTCGGGCAGCGCGGCGAAGGCCGCCTGGAGCGCCGCGGCGTCCTCTGCGCCGACCAGGTTGCCCTCCACGAGCCCGAAGCCCGCCGCGGGGCCGAGCGCTTCCCCGAGCGCGCGCATCGCCGCGACCGCCGCCGCGGTCTCCGCGTCCGCGGGCTCGCCCTCCGCCTCCGCCAGCGCGCGCACCTCGAGCCACAGCTCGACCAGCGGCGCGGTGTGGAGCTCGACGGGAGAGGAGCGCGGAGCGGGGTCCTGCGCGGAGAGCGAGGCGAGCGCGGCGAGGAGGAGGGCCTGCATGGCGGCCGATCCTACCCGCGGGGGCGCCCGCGCGGCCGCGGCCGGAGCGTGAGACTCTCGGTCGTCGCCCGGCCCGCTCGCGTGTCGTCAGCCGACCGCGTCGGCCCAGTCCACCAGTCGCTCCGCCAGCCGCGCGCGCGCGCGCGTGAGGCGCATGTCGAACGCGCCGCGCGAGACGCCGGCGCGGCGCGCCGCCTCCTCGATCGGGAGCCCTTGCAGGTAGACGAGCGCCAGGCACTCGCGGTCGGGCGGCCGCAGGAGGTTGATGGCGAGCTCGAGCGCGGCGCGGCGCTCCTCGCTCGCGCGCGCGCCCGCGCCGCCGCTCGTCGCGAGCACGCCGGAGAGCGTCTGCGTCGCGTCGGCCGACAGGCGCACGACGTCGCGGTCGGCGCGCTGCACGCGGTTCACGAGCAGGCGCCAGGCCGCCGTCCACAGGTAGGCGCGCAGCCCGGCGGGGTCGTCGAAGCGCGGCGGCGCCTCGAGCCGCAGCCAGCGCAGGACCGCCTCCTGCGCCAGGTCCGACGCGCTGGTCGAGCCGCTGAACGCCCCGCCCGCGCGCGCCCGCAGCCCGCGCGCCAGGCGCTCGATCTCGCAGCGCAGGAGCTCGTCGAGCGCGTCCACGTCGCTCTCCTCCTGCCAGCGCGCGAGCAGCGCGCGCTCGCGCGCATCCTCCGGCGCGCCGGGCGGCGGAGCGCCCGGCGCGCCCGCCGGCTCCGGACCCGTCCCGCTCTCCATCGGGGGCCGATTCTCGCCGCCCCCCGCCCGGGCGCAATGGGTCCGCGCGGGGAAGGGCGGCTCAGAGGGGGCGGCCCGAGTACGAGACGAGCGCGCGCATGTAGTTCAGCCGCTCGTAGCCCGCGGGGTCGGGGCAGCGGGCGTGGTCGACGCTGCCCTTGACCTGCTCGATCGACGTGCAGTCGTGCGCGGCCAGCCAGCGGCGCATCTCGTCGAGCAGGACGCCGAGGTGGCGCGGCCCGTGGCGCAGGAGCGTCGTGGCGAGCAGCACCGCGTCGGCGCCCGCGAGCACGAGCTTCAGCGCGTCCTCGGCGGTGTGCGCGCCGCCGGTGGCGCCGAGCGAGAGCTCGCTCGCCGCCGAGAGGATCGCGATCCAGCGCAGGGTCAGGCGCATCTCGGAGGCGTGGCTCAGCTCGAGGCGCGGGACGACCTGCAGCGTCTCCAGGTCGAGGTCCGGCTCGAGGAAGCGGTTGAAGAGCACGACGCCAGCGGCGCCGGCCTCGTGCAGGCGGCGCGCGAAGTGCGCGGGCGCGCTCAGGTGCGCGCCGATCTTGACGGCCACCGGGATCACGACCGCGTTCGTCACCGCGCGCACCTGCTCGAGCAGCAGGTCCTCGACCTCCTGCCCCGAGAGCAGCGGGTCGGTCGGCACGTAGAGCAGGTTCAGCTCGAGCGCGTGCGCGCCGGCGCTCTCGAAGCGGCGCGCGTAGCGCGCCCAGCCCTCGCTCGAGACGCCGTTCAGGCTGGCGATGACCGGGATCGAGAGCGCCGCGCGCAGCGCTTCGACCAGCCGCAGCGTGCCCTCGGGGCCGGTGTTGTAGCCGTGCATCTCGGGGAAGTAGCCGGCGGCCTCGGGGACGCTCTCGCCGCCGAAGGTGCGCAGCCGCTCGAGCTCGAGCTCCTCGTGCTCGACCTGCTCCTGGAAGAGCGAGGGCAGCACGATCGCGCCGGCGCCGGCGGCCTCGAGCGCGCGCGCCGAGGCGACGTCGCCGGTCAGCGGCGAGGAGGAGGCGACGAGCGGGCTCGGGAGGCGCAGGCCGAGGTAGGTCGTGGCGAGGTCGGGCGTGCTCATCGGGCGGTCTCCTCGGGCCGCGCGCCCGTGTCCGCGGCCATGTGCTCGTAGGTGCGCCACTGCTCGTCGATGTCGCGCTGGGCGCGCGCCATCAGCTCGGCCGCGCCGCCCGGGTTCGCGCTGCGCAGCATCGCGAAGCGCGCCTCCTTGGCGGCGAAGTCGGCGAAGGGCTGGCTCGGCGCGCGGCTGTCGAGCTGGAAGGGGTTCAGGCCCTGCGCCTCGCGCCGCGGGTCGTAGCGGAAGAGCGGCCAGAAGCCCGTGCGCGCCGCGAGCTTCTGGTGGTCCATCGCGGTGCTCATCTCGATCCCGTGCGCGATGCAGTGGCTGTAGGCGATCACGAGCGAGGGCCCGGGGTAGGACTCGGCCTCCTCGAGCGCGCGCAGCGTCTGCTTGGGGTTGGCGCCCAGCGCGATCTGCGCGACGTACACGTCGCCGTAGGCCATCGCGATGCGCCCCAGGTCCTTCTTGCGCGTGCCGCGCCCGGCGGCGGCGAACTTCGCCACCGCGGCGCGCGGCGTCGCCTTCGAGGCCTGCCCGCCGGTGTTCGAGTACACGCCGGTGTCGAGCACGAGCACGTTCACGCGCCGGCCCGACGCCAGCACGTGGTCGAGGCCGCCGAAGCCGATGTCGTAGGCCCAGCCGTCGCCGCCGACGATCCACACGCTGCGCGGCACGAGGCCGCCGGCGAGCTCGTCGAGCGCGCGCGCGCGCGGGTCGCCCGCCAGCGACGAGCGCAGGAGCGCGCGCAGCCGCGCCACGCTCGCGCGCCGCGCGGCGATGGCGTCGGGCGTGCGCTCGCAGCGCTCGAGCAGCCCGCGCAGCTCCGCGTCCAGCGCCCCGTCGAGCGCGCCCAGCAGCGTGCGCGCGTGGTCGCCGTGCGCCTCGTAGGCGAGCCGCATGCCCAGCCCGAACTCCGCGTTGTCCTCGAAGAGCGAGTTCGACCAGGCCGGCCCGCGCCCCTCGGCGTTCGTCGTCCAGGGCGTGGTCGGCAGGTTGCCGCCGTAGATCGAGGAGCAGCCCGTCGCGTTCGCGACCACCAGCCGGTCGCCGAGGAGCTGCGTCAGGAGCTTGAGGTAAGGCGTCTCGCCGCAGCCGGCGCAGGCGCCCGAGTACTCGAACAGGGGCTGCAGGAGCTGCGAGCCCTGGAGGCTCGCGGGCTCGACCGCGCGCGGATCGGCCTCGGGCAGGCCCAGGAAGAAGTCGAAGGCCGCCCGCTCGCGCGCGAGGTGCGGCTCGCGCGGCTCCATGTCGATCGCCTTGTGCCGCGCGACCTCCTTGCTGCGCGCCGGGCAGACCTGCACGCACATGCTGCAGCCGGTGCAGTCGTCGGGCGCGACCTGGATCGTCATGTGCGCGCCGGCCTCGTCGCGCTCGCGGCGGAGCGCCGAGCGGAAGCCCTGCGGCGCGTCCGCCAGCGCGGGCTCGTCGTAGGCCTTCGTGCGGATCGCCGCGTGCGGGCAGACGAGCGCGCACAGCCCGCACTGGATGCAGATCGCGGGGTCCCAGATCGGGATCTCGGGCGCGATGCCGCGCTTCTCCCAGCGCGCCGTGCCGACGGGGAACGTGCCGTCCACGGGCAGCGCGCTGACCGGCAGGAGGTCGCCCTTGCCCGCGATCAGGAGCGCCGTCACGCGCTGCACGAAGTCCGTCGCGCCCGCGGGCACGGGCGGCAGGCGCCGCAGCGCGCCGCGCACGGCGTCGGGCAGCGCGACCTCGGCCAGGCCGGCCAGCGCGCCCTCGACCGCCGCGAAGTTGCGCAGCAGCATGCTCTCGCCGCGCTTGCCGTAGCTCTTCTCGATCGACGCCTTGACGCGCGCGACGGCCTCCTCGCGCGTGAAGAGGCCGGAGAGCGCCAGGAAGCACACCTGCATCACGGTGTTGATGCGCCCGCCCAGCCCCGCCTGGCGTGCGACGCCGGCCGCGTCGACGACGAACAGGCGCAGGCGCTTCGCGAGGATCTCCTCCTGCACCTCGAGCGGCAGGCGCTCCCAGACCTCGCCCGGCGCGAACGACGTGTTCAGCAGAAAGGTCGCCCCGGGGCGCGCGCGCTCGAGCACGTCGATGCGCTCGAGGAACGAGAACTGGTGGCAGGCGACGAATCCCGCCTGCTCGATCAGGTAGGAGCTCTTGATCGGCCGCGGGCCGAAGCGCAGGTGCGAGACGGTGATCGAGCCGGCCTTCTTCGAGTCGTAGACGAAGTAGCCCTGCGCGAAGAGGTCGGTCTCCTCGCCGAGGATCTTGACCGAGCTCTTCGAGGCGCCGACGGTCCCGTCCGAGCCCAGGCCGTAGAAGACCGCGCGCGTGACGTCGTCGGGCTCGATCGAGAGCGAGCGGTCCCACTCCAGGCCGAGGTGCGTGACGTCGTCGACGATGCCGACCGTGAAGTGGCGCCGCGCGTCCGGTCGCGCGAGCTCCGCGAAGACGGCCAGCGCCATCGCCGGCGTGAACTCCTTCGACGACAGGCCGTAGCGGCCGCCGAGCACCCGCGGCAGCGCGGCGCCGGGCGCGGCGGCCTCGGCCAGGGCGGTCACGACGTCCTGGTAGAGCGGCTCGCCGAGCGCGCCGGGCTCCTTCGTGCGGTCGAGCACGGCGATGGCGCGCACCGTGGCGGGCAGCGCCGCGGCGAGCGCGCGCGCGGGGAAGGGCCGGAAGAGCCGCACGACGAGCACCCCGACGCGCTCGCCGCGCGCGACGCTCCACGCGCAGGCCTCGCGCGCGGCGCCTGCGCCGGAGCCCATCAGCACGACCACGCGCTCGGCCTCGGGGTGGCCGGCGTACTCGACCGCGGCGTAGCGCCGGCCGGTGCGCGCCGCGAAGGCCTCGAAGGCCTCCTCGAGCAGGCCCGGCACCGCGTCGTAGAAGGGGTTCGCGGCCTCGCGCGCCTGGAAGAACACGTCGGGGTTCTGCGCGCTGCCGCGCAGCACGGGGCGGTCGGGGTCGAGCGAGCGCGCGCGGTGCGCGGAGATCTGCTCGTCCGGCAGGAGCGCGCGCAGGTCGTCGTCCGCCAAGGGCTCGATCTTGGCGATCTCGTGCGAGGTGCGGAAGCCGTCGAAGAAGTGCAGCACCGGCACGCGCGAGGCGAGCGTCAGCCGCTGCGCGACGAGGGCCAGGTCCTGCGCCTCCTGCACGTCGCTCGAGCAGAGCATCGTCCAGCCCGTCGAGCGCGCCGCCATCACGTCGCTGTGGTCGCCGAAGATCGACAGCGCGTGCGTCGCGATCGTGCGCGCCGCGACGTGGATCACGCACGGCGAGAGCTCGCCCGCGATCTTGAACATGTTCGGGATCATCAGGAGCAGGCCCTGCGACGCCGTGAAGGTCGTCGTCAGCGCGCCCCCTTGCAGCGCCCCGTGCACCGCGCCCGCGGCGCCGCCCTCGCTCTGCATCTCGATCACCGAGGGCACCGAGCCGAGCACGTTCGTGCGCCCGGCCGACGACCACGCGTCCGCCAGCTCGCCCATCGGCGACGCCGGGGTGATCGGGTAGATCGCGATCACCTCGTTGCAGCGATAGGCCACCGAGGCCGCGGCCTCGTTCCCGTCCACCGTGATGTAGGCTCTGGACATCGCGCACCTCTCGCGAGGAGCGTACGCCGTCGGGGAGTCTCGCCGGCGCGCCTGACCACAAGGACAGCGCTCGCTGCGCAGCTGGTCCTGCGACGACTCCGAACTCGTGCGCAGGCGGAGGCGCGCTCCGGAGAGCGCTCGCCCGTCGGTGCCGGGTCATGTCTCGAACGACCCGCGCGCGGGGAGCTCCGGCGCGGCCCGTCCGCTCGAAGTGCCCTACGCGGGGCCGCGGCGCAGGAGCCCGCGGCGCGGAGACGGCCGCGCCGCCTCGGGCAGCTCGGGCAGCGCGGCGCCCGCCGCGAGCTCGCTCGCCAGGCGGTCGCGCTCCGCCTCGGCGTAGCCGAGCGCGTGCGCCAGGCGCGCCTCGCGCTGCCGCGCACGGTCGAGCTCGGCCTCGAGCCGGTCGCACACGCGCTGCGCGCCGCGCTCGACGCGCGCGGAGGTGTCGAGCTCGCCGCGCAGGCGCGCGTTCTCGAGCTCGAGCGCGCCGATGCGCGCGCGCTGCTCGAGCAGCCAGCCCGTCGTGCGCGCGTCGAGCCGCGGGCGCGGCGCGTCGCGGCGCGGCGCGGGGGAGAGGGCCAGCGGCTCGTCGTTCGGTTCGGCGCTCACGCCCCTGGTGTAGAGAACCGCGCGCAGGAAGCAAAGGACTTCCCGCGCGTCCCGCGGT
This sequence comes from uncultured bacterium, assembly GCA_902826945.1. The sequence goes on along the minus strand of CADEGS010000036.1, from coordinate 20,201 downwards.
CGGCTCGTCCTACGCCGCGTCGCTCCGGCGCGCATCCGCGTTCGGCGCCGGGCCGCGCCGCCGCGCGACGCGCGCGCCCGCGATCTCCGACGCCTCAGCGCTCCGCCGCAGGCGCGCTCCGACGACGAGCAAGAGCAGCCCCGGCGCCAGGAGCTCCAGGCCCTCCTCGAACGGGACCGTGTACGAGTGCAGCGCCACGCCGCGCCACGTGCGCCCGCTCGCCGCCAGCGGTCCCTCGCAGGCCTCGAGCGCGAGCGCCAGCGCCAGGCAGCCCGCGGCGGCCACGACCAGCCGGCGCTCCGCGCGCTCGGACGTGGCGCGCCACAGGTGCAGGAACGCGAGCCCGCCGGCGAGCGCGTAGAGCGGCGCGAACCCGATCACCCAGGCGTACACGCCCGCCTTGCCGTCGGGGTCGGGCAAGAGCCAGCCCAGGCGCTCGTGGATCTGCGCCTCGTCGTCCGCCGAGAGGAAGAGGAAGAGCGCGCCCGTCGCGAGCCAGGCGCGCGATCCCTCGCGCCGCCCGACGGCGAGGCAGCCGAGCCCGAGCACGAGCTGCGCCCCGACGCTGACCCACGTCCCGAGGCTCTCCTCGCCCGACAGGTCGAAGAGCATCCGCACCGCCGGCGGCACCGCGTGCCGCCCGGGATACCACAGGTGCAGCGCGACGTGCGCCAGCACGAGCAGCGCGCACGCGCCGAGCACCTGACCGAGCCCGGTGCGACGCACGGACGCGCGGCGATCGGGAGCGGGAACCATCGACGTTCCGTCGACACGGCGGCGGCCAGGACTTGACGACCCCTCGCCGATCCCGGGCGAGGGACGGCGCACGCTGCGCCGATCGATCCGTGCAACGGTCCAAGGGCTCAGCGCGGCTCGGCGCGCACGGTCAGTCGGCTCGGCTCCTCTCCCGAGATCGCCACCTCCTGGTGCACCGTCGTGATGGCGGGATGGTGCACGTTCACCACGTAGCGACCCGCATGCAAGCTCTCCCAGCGCAGGCGCCCCTCGCCGTCGGTCTCCTCAGGCTCGGTGAGCAGGCGATCGGCGACGGGATCGCCGAGCGTGCACAGCGCGCGGTCGAGCGGCAGGCCGCCTAGCTCGACCTCGAGCTCCAGCGAGCCCAGCGGCTCGACCACGATGCGCTGCGGCTCGGCGCCCGGCTCGATGGGAATGCACGTGCGCCGGGCGCCGGGATGGTGGAGCATTCCCGAGAGCGTGCCCTCGGGCAAGAGCAGCGTGCACGCGCCGCTCCCGTCGGTGAACCCGACCACGCCCTGCGTGTCGTCGCCGGGGCGCATGACGTAGAGCTTGACGCCGGCGAGCGGCGTCCCGTCGCTCGCGACGACCGCGAAGGCCTTGCGCAACCCGGTGCCGCGCACGACGAGCTCGGTCTCGCTGCGCCCGGGCTCGAAGCGGCCGCGGGCGTCGCCGAGCTCGCGCCCGCCCACGACGCGCAGCACCGCGGTCAGCGCCGCGTCGGGCAAGCCTTCGACGCGCACGGGCGAGAGGTCCGCGAGGAAGGTCGCGCGGCTGAGCTGCACGCCGGGCGTCTCCACGCACGACACGACCAGCACCAGGCCCTCGGCCGGATCCGGCGCCGGCTCGAGGTCGAAGCGCACCAGCGCGGCGCGCTCGCCGTCGAGCGCGATCTCGATCCGCCGCTCGTCCCCGAGCGACGCGTACACGAGGATCGGGTTGCCGTCGGGCCGGTCGACGATCAGCGTGGCCTCCTCGTAGGGATAGTCCGCGATCACCGCGCGGCCGTCGTCGCCGAACGCCATCGCGGGGAAGCGCCCGTCGTCGCAGCGCAGGCGGTAGTCCAGCCCGACGAGCGGCCGCGTGGAGCGGAGCTGCACGGCGAGCGGGCGGACGGGGCCGAGCTCGACCGTGCCGAGGTCGACCGAAGCGTCGTGCTCGTGCTCGGGCACGTCGAGGAAGCGCGTCGTGTGGTCGTGCGCGGAGAGCGCGATGCGCTGCCCTCCGAGCGCGCAGGCGCGCAGCGCGAAGCGCCCGTCGGCGTCGGTGAGCGCGCTCGGCGGCGGCGCCTCCTCCGCGACCTCGGGAACCCCCGCGGGCAGCGCGAGCAGCACGCGCGCGCCGGCGAGCGGCCCTCCCGTGGCCGTGCTGACGACCCGTCCCTCGAGCGTGACCAGCGCCGCCGGGATGCGCAGCACGACCTCGCGCTCCTCGCCCGGCGCCAGGGCGAGCGAGGTCTCCTCCCCCGCTCCGACGCCGCGCGCGCGCGGCAGCAGGTGGACGATGCCGGCCTTCGCGTCCTCGAGCGCGAAGCGCCCGTCGTCGCTCGCGGTCACGACGAGGCCGTCGAAGCTCTCCTCGGTCCAGTACAGGACCTCGAGCGGAGCGTCGCGCGCCTCGGGCTCCTCGACCGCGATCCGACCCCGGACGCGCGCCGCCGAGCCCAGCTCGACGACCTCGACCCGGTTCGGCATCAACGGCACGAACGTCTCGAAGCGATCGGTCGCGTACCCCGGCGCGCGCACGACGACGAGCGCCGGCCCGGCAGGCACGTCCCCGAAGAAGAAGAAGCCGTCTTCCTCCCGCGGCTCCACGCTGCGCGCCTCCGTCCACTCCGCCGAGCGCACGCTGACGCTCGCGTCCGCGATGGGGGCGCGCTGCTCGTCGAAGACCGCGAACCAGAGCTCGAACCGGGGCGCCGCGGGCGCCGCGGCGGCCGGAGGCTCCTCGGCCTCAGCAGAAACGGCCACCGGCTCCGGTTCGGCCTCGACCCGACGCTCGACGGCGACGTTCGGAACGAGGTCCTCGTCGAGTGGCTCGATCTCGGGAGGCCGGACCGGGCGCGCGTCGAGGAGGGCGGGCTCTGTCGCCCTCGAGGGCCGCGAGCCTCGGAGGAGCAGCGATCCGGCGATCAGCAGCCCGAGACCGAGGACGCCGATCAGGAGCCACCACCGGGATCGCGGGCGCGAACCCGCGGTGGCTGTCGCTCTTCGCTCCCCCACGCGTCGTTACCCGGGCTTGCTCGTCATGGCCGGAGCAGGATCGAGACTCGAGGAACGCCAACGCTCGCTCGGCGACAGGGGAGGAGTCGACCCCTGCGCCAGACTCTCCGGCGCGGGAGTCGTCCGCGGCGACGGGGCGACGCGCAGGTCCACGACAAGGAGGGCTGCGAACAGGGCCAGGGGAGCGAGAGGATGCCAGCCGTGCATGGGACTCCTTCGGATGTCGTTCGGGAAGAATGACGGTGGGCCCGGCGAGGGGAGCGCAAAAAAAAAGCCAGACCAGGATCACGAGGATAGGGAAGGGATGCGGCGATCCGGATCGAGAAGCGGCTCGGGCCGGAAGTCGTCCGGGAGCGTCCCGGGATCGGGCCAGGGAGCCGGGCGCTGCGCGCGCTTGTCCGACGGACAAGACCCTGGGTCGGGGTGCGAGAATGCTCCCTTCGGCGCCGAGCGCGGATCCCCGCGACGCGCCTCGCGCATGCTGCGCTCCCTCGAGAACGACGCGGTCCGTGCGGGTGAGCGGCCGGCGCTCGCGCTGCCCCCGCTCCCCCCCTGGTCCCCCGCGCTCGCCGTGGCGCTGCTCTGGGGGGTCAACGTGCCCGTGATGAAGGCGGCGCTCGGGCACGTGCCGCCGTTCGCGTTCAACGCGCTCCGGCTGACGCTCAGCGCGCTGGCGCTCGGCGTCGCGGATCGGCTGGAGCGGCGGGGGAGAGCCGCGCCGCGCACGCCGTGGGTTGCGGTCGTGCTGCTCGGCCTGCTGACGAGCCTGCTCTACCAGGTGCTCTTCGTCGTCGCGATGACGCGCACGAGCGCCAGCCACGCCGGCTTCCTGATCGCGAGCGGGCCGCTGTGGACGGCGGCGATCGGGCGCATGCTCGGCGTCGAGCGGCCGCACGCGCGCGCGTGGGCCGGGCTCGGCGTCGCCTTCCTCGGGACGTGCGTGGTGGCCTCGACGCGCAGCGGCGGCGGCGCGACGCTCGCCGGCAACGCGCTGATGCTGGCGGCGATGGTCGTGTGGGCGCTCGCCACCGTGCTCTCGCGGCCGGTGCTCGAGACGTTCCCCGCCACGCGCCTGGCGTTCCTCTTCACCTGCGTGGCGCTGCCCGGGCACTGGGTGCTCGGGTGGAACGACCTGTTCGGAAGCGGCGCGCACGAGGCGGGAGCGATCGCCGCGGGCGGGGGAGCGCTCGCCCGCCTCGGCGCACCCGGCTGGGCGGCGGTGGCCTACTCCGGCCTCTTCTCGACCGGCGTGGCCTACGCGCTCTGGAACAAGAGCGTCGTCCGGCTCGGCCCCGCGCGCACGTCGGCCTTCTCGAACCTGGTGCCGATCGTCGCGCTGGCGGTCGCGTGGGTTGCGCTCGGCGAGCGGCCGGGCGCCGTGCAGCTCGCCGGCGGCGCGCTGGTCCTGGTCGGGATCGCCTCGTGGCGCGCGGCGCGCGCGCGCTGAGCGCGCCCGACGACGACCGCTCCTCCCGCGCTCCCGCTCGTCACGCCCGCCGGCGCGCGGGCTGCGCGTCCCGGCGCGAGAGGTGCGGCCACGAGCGCGCGAGCTGCAGGAGCGACTCGAGCTCGCGCTCCGAGAGCCGCGGCGGCGTCTGCGTGCAGGGCATGGCGCCGCGCTCGAAGACCTCGCGCACGCCCTCCTCGGAGAGCACCGGCGGCTCGTGCAGCTCGAGGAAGAGCGGCTCGCAGGCGAGGAACACCGGGTTCGCGCGCGCGCGCTCCCGGTAGAGCGCGTCCCAGGCCGCCAGCGGGTCGAAGACCGTCGCGCGCGGCCGGCAGCCGCGGCGCGGCGCGGGGGCCGTGCTCGCGCACATCTGGATGCCGCGCGGCAGGCCCAGCGTCCGCTCCAGCGCGAGCGGCGGGTTCTCCTCGACCATGCAGTTCGAGGGCAGCGCCAGGCCCATGCTGCGGTACCACGCGGCCGCCTTCTCGTGGCCCTCGAAGCGCACGAGCACCTGCAGCGCCGCGACGATGCGCCAGTGCCGCGGCAAGAGGTCGCCGTGGGCGCCCTTCGTCGTCACGTACACGACGCGGTCGCCGGGCTGCAGGCGCGGCGCGAAGCGGCTCGTGCGGCACAGCGCGCTGATCGAGGGGAAGGGCTGCTCCAGGTCCGGCTCGCGGCGGCACGAGCCATCGACGAAGGGCGCCAGGCCGAAGGTCTCGACCGCGCGCCGGCCGGCGGGCGTCGAGGAGAGCGGACGGAAGGAGCAGAGGAAGTCCATGGCTGGCCCTTGTTCGGCGCGCGCGCGGCTCGCGATCGAGCGCCG
>CADEGS010000036.1:0-14853 GCA_902826945.1 uncultured bacterium | reverse complement strand
GGAAGTCCATGGCTGGCCCTTGTTCGGCGCGCGCGCGGCTCGCGATCGAGCGCCGTCGGGAAAAGCCTGCGCGAGCGGGCGCAGCGCCTCATGGGCTCCAGTTCGTAGCCGCGCCCGCCCGATCCTCCTCGGGCGGACTCGCTCCGCCGCGGATCGCCGCTCTTTCTGGACGGGAGGAGGTCACGGTGGACGCGCTGGAGCCCGAGCGCCCCCCGGCGGCGCCACCGCGGCGTCCTGTCGAGGACCCGCGGGCGTGCAACAGCCGATGGCGCCCCGGGTTGCGGCGGTCGCCCGAGCCCCCTGCGCCGTCCGTTCCCCGCCGCGCGCCTCTCCGCCACGCCTTCCGGCTGCGCCGTAGGCATGGCGGAGTTGCCGCGGCCGCGGTCGAATCCTCGCGTACCAGGCGTCTCGTCCACGGGGACGTTCCCCGAGGACCCCGCGCCGCGCATTCGCGCGCGGCGCTCCGGCGTGCGGCCTCCGCGCCGCCGCCACCACCACTTCGAGAGGGAAATCATGAGTCTCGTGATCGGTCGGGACGCGGGCCGCTCGTCGGCGCGCGCACCCGGGCGTATCGGAACCGCGGCACGGAGCAGAGCCTCCTTCGTCGCCGCGCTCGTCGGCGCGCTGGGCCTCGGCGCGTGCAGCGACTCCGACGGAGGCGACGGCGGCGACGCCGAGCTGATGACCGCGATCCGGCACTGGAACGAGATCGCCGTCGACGCGAGCGGGCTCGACCACGCGCCCGCGAACGTCGGCCCGGCGCACGTCCAGGGGGAGAACCTCGGGCCCGGTCGCTCGTCGCGCGCGATGGCGATCGTGCACGTCGCGGTGTTCGAGGCGATCAACGCGGTCGAGGGCGGGTACGAGAGCTACGTCGGCTTGCCGGCGGCGCCGGCCAAGACCTCCGTGCACGCGGCGGTCGCGCAGGCGTCGCACGACACGCTGGCGGCGCTCTATCCCTCGCAGGCGGCGCTCTTCGCCGCCGACCTGACCGACGACCTCGCGCTGGTGAGGGACGGCGCGGCGAAGACGAACGGCATCGCGCTCGGCGCCGCCGCGGCCGACGCGATCCTCGCCATGCGCACGAACGACGGGTCGCAGCTCCCCGAGCCGGTGTACGGCGTCGACTTCATTCCCGTCGCCCTGCCCGGCCACTGGAGCCAGGACCCCGTCAGCCTCGTGCCGCTCGCGCTGGGGGCCGACTGGGACCAGGTGACGCCCTTCGTGCTGACGTCCGCGGACCAGTTCCGCGCGCCGGCGCCGCCCGCGATCGACAGCGCGGAGTACGCGCTGGCGTACAACGAGGAGCTCGTCTTCGGCGGCGACGGCGTCACGACGCCGCACGGGCGCAGCGACCTGCAGACCGAGACGGGCATCTTCTGGGCCTACGACGGCACGCCCACCCTGTGCGCGCCGCCGCGGCTCTACAACCAGGTCCTGATGACGATCGCGGAGCAGCAGAAGCTGGGCCCGGTCGAGGTCGCGCGCCTGCTCGCGATCGCCAACGTCGCCATGGCGGACACGGCCGTCGCGGCGTGGGAGTCGAAGTACTTCCACGACTACTGGCGCCCGATCACCGCCATCCGCGACGCCGACAACGACAACAACCCCGCCACGATCAGCGACGCGGCGTTCATGCCGCTCGGCGCGCCGGTCAGCAACGCCCTGGGCCCGAACTTCACGCCGCCCTTCCCCGCGTACCCCTCCGGGCACGCGGCCTTCGGCGGCGCGCTGTTCCAGACGCTGCGGCGCTTCCTCGGCACCGACGACGTGACGTTCACGTTCGTCTCCGACGAGCTGAACGGCGTCACGCTCGACAACACCGGAACGGCCCGGCCGCTCTTGCCGCGCACGTTCACCTCGCTGTCGGAGGCGGAGGAGGAGAACGGCCAGAGCCGCATCTATCTCGGCATCCACTGGCGGTTCGACAAGACCGAGGGCATCCTGCAAGGGAACGCCGTCGCCGACTGGGTCTTCGACCGCCTCTTCGTGCCGGCGCCCTGAGGGGCGCCGCGAGGGCCGGCCGCGGATCGCGCGGCCGGCCGCTCCGGATCCACTGCCGTGCGCGCGCGCAACGTCTCGCTCCTCCTGCTCGCGTGCGCGGGCGCGCTCGCGGCGGCGCTGGTCGTGCGCGGCGCGCGGCGCGCGGCGCCGGACGAGCGCGCGGACGTCGCGCGTCCGGACCAGGACAGCGCGCGTCCCTCGCCCGCCGCGCCTGCGGCTCTCGCCGCAGACGCGCCCGCCCCCGCGCCCGACGCTCGCGCGTCGGTGGAGGAGGAGCGCGCCGGCGAGCCCGCGCTGCGCGGCCGGCTCGTGGACGCGGACGGCGTGCCCGTCGCCGGCGCGGACGTCTTCGCGCTGCGCGCCGGGCGCCTGGCGGAGCGCGTGCTCTCGCCGCAGGAGCTCCTGCGGCGCGCCCCCGACGCCGGCCTGCGCGCGCGCAGCGACGCAGACGGCGCCTTCGTCCTGCCGCTCGGCGCGCTCGTCGCGTCGCCCGAGCTGCGGCTGGCCGTGCGCGCGACGGGCTTCGCGCCGCTCGAGCGCCCGCTCGACGCGCGCGCGCGCGCGCTCGGGACCCTGGCGCTCGCGCGCGGCGTCGTGCTCGAGGGCGTCGTGCGCGACCGCGCCGGCCAGCCGGTCGCGGGCGCCGCCCTGCGCGCGCTCGACCCCGTGAACCGCTCCGGCCTGCCGGCCGCGGCGGAGGCCGGCGAGCTGCTCGCGAAGAGCGACGCGCGCGGCGCCTTCCGCGCCGAAGGCCTGGCGAGCGGGCCGTGGCGAATGCTCGTGCGCGCCGACGATCACCCCGACCTCGTGTGCGAGGGGCGCACGAGCGCGCCGGGCGAGGTCGTCGAGGGTCTCTCGCTCGTGCTGGCCGACGGCGTCTCGATCGACGGCCGCGTGACGGGCGACCCGCAGGCGCTCGCGGGAGCGCTCGTGCGCGCGATCCCGCTCGCCGCGCCCGATGCGCCGCCGGGCGGGGGCGCGCCCGCCTACCGCGGCCCGGCGTCCGCCGAGGACGCGCTGCCCGCCGCGCGCGAGGCGGGCGTCGGCGCGCAGGGCGCCTTCGCCGTGCGCGGGCTCGAGCCCGGGCGGCGCTACCGCCTCGCGGTCTGGCGCGCGGGCGCGCACGCCGCCGCGCGGCCGGACAGCGCGTGGGTCGAGGCCGGCGCGGGCGAGCGCGGCGTCGCGCTCGCGCTGCGCGGCGAGACGGCGCTCGCCTTCCAGGCGGTGGACGCGGCGAGCGGCCTGCCGCTCCCCGTGCTCGAGGCGCGCGCGGGCTGCACGCTGCTCGTGCCGCTCGCGGAGGACGACGGGCGCCCGCGGCACGACTTTCCCGACGGTCGCGTGCGCTTCCCGCTGCTCTTCGACTGCGGCGCCCGCCCGGTGACGCTGCGCGTCGCCGCGCCGGGGCACGAGACGCTCGTCGTCGGGGAGCTCGCGCCCGCCGCCGGCACGACGCTCGCGCTCGGCGTGCTCGCGCTCGAGCCGCTGCCCGAGGCCCTCGTGCTCGTGCTGGCCGACGCGAGCGGCGCGCCGGTCGAGGGCGCGGAGGTCGAGCTGCGCTCCGCGAGCGCTCCCGCGCCGGCGGAGGACGACCCCTGGCGCGTGGCGCGCACGGGCGCCGACGGGCGCGCGCGCGTCCACGGCCGGCCGGGCGCGACGCTCGTCGTGCGCCACCCGGGCTTCCTGCCGGCGCAGGAGCCTGCGGCGGGAGGCGCGCTCGGCGAGCGCGTCGTGCGCCTGCGCGCGCCCGCGCGCGCCCTGGTCGAGGTCGTCGACGAGCACGGCGCGCCGGTCGCTCACGCCTGGGTGCGCCATCTGCCCGTGGCGAGCGAGGCCGCCGAGGCCGCGCCGCGCTGGGACGGCGCGCGCACGGGCCGCGACGGCGTCGCGCGCTTCGAGGCGCTGGCGCGCGGCGCGCACCGCTTCGAGATCCGCTGGGAGAGCGCCGGGGGGCCGGACACGGTCGTCGCCGGCGCGCTCGAGGTCGTCGAGGGAGGCGAGCACGCGCTGCGCCTGGTCGTTCCGCCGCGCGGGTGAATCGATGCGCAACCGACACGGCTGGAAGACCCGCACCGAGGACGGCAAGAAGCGCGAGGTCGAGGCGCACCTCTTCGGCAAGCGCTGGACGCTGCGCGCGCGCGTCGCGGGCGAGGACGAGTGGACGACCTACGAAGAGCCGCCGCTCGAGGACCTGGTCGCCCTGCGCGGCGTGCTCTTCGCCAAGTACCAGCGCAAGCACCTGGCGCTCGACCACCTCGAGAGCGTCGAGCGCCTGATCCGCGCGCGCGGCGGGAGCTGGGAGGAAGGCTAGCGCGCGCCCGCGCGGCGGCGCTGGAGGCCCTGCGCGAGGAGCACGAGCAGGGTCACGGCCACCAGCGGCAGCACGAAGCGCAGCATGACCGAGCTGTAGAGCGGCAGCGAGTCGTGCTCGGTCGCGCGCAGCACGAGGTAGAGCGCGTAGGCGGCGTACGCGAGCAGGAAGAAGGCTCCCTCCCAGCGCGCGATGCGGCCGCGCGCGAGCGCGATCGGCAGCGTGGCGAAGGCGGCGGCGATCATGACCGGCATGTCGAAGCCCACGAGCGCGGGCGAGACCGCCACGCCGTCGGGCGCGAGCAGCCCGCACAGGCCGAGGATCGCCAGGATGTTCAGCAGGTTGCTGCCGACGACGTTGCCGACGGCGACGTCGCGCTCGCCGCGCAGCGCGGCGACGACCGAGGTGGCGAGCTCCGGCAGCGAGGTGCCGATGGCGACGATCGTCAGGCCGATGACGAGCTCGCTGACGCCCAGCGCGCGCGCCAGCTCGACGGCGCCGTCCACGAACCAGCGCGCGCCCACGACGAGCAGCACGAGGCCGGCCACGATCCAGCCCAGGTCCCCGGCGGCCTTCCCGCGCGGCGCGGGGCGCGGCTCGCCCTCGACCTGCTCGTCGCTGCGCGCCAGGCGCACCGACAGCAGCGTGTAGCCCACGCCGCCCGCGAAGAGCAGCACGCCGTCCAGCCGCCCGATCGACCCGTCGAGCGAGAGCAGGAGGAGCAGCGCCGAGACCGCCACCAGCACCGGGATGTCGATGCGCACGAGCTTGCGCGCGATCACGAGCGGCGCGAAGAGCGCCGCCAGCCCGAGGATCAGGAGCAGGTTCATCACGTTGCTGCCGACCACGTTGCCGACCGCGACGTCGGGCTGGCCGTGCAGGGTCGAGTGCACGCTGACCGCGAGCTCGGGCGCGCTCGTGCCGAAGGCCACGATCGTCAGCGCGACGAGCAGGCGCGAGACGCCGAAGCGCTCGGCCAGGCGCACGGCGCCGCGCACCAGCCAGTCGGCGCCCAGCGTCAGCACGACCAGGGCGAGGAGCATCGTCACGTACAGCATGGGTGGCTCGGCGAGCGGGCCGATCACGGTATCGCGCGCGGACGGCGCGGGCACGTGCGGACGCGCGCTTCAGCCCGCCGGCTCGTCCTCGTGCCCGGCGCGCTTGAGCAGCTCGGCCACGACGGCGGTGGCGTAGCAGCCGCTCGGCAGCACGAACGAGAGGCGCGTGAAGCGGCCGTGCTCGTCGCGGCCGCTCTCCAGCGCGAGCTCGTCGAGGCGGAAGCGCAGCGAGCGGCGCCCGCCGCGCGGCTGGAACGGGCCGCGCGCGGCGAAGGTCGCCTCGCTCTCCTCCGCCGCGGCGAGCACCTCGGCCTCCAGCCGCGCCGGCTCGCCCGCCGCGGGCGTCATGCGCCGGCCGAAGAGCGGGCCGGCGGGCGAGATCTCGAAGCGCTCCGCGCGCGGCGCCTCGAGCGCCGCGTCCTCGACGACGAAGAGCCCCCCGCTCGCCTCGCGCACGGCGACGTCGCCCTCCCGCACGCGCTCGTAGTCGGCGATGCGCCGCGCCAGGAGCTCGTTGAAGAGCCACGACTGCCAGGCCGAGACGAACAGCGCCAGGAGCCGCCGGTCGATCGCGCGCACCGCGCGCGCGGCCGAGCCGGTGCGCGCCAGCGTGCCGACCGCGCGCCGCGCGTCGCGGAAGGAGCCCGGCCAGGCGCGCGCGGCGCGCTCCAGATCGCCCTGCTCGAAGAGCGTGCGCGCGCGCAGCACCGCGCCGTGGTCGAGCGCGCCGGGGCGGCCGGCGAAGACCGCCAGCGCCTCGTCGGGAGCGCCGTGCAGGAGCGCGCGCCCGACGCGCCAGCCGTCGCCGCGCGCGCCGAAGCGCTGCGGGCCGAAGTAGTTCGGCACGCCGCGGCGCGCCAGGCGCTCGAGCACGGCGCGCGCGTCGCCCTCGCGCTCGGGCGGCATCCCGCGCACGCGGATCGCGAAGCGGTTTCCCGCCAGGTGGCCGAGCTTGAGCTTGTTCCCGTGGCGCTCGACGGCGAGCACGCGCAGGCGCGGGTGGGAGAGCGCCAGCACGCGCGCGGGGTCTGCGTGCTCGACCGACAGGCGCTGGCGCGTCAGCGCGCGCGCGTCCTTCTGCCCGGCGAAGCCGACCGCGTGCGGCGGCACGCCCGCGGCGCGCGCCACCTCGCGCGCCGCGTCGGCGGTCGTCAGGCCGCGCTTCTCGACCGTCAGGAAGAGGTGCGTGCCCTCGCCGCTCGCCGGGTAGAGCGGCAGCTCCTCGACCTCGAAGTCCTCCTCGCGCTCCTTGATCCGCCCGGGGATCGGCGCGACGTCCGGCGTGGCGTAGGGCCAGGGCCAGTCCATGCGGGCCGCGAAGTCTACGCGCGGCGGCCCGCGGGCGGGCGTCGGGCGCGAGGCGGCGCCGTCCGACGATCGAGCGTGGCCGGCGCGCGCGCGCCCGGCGATACTGGCGCCGCGCCATGCCGCTCCGCCCCCCTTCCGCCCGGCGCGCGGCGCTCGCGTCGCTCCTCGCGGCCGCCGCCTGCGCCGCGCCGCGCCGCGCGCCGCCGCCGCCGTACGCCGCCGCGCTCGAGCCGTTCGCGGGCAGCGTGCTCAGCGGTCCGCTGGACCTCGAGCCGGCGCTCGAGGCGGAGCCGTGGACGCTCGAGCTGCGGCTCGCGCGCCTCGACGCCTGGCCCGTCGAGGGCACGCCGCTCGGCGCGCTCGTGCGCCAGGCGATCGTCGAGCCGAGCGAGGACCCGCTGCGCGTGCGCGGCGAGCTGGCGCGCGGCGTGCGCGTCGCGCCGAGCGGCGCGGTCCCGCCCGAGGCGAGCTGGGAGCGGCGCGACGTGGGCTTCCTGTGGCCGGGCAGCGCGCTCTCCTGGGAGAGCGCGCCCGATCCGGAGAGCCGCGAGCCCGCGCGCACGCCCTGGCGGCGCGTCGGCGTGCTCGCCTCGCGCCCGCTCGAGCCGGCGCCGGGGCGCGCCGCGCTCGAGCTCGCGCTGGTCCTCGAGGGCCTGGCCGCCGAGCCGCGCACGGCGAGCGACGTGGCCGACGAGCCGCGCCGGCCGCCGGCGGCTCCCGCCGAGCGGCGCGAGCGGCTCGTGCTCGACGTCGAGGCCGACGACCTCGCGCGACCCCTCGTGCTCCTTCTGCCCGCGCCGCGCGAGCGCCTGCCCGGCGCGGTCCTCGCGCTCGAGCTGCGCCTGCTGCGCGCGGCGCCGGCGAGCGCGGACGACGCCGTCGCTCCCGAGGCCGCGCTCGAGCTCGCCGCGTCGCGCCAGGCGGCGCGCGCGAGCCTGGAGGAGGCGCGCGCGCGCGCGCGCCGCGCGGCCGCGCCGCTCGAGGCCGGCGTCTTCCGCCTGGAGCGCTCGAGCGCGCTGGACGCGCTCGCGCGCCGCCGCCCGCACCGCTCCGCGCTGGTCTTCCTGGCGGACGCGACCGGCGCGGGCTTCGCCGGCGAGCTGGCCCTCGTCGCGGACGACGAGACGCTGGCCGCGTTCCAGGACGACGTGCGCGAGCGCCTGGCGAGCGCCGGCCCCGAGCTCGACCAGGCCGAGCGGCTCGGCTGGTTCCTCGACGCGTGCGCCTACGCGTGGCTGGCGCGCCGGCTCGACGATCCCGCGCGCGCGCCGGAGCCCGAGCTCGTCGCGCTCCTCCTGCGCCAGGCGGGCGAGCTCGGCCGCCATCCCGACCTCGTGCTCGAGGCGCTGGCGGGCTGCGCCGGCGCGGCCGACGCGCGCGCGCGCTTCGCGGCCGAGAACCGGATCTTCCTCGAGGACGCGAGCCCCGCCGCGCGCGTGCGCGCCTACGACTGGCTGCGCGAGCGCGGCGCGGCGCCGGCCGGCTACGACCCGCTCGGATCGCGCGAGGAGCGCCGCGCGGCGCTGGCCGCAGCGGAGGAGGAGGACGGATGAGCCGCGGCGAGACGCGTGCCGCGCTGCGCTCGCTCGGGAGCGCGCTGCGCGGCCTGCTGGCCTTGCGCTGGGCGCGCTGGACGCTCGCGCTCGTGCTCGTCGCGCTCCTGGCGCGCGCCGGGCTGGGCCGGCTGCTCGCCTTCGTCGTGCAGCGCGAGGCCGAGCGGCGCGGCCTCGTGTGCGCGTGGGGCGATCTCGACCTCGAGCTCCTCGCCGGCGGCGGCACGCTGCGCGACCTCGTGCTGCGGCCCGCCGCGCGCTCGCCGCGCGCGGAGCCGGGCGCGCGCCCCGACGGCGCGCCGCCCACGGAGACGGAGGTCTGGGCGGCGGACGGCGAGCCGCTGCTCGAGGTCCAGTACGCGACCTTCGACCTCGACGTGCTCGCGCTCCTGCGCGGGCGGCTCTCGATCGCGCGCGCCGAGGTGGACGGCCTCGACGCGTGGTGCGTGCGCGACGCCGCGGGCGGCTGGAACCTCGCGCGCCACGTGCGCGCGGACGAGCTGCGCGAGCTCCTCGGCGGCGCGCCGCCCGCCGCCGGAGCGGAGGCGGGTGCGCCCGCCGCGGAGCCGCCGCCGGAGGAGCGCGCGATCGACCTGGCCCCGCCGCTCGCGATCGACGCGCTGCGCCTGCAGCACGCGCGCCTGCACGTCGCCGACCGCGCGCAGGAGCCGCCGCTCGCGCTCGCCTTCGAGCTGCACGCGGGCCTCTCGCGCCTCGACGATCCGGCGCGCCCGCTGCGCTTCTCGGCCGCGGTGCTCGGCGGCGACCTGCTCGAGGCCGCGCGCGTCGAGGGCAGCGCGGTGTGGCGCGCCGACGCGATCGCGCTCGAGCTCACCGCCAGCCTGGCCGGCCTGCGCCCCGGCGTGCTCGCGCGCCAGCTCGAGGCGCTCGACGTGCGGCCGGTCGCGCGCACGCTCGAGATGCACCTCGCGGCCGAGGCGCGGGTGGCCGTCGGCGGCGCGGCGCGCGACGCGCTGGAGGCCTCGCTCGAGCTCTCGCGCGTGCGGCTGGTCGCCGACGGCGAGGAGGAGCTGGCGCTCGACCGGCTGCGCCTCGAGCGCTCCCGGCTCTCGAGCGCGGGCGCCGCCTTGCCGGGCCTCGCGCTCGCGGGCGTGCGCGGCCGCGCCGCGCTGCAGCCCGACGGTGCGCTGCGCCTGGCCGGCCTCGACCTCGCCGGCTCGCGCTGGGCAGACGCGATCTCCGCGGCGCTCGCCGCGGGCGAGCGCGAGGCGCCCGCCGCGCCCGGGGGACCGCCGCGCTGGCTGGCGCTGCTGGTCGCGCCCGACGCCGAGCTCTACGAGTGGTCGCTGGGCGCGCTCGAGGTGCAGGACGTCGCGCTCGAGCTCACCGACCGCACGCTCGACCCGCCGGCCGCCTTCCCGTTCCTGGTGGACGCGCTGAAGGTCGGCGAGGTCACGCACGCGCGCGGCGCGCAGGCGCGCACGATCCCCGTCGAGCTCGCCTGCCGCGCGCCGGGCATGGCCGAGACGATCGCGCTCTCGGGCTCGATCGGCCCGTTCGCGCCGCGGCGCAGCGTGGACCTCGAGCTGCGCGTCGAGGGGCTCGGCCTGCACGCGCTCGAGGCGCGCATGCGCGCGGCGGGGATCGAGCGCACGCTCGAGCGCGGCGCGTTCCACGCGCGCCTGGTCGGCGCCGCGGAGACCGGAGCCGACGGCTGCACGCGCGGGGAGCTCGCGCTCGACGGCCTGGCGCTCGAGGACGGGGGCAGCCTGCTCGGCGTGCAGTCGATCCACGCGAAGGACATCCTGCTCGACCCCGCGCGGGAGCGGCTGCGCTTCGGCGACGTCGAGATCCAGGGCGCGCAGCTCACCGTCGGCCGCGACCCCTCGCAGCGCTTCTTCGCGCTCGGGCTGCGCACGCTCGGCTTCTCCGCGCCGGCCGCGAGCGCCGCGAGCCGCGCGGCGTCGAGCGCCGCGACCGGCGTGGCTTCGGCGCCCGCCGCGGGGGCGCCTTCCGCCGCCGTCGCCGGCGCAGCGTCCGGTGCGGCCGCCGGCGGGCCGAGCGATCCGGCCTCCGCCGCGGCGCCGCCCGCCGCGCTGCCGCGCATCGAGCTCGGGCGCCTGGCCTGGGCGCGCAGCGACGTGGAGCTCGTGGACCAGCTCGTCGATCCGCCGCGGCGCTTCCGCCTCGACGAGCTCGGCTTCGAGCTCACCGACCTCGTGCTGGGCGGCGATCCCGCGCAGGCCGCGGCCGAGCCCGCGCGCTTCCGCGGGCGCGTGCGCGCGCCCGGGCTCGTCGACGAGCTGACGCTCGAGGGCCTGGTGCGCTCGCGCCCGGGGCCGATCGATCTCTCGCTCGAGCTCGCGCTGCGCGCGCACGGCGTGACGGGCGCGCTCGCGCGGCCCTACCTGCGCGCGCTCGGCGTCGAGCCGGTGCTCGCGGGCGGCGCGCTGGCGGCCGCGGTCGAGGGCAGCCTGCGCCAGGCGCAGGACGGCTGGCGCGCGGGCCTCGCGCTGCGCGACGCGTCGCTCGCGGACGGCGAGAGCGAGCTCCTCGGCTGCGACGAGCTGCGCGTCCTGGACGCGCGCCTGGGCGACACGCTCGCGATCGGCACGCTGGCGCTCGTCGCGCCGCGCGTGCGGCTCGGGCGCGACGCCGAGGGCCATCCGCTGCTCGCCGGCGTGCGCTGGCTCGGGAGCCCGCCGGCTCCCGACGCGGGCGCGGCCGGCGCCGCGGACGCGCCCGCCGCGCCGCTCGCGCTGCCCGCCCTGCCGCCGCTCGTGATCGAGCACGTCGCGATCGAGGACGCGCGCGTCACGTGGACCGACGCCGCGCGCACGCCGCCGCTCGCGACCGAGCTCGCGCTCTCGGCCAGCGCGCGCGACCTCGCGACCGACGGCCGCTCGGGCGCGTTCGAGGCGCGTCTCTCGATCCCCGAGACGCTGGAGCGGCTCGACGCGCGCGGCACGCTCGCCGTCGGCCCGCAGGCGGTCGCGCTGTCCATCGCGCTCGACGCGGCGGGCGTGCGCGCCGGCCCGCTGGCGCGTCTCCTGCCCGCCGGCGTGGCGCTCGAGGCGCAGGACGGCGCGCTGCGCGCAGCGCTCGACGCGCGCGTCGAGGTCGCGCCCGAGGGCGGCCTCGCCGCGCGCGTCGAGGCGCGCGAGCTCGCCTGGGGCGAGCCCGGCGGCGAGCCCTGGCTGGCGCTCGGACGCGCGCAGCTCGCGGCGCGCGCCGATCCCCACGCCGGCGTCCTCGCGCTCGGCCCGCTGGTCGTCGAGGGCGCGCGCCTGGACGCGCGCCGCGACGCACAGGGCACGCTGCACGCGCTGGGCTTCGCGCTCGCGGCGTCCGCCGGGGCGCCCGCGCAGGTCGCTGCGGCCGGGGGCGTCGCGGCGACGAGCGGGGCGGGAGGAGCGAGCGACGCATCGGGGACCGGCGACGCCGCCGACGCGAGCGACCCCGCGGTCGCGAGCGGGCACGCGCCGGCCGCCGATCCGCTCGCGGGTGCGCCGCGCGCCGCCGCCCTGCCGTTCGCGCGCGTGGACCTCGTCGGCGACGTCTCGCTCGCGCTCGAGCGCCTGCGCCTGCGCGACGCGTCGCTGGGCGCGGACGCGCTCCCGCTCGAGCTGGCGGCGACGCTGCGCGTGCCCGCGCCGCGCGCGCTGCTCGCCCTCGACCCGCCAGCGTCGGATCCGATCGCGTGGGAGCTCGAGGGCTCGCTGGCGGGCGTCGTCGAGCGCTGGCGCGTCCACGGCGAGCTCGCGCCCTTCGCGGTGGAGCCGCGCGCGACGGCCGCGCTGGCCGCCGAGGGCGTGCGCCCCGCCGGCCTGCTCGAGCGCGCGCCCGCCGCCGCGGCCGGGCTCGCCGGCGAGCTCGAGCGCGGCACGCTCGAGGGGCGGCTGGAGGCGACGCTGCTCGTGCGCCGCGCGCGTGCGGCGGAGCTCGGGCTCGGGCGACCCTTCGGCGCCGAGCTCGCGCTCGCCGGGCTCGCGCTGCGCGACGCGCCGGGCGGGACCGTGCTGGCGGGCGTGGACGCGGTGCGGGCGTCGGTCGAGCGCGTGGACCTCGCGCGCGGGCTCGTGCACGTGAAGGAGCTCGTGGTCGAGCGCCCGCGCGGGCTCGTGCGCCGCGACGCGACCGGCGTGCACGCGCTCGGGCTCCTGCTCCCGCGGGCGGCCGGCGGCGAGCGCGAGCCCGCCGGGGCGCGCGACGCCGACGCGGGCGCGCCCGACGCGCGAGCGCTCGAGGCGGTCGCGCGGGCGGGCGAGGCCGGGATCCCCGACGCGTCGCCCGCGCCGCGCGCGTCCGGCGGCGAGCCGGCGGCCACGACGCCGAGCGGCGCTCCGTCCGCGGCGACTCCGCCGGCGGCTTCGCCCACGACCTCGACCGCTCCCGTGCCGCCGGACGACGACGCGGGCGACGTGCGCATCGACGAGATCCTCGTGCAGGGGATCGATCTCGAGCTGCGCGACGAGAGCGTCGCGCCCGCCGTGCGCGTGCCGCTCGACGCGCTCGACCTCGAGATCGCGCGCTTCAGCACGCGCGGGCTGGCGCAGGGCCGCGCGGTGCGCTTCTCGGGCGCGCTCGGCTGCGCCGGCGCGCCGCCGGTGTTCGACGAGCTGGCGCTGGCCGGGCGCGTCGGCCTCGACGGCGGCCCGTCGGGCTGGGCGCAGGTCTCGCTCGGCGGGCTCGAGCTCCCGGCGCTCGCGCCGCTCGCCGCCGCGAGCGGCCTGACGATGGAGGACGGCGCGCTCGACGCCAGCCTGCGCCTGCGCCTGAAGGGGGCGCGCGGCGTCGGCGTGGACACCTCGCTCGTCTTCAGCGACCTCGACCTGCGCGAGCCCGAGGGCGGCCTGCTCGCGCGCGCGCTCTCGCTGCCGATGGCGCTCGACAGCGCGCTCTTCCTGCTGCGCAACGCCGCGGGCGAGCACCGCTTCTCGACCGGCTTCACGCTCGACGAGGGCGGCGTCTCCGGCGCGGCCGTGGCGGGCGCGGCGACGCGCGCCTTCGCCGAGGTGCTGGCGCGCGCGCTCGCCGCCGTGCCGCTGCGGATCCTGGGCGCGCTCCTGCCCGGCGGCGGCGAGGAGGAGCCGGCGCCCGAGGAGCGCTGGTCGCTCGCCTTCGCGCCCGGCGCGAGCGAGCCCGCCGGCGCGCCGTGGCCCGCGCTCGAGGCGGCGGTCGAGCGCCTCGTCGCGCGCCGCTCCGCGACGCTCGTGCTGCGCCACGAGCTCGGCGCCCAGGACCTCGCGCGCGCGGAGGAGCGCGCCAACCCCTCGCCCGAGGCGTGCCTCGAGCTCGTGCGCGGGCTGCGCCAGCGCAAGGCGGAGCTCCTGCGCGCGCGCGACGCGCAGGCGCGCGAGGCGCACGCGCTGCTCGCGATCGGCGAGGCGCACGCCGCCGAGGCCGGCGCGCGGCTGCGCGCGCTCGACCGCGAGCTCGCCGACGCGGAGGGAGCGCTCGACCGCGTGCTCGAGATCCTGCGCTCGGACTCGCCGCGCAACCGCGAGAAGCGCACGCGCGCGAGCGCCCGCGCGCTGGCCGCGCTGCGCCTCGCGGCGGTGGAGGCCGAGCTGCGCCGCCGCCTCCCGCCGGCCGCCGCCGCGCGCCTCGACGTGCGCGCGCCGCGCCTGGACGCGCCGGCCCTGGGCGAGGGCCGCGTCGTGCTCGAGCTGCGCGGCTCATGAAGCCCGGCGCCCCGACCCGCCGCCCGGGCCGGAGCCGCCCCCGTCCTCCTCCCTGGGGGCCGCCAGCCCCGATCGGGCAGCATTCCCGGGTTCCGTGGCAGCCGGCGGGCGCGGAGCGCGCCAGGAGGGGAGCGGGGCGAGTGCGCCCCTCTGCCCGACCCCGACTCACCCAGCCGAAGCCATGACCACCTCGACCGTCGCACCGTCCTTGAACGACCTCCCGATCGCCCGCTCGCGCCGCGCACCGACCCCCGCCGCATCGGGGGCCTCGCGCGCCCGCCGCGCGGCGACCGGCGCCGGCGGGGCGCTCGTCTACCTGCTCTTCCTGGCCACCTTCCTGACCGTGATGGGCTTCGTGACCGGCCTCGTCGTGCCGCGCACGATCGACGGCGGGAGGGAGGCGGCGCTCGGCACGGCGCTGGCGGTGAACGGCGGCCTGCTCGGCCTGTTCGCGCTGCAGCACACGATCATGGCGCGCATCGCCTTCAAGCGCCGCTGGACGCGCATCGTGCCCGTCGAGCTCGAGCGCAGCACGTTCGTGCTCGTCACCTGCGCGATCCTGTGGTTGCTCGTCTGGCAGTGGCGCGCGCTGCCCGCCGTCGTGTGGCACGTCGAGGGGCCGGCGGCCGCGCTCCTGTGGGCGGTGGGCGCGCTGGGCTGGGCCACGGTGCTCTACGCGACCTTCCTGATCGACCACTTCGAGCTCTTCGGCCTGCGCCAGACGCTCTCGTTCGCCTTCGGCCGCCCGCACCGTCCGGCGCGCTTCCAGGAGCGCTCGCTCTACAAGCTCGTGCGCCACCCGCTGATGCTCGGCTTCCTGCTCGCCTTCTGGAGCACGCCGCACATGAGCCAGGGCCACCTGCTCTTCGCGCTGCTCGTCACCGGCTACATCCTGGTCGGCGTCACGATCGAGGAGCGCACGCTCGTCGCCCTGCACGGCGCCGACTACCTCGACTACCGCCGCCGCGTGCCGA
>CADEGS010000035.1:21332-27200 GCA_902826945.1 uncultured bacterium | reverse complement strand
GGCTCGCGGCCGAGGCGCTGGTGCAGCCGATCGACCACGCGCGCTGGCAGCGCGCGGCGCTCGACGGCGCCGCCGGCGAGGCGCGCGTCGCCTGGTGGCGCGAGCGACTGGCCGGCGCGCCCGACGTGCTGCCCCTGCGCAGCGACCGACCGCGGCCGCGCGTGCAGTCGCTGCAGGGAGCGTCGGTGCCGCTCGCGCTCGAGCCGGCGCTGACGGCGGCGCTCGACGCCTTCGCGCGCGCGGAGGCCGCCACGCCGTTCGCGGTGCTGCACGCGGCGCTGGCGGCGCTGCTCGCGCGCTGGAGCGGCGCGGACGACCTGTGCATCGGCACGCCCGCCGCCGGGCGCGGGCGACCGGAGCTCGAGCCGACCTTCGGCTTCCTGGTGGACACCCTCGTGCTGCGCACGCGCGTGGCGCCCGACGCGACGCTGCGCACGCTCGTGCGCCGCTGCCGCGGCGTCCTGCTCGACGCCTTCGAGCACCGCGACGTGCCCTTCGAGCGCGTGGTCGAGGCGCTGGCGCTCCCGCGCGACGCGAGCCGCAACCCGCTCTTCCAGGTCATGCTCGCGCTGCAGGACGACCTCGTCGCGCCGCTCGCGCTGCCGGACCTGGCGCTCGAGCCGCTGCCGCTCGCGACCGGCACGGCCAAGTTCGACCTGACCGTGGCCCTCGCCCACGAGCGCGACGCGCAGGGCCGCGCGCGCCTCGCCGGCGAGGTCGAGTACGACGCGGCGCTGTTCGAGCGCGCGACGGTCGAGCGTCTGGTCGCGCACCTGCGCGCGCTGCTCGAGCGCGCGCTCGCGCACCCCGACCGCCCGCTGGCCGCGCTCGCGCTCCAGGACGAGCACGAGGAGGCGCGCCTGGCCGGCTTCGCGCGCGGGCCCGAGCCGCGCGCGGCGGCCTTCGCGGCGGTGCACGAGCGCTTCCTGCGCCAGGCGGAGCGCGCCCCGGACGCGCCGGCGGTCGCGGACGCGCGCGGCGCGTGGAGCTACGGCGAGCTCGAGCGGCGCTCGCGCGCGCTCGCGGCCGCGCTCGCGCGCGCGCTCTCCGCGGAGGGCGCGGGCGCGGAGCCGGTGGTCGCGCTCGCCGCGCGGCGCTCGAGGGAGCTCGCGCTGGGCGCGCTGGGCGCGCTGCGCGCGGGCGCCGCCTACCTGCCGCTCGACGTGGACCACCCGCCGGCGCGGCTCGCGGCCATGCTGGCCGACGCGCGCGTCCGCGTCGCGCTCGCCGACGCGGAAGGCGCGCGCGCGCTGGCGGGGAGCGGCGTGCGCGCGCTCGCGCTCGACGCGGACGGCGCGCCGCCCCCGGAGGCGTGGACGGAGCGCCCCGCGCCGCACCCCGAGGCGCTCGCCTACGTCGTCTACACCTCGGGCTCGACCGGGCGGCCGAAGGGCGTCGCCGTCCCCCATCGCGGCCTCGCGAACCTGGTCGACTGGCACCTGCGCGCCTGGGCGCTCGGCCCGGACGATCGCTCGGCGCTCGTCGCGGGCACCGCCTTCGACGCCTCGGTGTGGGAGCTGTGGCCGGCCCTGTGCGCGGGCGCGAGCCTGCGCGTGCCGCCCGAGGACGTGCGCGCGGAGCCCGCGCGCCTCGCGCGCTGGCTGGCCGAGGAGCAGGTCGGCGTGACCTTCCTGCCCACGCCGCTGGCCGAGGCCGTGCTCGACCTGCCGCAGGCGCGCGCGCTCGGCCTGCGCACGCTCCTGACCGGCGGCGACCGGCTGCGCAAGCGTCCCGATCCGGCGCTCGGCCTCGCGCTCGTGAACTGCTACGGCCCGAGCGAGGCCAGCGTCGTCGCGACCGCCGGCGTCGTGGCCCCGCGCGCGGCGGACGGCGCGCAGGCCGCGCCCTCGATCGGGCGTCCGATCGACGGCGTCGTCGCGCGCGTGCTCGACGCCGCGCTCGCCCCCGCCGCGATCGGCGTGCCGGGCGAGCTCTGCGTCGGCGGCGCGGGCGTCGCGCGCGGCTACGTCGGCAGCGCGCGCGCCACCGCCGAGCGCTTCGTGCCCGACCCGCTCGCGGAGACGCCCGGCGCGCGCCTGTACCGCACGGGCGACCGCGCCCTGTGGCTCGCGGACGGACGGCTGGCCTTCCTCGGCCGCGGCGACGAGCAGGTGCAGGTGCGCGGCCTGCGCGTCGAGCCGGCCGAGGTGGAGGCGGCGCTCCTGCGCCAGGAGGGCGTCCTCGAGGCGGCCGTGCTCGCGCTCGAGGAGGCGGACGGCCCGCGGCTCGCCGCGTGGGTCGTCGCCGCGCCCGGGCGCACGCTCGCGCTCGACCTCTTGCGCGAGCGGCTGAGCGGCCTCCTGCCCGCGGCGATGGTGCCGAGCGCGTGGTGCGCGCTCGAGCGCCTGCCGAAGAACGCCAGCGGCAAGATCGACCGCGCCGCGCTGCCGCGCCCGGCGCGCGCGGGCGAGCTCGCGCCCTTCGCGCCGCCGCGCGGGCCGCTCGAGGAGCGCCTGGCGGCGATCTGGGGCGCGGTGCTCGGGCTCGAGCGCGTCTCGCGCGACGCGAGCTTCTTCGCGCTCGGCGGGCACTCCCTGGCGCTGCTCGAGCTGCAGGCGCGCCTGGCGCGCGAGCTCGGCCGCGAGGTGGCGGTGGTCGAGCTCTTCGCGCACCCGAGCGTGGCCGACCTGGCGCGCTTCCTCGAGCCCGAGCCCGAGCGCGCGCACGAGCTCGCGCCCGCGCCGCCGCGCGAGGCGGGCGAGCGCGCGCGCGGGGCCGAGCGCGGCAAGCTGCGCCGCGAGGGCCGCGCGGCGCGCGCGCCCGCGCGCGAGGAGGAGGGCGCTTGAGCGCTCCCGCCGTCCCGCCCGGGGCGATCGCCGTGGTCGGCATGGCCGGCCGCTTCCCGGGCGCCGCCGACGTGCGCGCGCTGTGGCGCAACCTGCTGGACGAGGTCGAGGGCATCCGGCGGCTGGACGACGAGGCGCTCGCGAGCGCCGGCGTGCCCGAGGCGCTGCGCCGCGCGCGCGGCTTCGTGCCGGTCGCCGCCGGGCTGGAGGGGATCGAGCGCTTCGACGCGGGCTTCTTCGGCCTCGCGCCGCGCGAGGCGGCGGTGCTCGACCCGCAGCAGAAGCTCCTGTGCGAGCTCGCCTGGGAGGCGTGCGAGGACGCCGGCGTCGTGCCGCGGCGCTTCGTGGGCGCGGTCGGCGTGTTCGTCGGCGCCAGCCGCAGCGACTGGGCGATGCGCGTGCTCGCCGATCCCGCGCACGCCGCCGCGCTCGGCGCCTTCGCGCTCGACCTCGCCACCAGCCGCGACTTCCTGGCCACGCGCCTGGCCTGGGTGCTCGGCTGCGAGGGGCCGTGCCTGACCGTGCAGAGCGCCTGCTCGACCTCGCTCGTCGCCGTGCACCAGGCCTGCCAGAGCCTGCTCGCGCGCGAGTGCGACCTGGCGCTGGCCGGCGGCGTGTCGGTGCGCCTGCCGCAGGACCGGGGCTACCTCTTCGTCGAGGGCGGCGTCGCGTCGCCCGACGGGCGCTGCCGCGCGTTCGACGCGCGCGCGAGCGGCACCGTGCCGGCGAACGGCGGCGCGCTCGTGTGCCTCAAGCGCCTCGAGGACGCGCTCGCGGACGGCGATCCGATCGCGTGCGTCGTGCGCGGCACGGCGGTGAACAACGACGGCCGCGCGAAGCAGGGCTTCACCGCGCCGAGCGTGGCGGGCCAGCGCGCGGTGATCGAGGAGGCGCTGGCGGTCGCGGGCGTCGAGCCGGACGCGATCGGCTACGTCGAGGCGCACGGCACGGCGACGCCGCTCGGCGACCCGATCGAGGTCGCGGCGCTGCGCCAGGCGTTCGCGGGCGCGAGCGGGCCGTGCGGCCTCGGCTCGCTGAAGTCGAGCCTGGGGCACCTCGACGCCGCCGCCGGCGTCGCCGGGCTGGTCAAGGCCGCGCTGTGCGTCGCGCGCGGGCGCATCCCGGCCAGCCTGCACTTCGAGCGCGCGAACCCGGCGCTCGAGCTCGAGGCGAGCCCCTTCCGCGTCGTGGCGCGCACGCGCGCGTGGTTCGGGCCCCTGCCGCGGCGCGCGGGCGTCAGCTCGTTCGGGATCGGCGGCACGAACGCGCACGCGATCGTCGAGGAGCCGCCCGCCTGCGCGCCGGCCGAGCGCGCGGCGCGCGAGCTCCTCGTGCTCTCGGCGCACCGGCCCGAGGCGCTCGCCGAGGGCGCGCGGCGGCTCGCCGCGCGGCTCGCGGAGGAGGACGCGCCGCCGCTCGCGGAGGCGGCCTGGACGCTGCAGAGCGGGCGCGCGGCGATGCGCTGGCGCGCGGCCCTCGTCGCGCGCGACGCGCGCGAGGCGGGCGCGCGGCTGGCCGTGCTCGCCCCCGCAGCGGCGCGCGACGCGCAGGCGGGCGAGCGGCCGGCGGCGTTCCTCGTGCCGGGGCAGGGCGTGCTGGCGCCGGCCGCGGTGCGCGCGCTGCTCGCGGCGGACGCGGCGCTGCGCGCGGAGTGGACGGCGCTGGCGGCGGACGCGCGCGCGCGCGGGATCGACCTCGGCGCGCTGGCCGCGGACGAGCGCGCGGCGGAGGACACGGCGCTCGCGCAGCCGCTCCTGTGCGCACTCGCGCTGGCGCTCGCGCGGCGGCTCGAGCGGCTGGGCGTGCTCCCCGCGGCGCTCGTCGGGCACAGCCTGGGCGAGCTCGCCTGCGCGGCGCTCGCCGGAGTCTTCACGCCCGCGGACGCGCTGGCGCTCGCGGCCGAGCGCGGGCGGTTGATGGCCGCCGCGCCGGCCGGGGCGATGCTCACGGTCGGGCTCTCGGCCGACGCGCTCGCGCCGGTGCTCGCGCCCGCGGCCGACGCGGCGGGCGGCGACGCGCCGGCGCGCGTCGCGGGCCGCATCGCGCCGGAGGTCACGCTCGCCGCGGGCGGCGAGCGCGCGATCGCCGCGCTCGCGGCCGAGCTCGCGCGCCGGCGCGTCGCGCACCGCCGGCTGGACGTGCGGCACGCCTTCCACACGCCCGCGATGGACGGGGCGGCCGCGCGCTTCGCCGAGGCCGTCGCGCGCGTCGAGCGCCGGCCGCCGCGCGTGCCGTGGGCCTCGAGCGCGACCGGCGACTGGATCGACGCCCAGCGCGCCTGCGACCCGTCGCACTGGGGCGCGTCGCTGCGCGAGCCGGTGCGCCTGCGCGAGGCCTGCGAGCGGCTCGCCGCGCGCGCCGAGCATGTCGCGCTCGAGCTCGGTCCGCCCGGCACCTTCGGCGCCGCGCTGCGCGGGCTGGGCGAGCCGCCGGTGGCGCTCCTCGCACGCGCCGGCGACGACGAGGCGGCCGGCCTCCTGCCCGCGCTGGGCGAGGCCTGGACGCGCGGCGTGGGCATCGACTGGCGCGCGCTCGACGGGCGCGCGAAGCGGCGCGTGTCGCTGCCGCCGGTCGCGTTCCAGCGCGAGCGCTCGTGGATCGAGATGCCGGGGGAGAGCGCGGCCGGCGCACCGGGCGCGGCGGAGGCCGGTGCACGAGGGTCGGAGCGCGCGCCGGCGACGTCCGGCGTCGGATCTCTCGGCGCAGCGGCCGCCCGCGCGCCGCTCGCGGCCGACGCGCTGCGCACCGGCCTGGCCGAGCTGTGGCGCGCGCTGCTCGGCGTGCGGCCGGCGCGCGACGAGGACGACTTCCTCGCGCTCGGCGGGAGCTCGCTGGCGGCCATCCAGCTCGCGCTGTGGATCGAGGAGCGGCTCGACCTGCGCGTCGCGGCGGCGCGCCTCGCGGCGGCGCCGCGCTTCGCGGACCAGCTCGCGCTGCTCGCCGCGGCGCGCGGCGGGGACGCCGGCGCGGACGCGCTCGTCGCGCTCGCCGCGCCCGCGCCCGGCGCGGAGCGCGAGCCGCCGCTCGTGCTCGTGCACGGGATCGACGGCGAGGTGCTCGGCTTCGCGCCGCTGGCCCGCGC
>CADEGS010000035.1:0-21322 GCA_902826945.1 uncultured bacterium | reverse complement strand
CGCGCGGCGCGCGGTGCACGCCCTGCGCTCGCCCGCGCTCGCGGGCGGGGCGCTGCCGGGCTCGGTCGAGGAGCTCGCGGCGCTGGCGGCGCGCCTCGTGCGCGCGCGCCTCGGCGACGCGGCGGTGCAGGTCGCCGGGCACTCGTTCGGCGCGCTCGTCGCGCTCGAGCTCGCGCGCGCGCTGGCCGCCGACGGGCAGCTGGTCCCGCCGCTGGTGCTCGTCGACGCGGACCTGCGCGAGGACGGCGACCCGCCCGCGGACGAGGACGCGCTGCGCGCGGAGGCGCGCGCGCGCTCCGCCGCCGATCCCGAGCGCCTGGCCGAGCTCCTGGTCGCGCACGCCCGCGCGGCCGAGCGCTACCGCCCGCGGCCGTGGGACGGCGCGGCGCGCCTGGTGCTGGCCGAGGACGGCGCCGGGCGCGAGCGCGCGCGCGTGCTGGGACGCTGGCGGCGCGCGCTCCCGCGCTGCGAGGAGCGCTCCGTCCCCGGCGACCACCTCTCCTGCCTCGCGCGCGTGCGCGAGCTGGCGGCTACCATCTCCCCCGAGGCCCCTTCGCGACAGCCATGAAGCCCGACCACGACGTGATCCTCATCGGCGGCGGTCCCGCCGGCTCGACCTGCGCCTGCTACCTGGCGCGCGCGGGGAAGAACGTGCTCCTGCTCGAGTCGGAGCGCCATCCGCGCTTCCACATCGGCGAGTCGATCACCGCCTTCGGCACCGACATCTTCAAGGACCTCGGCGTCTACGAGCGCCTGAAGGAGGTGAACACGATCCGCAAGCGCGGGCTCGAGTTCGTCCACCACGACCACTCGCGCAAGCTCTTCTTCCCCGAAGGGCCGGGGCGCGACGAGGACGGCTTCCTGCCCTGGGCGTTCCAGATGCCGCGCGCGCGCTTCGACCAGACGCTGTTCGAGCACGCGCGGCGCTGTGGCGCGGACGCGCGCGAGGAGCAGAAGGTGCGGCGCGTGCTCTTCGAGGGCGAGCGCGCGGTGGGCGTCGAGTGGCAGGACGGGACGCGGCCCGACGCGCCGCTCCAGCGCGCGACGGCGCGCTGGATCGTGGACGCCTCGGGGCAGGCGAACGTGCTGAACCGCCAGCTCCCCGGCAACTGCAAGGACCACCACCTGCTGCAGCGCAAGGTGTCGATCTTCGGCCACTTCCGCGGCCGCTTCGACTTCCGGAACGGCGACGACGCGATCCACTTCAAGCTGTGCGTGCACCGCAACAAGCGCGACTGGGCGTGGTGGCTGCCGCTCGACCCCGACCTGGTCTCGATCGGGGTGATCCTCTCGCCCGAGACGGTGAAGAACCGCCAGGGCACGAAGGCGGAGCTCTTCGACGAGACGATCGCGCAGACCGCGTTCCTGTCGGACTTCGTGCGCCAGGAGGGCATGCGGCGCGAGGGCGAGCTGCGCAGCGTCGTCGACTACTCGTACAGCTCGAAGCGCCACGTCGGCCCGGGCTGGGCGCTGGTCGGCGACAGCGCGGGCTTCATCGACCCGGTGTTCTCGACCGGGCTGCAGATCACGTTCAACAGCGCGCGCAAGCTGAGCGCGGCCCTGCTCGAGATCCTCGACGACCCGGCGCGGCAGGAAGCGCTGCTCGACGACTACGACCGCACGGTGGACCGCTACTACCGCGTGAACGGCACGCTCGTGCACCTCTTCTACCTGGCCGGCGTGGACCCGCTGCGCTTCGAGGACGCGGGCTTCATGTGGAAGGCGATCCCCTGGGCCGGCTGGTCGTACCGGCTGAAGTTCCTCTACTGGGGCCTGCGCCTGGCGTTCAAGGACGTCGACACGCGGCGGCGCATGGGCGAGGAGGTCGTGTTCGGCAACCCGCAGCCGGGCAACCTGGTCGCCGAGCAGTTCCTGATGCTCTCGAAGAACTTCGACGAGGTGTACGCCAAGGAGATCGCCCAGCGCCGCGAGCGCTCGCTCGCGGGCCAAGGAGCGTGAGCGCCATGACCGAGACGGACGAGAACGACGGCGAGTGGCTCGTGGTCATGAACCACGAGGAGCAGTACTCGATCTGGCCCGCCGACCGCGAGCTGCCGGCCGGCTGGAACGCCGAGGGCACGCGCGGCGCGCGCGAGGCCTGCCTCGACCACATCGAGAAGGTGTGGACGGACATGCGCCCGAAGAGCGTGCGCGAGGCGATGGAGGCGGACCCGGGGTAGGCGTCCGCGAGGCGATGGAGGCGGCATCAGGGCATGGCCGGGGAACGCCGGCGGCCCGCCCGCTCGCAAAGGTCGCCCCATCGAGCCCTGCGAACGGCGATCCACCGGCCTTCACCGGATCCTCCGGCGGCGGGCCACCGCTCGTCGTGCACTCGTCTCCAGCCCGCCCCCCTCCGAAAGGTCGCCCGATCAACCTCGCTCGACGACCCGCTTTCTCCGCAACCGCGTCTCTTCCCGTTCGTCCTGCTGCCGGGGGAACGGGCGAACGGAGGCAAAGCGCCATGCGGAGAGCACGGTCCACGGCGAGCCGATCGAGGGGTCGGAACGAGAGTCGGAGCGGCGGCCCGGGCGGCAACCCGAGCGAGAGTCGGAGCGGAAGCCGAAGCAGGAGTCGAGGGGCGAGCCGGAAGGGCCAGACGAGGCTCGTCTTCCCCGACGGCCACGGCGGCAACCGCAAGCACGACTGGGCAGAGCGGCAGCGCCGCCGGGGCCGGCGCGTCCCGGTCCCCCACCGCTCGCGCGGCGACGTGCGCGAGCGTCACCCGTTGCACTTGACGATGCGCGTGCGCGCGGGGCTCGAGAGCCTGCGCTCCTCGCGCTCCTTCCCGGTCGTGCGCGATGCCCTGCGCGACGGCGCGCGGCGCGAAGGCTTCCGCCTGAACCACTTCTCGGTGCAGTCGAACCACCTGCACCTGATCGTCGAGGCCGAGGACCGGGCGGCCCTGGCGCGCGGCATGATCGGGCTCGCGACGCGCATGGCGCGCCGGCTCAACCGCCTGTGGCGGCGACGAGGAGCCGTGTTCGCCGAGCGCTACCACTCCCTCGCGCTGCGGAGCGGCATGCAGGTCAAGAACGCCCTGCGCTACGTCCTGAACAACGTCTTGCGACACGCCGGCCGGAAGCCCGGCCGGCGCCACGATCCGTGCTCGTCGGGCGCCTGGTTCGACGGGTGGCGCACGATGCGCCCGCGCTCGCTCGCGGATCCCGGCTGTCCGATCGCTCCGGCGCGCGGCTTCCTGCTGCGCCTGGGCTGGCGCCGGCACGGGCTGCTCGGGCTCGACGAGCGGCCGGTCGGGGCGGCGCTCGGCGCCAGGTGATGCGCGATCTCGATCGGGCGACCTCGAGAGGGGCTCGGGCGGCTCCAGAGCCGTGCTGGCGAGGAGGAGCCGGAAGGCGCGAGCGCGGGGCGCGCCGGAGGAGCGTCCGTCGGCTGGTGCGGGGTCCGACGGCGGGTCGCTACAGCACGTAGCGCACGGCGGAGAGGCGGCGCAGGCGCTCGAACGTGCCCACGCGCTCGGCCTCGTCGTGCACCTGGAGCGTGAGCTGCAGCGAGCAGTAACGCATGGTGCGGCTCCGGTTCGCGAGCGTCAGCACGTGGGGAGCGGCGCCGACGACCTCGGCGACCGCGGCGCGCATGCGCGCCTCGTCCTCGCCGATCAGACGGTAGTCCCAGGGACAGGGGTAGTCGATCCGGAGCTTGTCCATCGTGCGCCCATCCTAGGACGGGTCCGCGCGGGTTTCGCGGGGTGCGGGCCCGGCGCAGGGCACGGCTGCGCGCAAGGCGCGAATCAAGGCCAGGGGAGCGCTGCCGGATCCCTCGACCCCGGGCGAGTCGAGCATGGTGCTCTGCTCTCGAGCTCGCCCCCCGCCGAAGGTCGCCCGATCAAGACGGCGAGGGCGTCTCCACGACCATGCCGCGGCGCCTGCGCTCCGTCTTGGACAACGTCCTGCGCCACGGCGGCGGGAAGGCCCGCCGACGTCACGACCCGTGCTCGTCGGGCGCGTGGCTCGGGCTGCGGGATGCGCACGCCCGCCCGCTCGCAGGTCCGCGCCGTCCGACCGCTCCTCCTCGCGGCTCCTTGCTGCGCCCAGGCTTTCGGCGGCACGGCCTGTTCGGGCTCGACGAGCGGTCGGCCGGCCGAGATGGCACGCAGGAGCCACGACCCGGCTTCCGAGCGACGGGCGCACGAGCGGCCGTACGGTGTGCGACCTCCGTGCGCTCCTTCCCGGAGCGGGTCGGTGCCGCGCGATCGGCTAGGGCCCGCCCTTCCGGGGGGAGGAGCGGAAGAAGAGCTTCGGGACGAGGGTGAGCGCCGACGCGCCGACCACCGCGGCGCCGAGCGGCAGGTCGAGCTCGAAGGAGGCGAACACGCCGAGCGCGACCGAGAGCACGCCCAGGCCGGCCGAGAGGAGCTGGAAGCCCTGCATCGAGCGCGCCCACTGGCGGGCGGCCAGGGGCGGGATGACGAGCAGGCCGAAGAGCAGCGTGGGGCCGAAGATCATCGTGCCGACCGAGACCGTGACGCCCGTGATCGTGATCAGGCCGAGCTCGAGCAGCGTGACGCGCTTGCCGAGGACGTGCGCCAGGTCGCGGTCGAAGCTCACCAGCAGGAAGTCGTGGCGGAAGAGCGCGAGCGCGGCCAGCACGGCGAGGTAGAAGCCCGCGAGCACCTCGAGCTGGTGCACGCCGACGCTCAGCACCTCGCCGGAGAGGAGCTCGTCGACGAAGGCCTTGCCCGCCGGAGCCAGCCGTCCGAGCAGCACCGTCGCGGCGCTGGCGAGCGCGAAGGAGGCCGCCACGCGGCCGGTCTCCGAGCCCTGCCCGCGCCGGCCGAGCAAGACCAGCGCGAGCAGCCCGCCGAACGTGAAGGCCGAGGCCCACGCCAGGTGGAAGTTCATCGCGGCGTGGCTGTTCGAGAGCGCGGCGTCCACCGTCACGCCGCCCAGGCCGATCGTCTCGATCCACCACGGCAGCAGGATGAAGCCGAACACGACGCCGGCGGTCGCGAACTGCGGCAGCGTGATGCCGTAGAAGCTCGTGCGGCGCAGGAACAGGGCGCAGCCCACGAGCGGGCAGACGACGCCGGCGACCAGCGCCGCGGCCACGGCGTAGCGGAAGAGGTCCAGGCGGTCGATCCACTCGGCCGCGCTGAGCTGGGCCAGCACCGCGCACGCGCTCATCCGGCGTCGCCCGCCCCCAGCGCGGCGAAGAGCTGGTCCAGGTTCTCGGGGCGCAGGAGGTCGCTCGCCGGCCGGCGCTGGACGCGCCCCTCGGCCACCCACAAGACCTCCTCGACCGCCTCCTTCAGGAGCGCGAGCTCGTGGCTGACGAGCAGGATCGCCAGGCCGTCCTGGCGGTTCAGCTCGCGCAGGAGCTCGAGGATCGCGCGGCGCGCCGCGCGGTCCACGCCGCTCGTCGGCTCGTCGAGCAGCAAGAGGCGCGGGCGGACCATCAGCGCGCGCGCCAGCAAGACGCGCTGGCGCTGCCCGCCCGACAGCGACGAGAACGGCGCGCGCGCGTGCGCCTCCATCCCGACGCGCGCCAGGCACGCGCCGGCCAGCTCGCGCTCGGCGCGGCGCAGCCCGCGCAGCCCGGCGAGGCGGCCGTAGGCGCCCATGTGGACGACCTCGTCCACGCGCAGCGGGAAGAGCGCGTCGAGCGCCTCGCGCTGCGGCACGTACCCGACGTCCTTCACGCCGCGCTCGACGCTGCCCGCGAGGGGCCGCAGCAGGCCGAGGATGCCGCGGAAGAGCGTCGTCTTGCCCGAGCCGTTGGGGCCGACGATGCCGAGGAACTGGCCGGGGCCGATCTCGAGATCGACGCCGGCCAGGACCGTGCGCCCCCCGTAGCCGAAGGACGCGCCGCGCGCGCGCAGCAGGACCGTCACGGGGCTCTAGCGCTCCTCCGCGGCTCCGCCCAGGACGCGGCTCAGCCGCTCGTGCAGCACGTCCATCATCCCGATCCACGTGTCGGTGCCGGGCAGGCCGCCGCACATGTTCGGGACCTCGACGACCGGCGTCCTCGTCTCCTCGGCGATGCGCTCCACGGTGCTGTTGTTGGACCAGATCGCCGTGAGGATCGCGTCGGCGTGGTCGCGCTGCATGTCCCGGATCAGCGCGGCGGTGTGGCTGGGCGTCGGCGGGATGCCGGGCTTGGGCTCGATCTTGCCCTCGAGCTCCATGCCGTAGTGCTCGATCAGGTAGTCGTACTCCTGGTGGTAGACCACGATCTTCTTCCCCTTCCAGCCGGCGGCCATGGCGTCCCAGCGCTCTTTCGCCGCCCGCACGCGCTCGACGTAGGCGGCGTGGCGGCTGCGATAGAGCGGCTCGCCGTCGGGATCCGCGGTGACCAGCCCTTCGAGGATGCGGTCGGCCATGAACTCCCCGGCGCGCGGGTCGAGGTTCATGTGCGGGTTGCCCTGCGGGTGGACGTCTCCGGCGCGGCGCGAGATGCTCGCCTGGACCTGGATCGCCTCCCAGCCGTCGGAGACCGTCACGAAGCCCTGCCCGCCGGGCTGGATGCGCCGGTTGCGCGCCACCTCGAGCAGGCCCGGGACGAAGCTCGTCTCGAGCGAGAGGCCGACCTGGATGAACACGTCCGCCTTGCTCATCGCCACCAGGTGCGAGGGCTTGGCGAGCATCGCGTGGGTGTTCTCCTTGCCGGTGTAGATGCTGGTCACGGAGACGCGCTCGCCCCCGATCTCGCGCGCGATGTCGCCCAGGTCCACGAGCGTCGTGACGACGCGCAGCGGCGCGGAGCGCGGGGGCTCGGGCGCTCCGAGCGCGGACGGGGAGGAGACCAGGACGAGGAGGCCGATCAGCGCGGCCTGGACGAAGTGCTTCATACGTGTTTCTCCTCGCTGCCTCAGAAGCTGACGCCGTGCCCGTGCGCCCCGAGGGTCGCCGTGTACTGCACCGCGATCCGCAGGTCGTCCCGGCCCTCGTCGTCGAGGTCCGCCGAGGCCACCACCAGGCGCAGGCGGTGGAACTCGGAGAACATGCGCGTGTAGTACACCTCGATCTCGTGCGCGTCGGTCCCGCTGCCGTCGGGCAGCTCGGCCATGGAGACCTGCGCTCCCACGCTGTTGAAGCGGCCGAAGCCGTAGTCGCCGAACGCGTACCAGCCGAACAGGGCGTCGTCGTCGACCGTCAGCACGTCGTCCGCCGTGGCCGGCGTCCCGCCGTCGTCGAAGAGCACCGCGTTGTCGCCGGTGCTCAGCAGGAGCTCGCCGCCGAGCGTCAGGCGGTCCTGCCCCGTCTCGCCCTGCCACCCGTAGGTCAGGTCGGCGCCCCAGACCAGGTTGGAGAGCCCGTCCTGCGTCAGCCCGTCCGTGGCGTCGTCGATCGTGAAGTCGGGCAGGTCGCGCAGGGACGCGCCGAGCTGGAGCATGCCCCGCTCGCCCACGTCCGCGAAGCCGGTCAGGCGCGCCGTGAAGTTCAGGTCGCCCGCGTCCTTGCGCTCGGCGATCTCGCGCACGAGCGCCTCGCCGGCGGAGTCGACCGAGGAGAACTCGTCCTCCTCGGGCAGCAGGTTGGCGAAGGCGCCGAGCGACCAGCGCACGGCGGTCTTCTCCCCCACCGTCGTCCAGCAGTCCCACTGCAGGCCGTCGCCCTTCACCTCCTCGCCCAGGAAGGCGCGCAGCGCGAGCGGCCGCTCCAGCGTGCGCAGCTCGTGCACGTGGATCTGCATCTGCTTGCCGAAGTCGATGAAGAAGCGGCCGGCGCGGATCGTGTGGTTGCCCCCCAGGCCGATGTAGTGCACGGCGGCCTCCTCGATGTTGAGGGACTCCTCGTCCGCCGCGCCGACGAAGAAGGCCCAGGCGTTGGGATCGACCCAGGAGTTGGCGGTCAGCTCGAGCACGCGCAGCTGCCCGTCGAAGCCGTCGTCCAGGCCGGCGTCGCCCGGATCGGCGTAGTCGAAGACGGTGTCGACGACGATGGAGAAGGCCGGGTTGAAGACGCTGCTGAAGCGGTCGGCCTGGCTGCCGTAGACGGGCATGCCGGGGGTCTGGAACGGCGCGCCCTGCGCCGCGAGGCACGGTGCCGCGGCGGCCAGGGCGGCCGAGAATCGGAGAGCACGCATCGTTCGATGTCCCGCTCGAGGGCTCTCGACGCGAGAGCCGGTGAAAAGGGGAACGGGTGAGCACGCGCCGCGCACGGCGGCAGGAACAGGCCTCGGGGACCGAGGCGGGAGCACGCGACGCCGCTGCTCCCGGGGGATCGCCGCTCAGGCGACCCGCGGCGGCGAGTGCTTCGGCGCCAGGAGGACGAGCGGGACCGAGGTCTCCGCTCGGGCCACGGGCCACGACTCCGCCGCGCGCAGCGCGACGATCGCCGGCGCCCCGGGCGCGGGGAGCGCGGCGGACAGGCCCTTCGCGCTCTCGAGCAGCGCGATCTCGCAGTGCTCGTGCGCGTCCTCCGCCTCGCCGGCGGCCTCCACGCGGGGGCCGCTCTCGTGCGGACGGTGCGCGGCCTCCCGCAGCGCTCCCGGCGAGACCTCGATGGGCTCGCCGTGCTCCGCGCAGATCGCGTGCGGGACGAGCGCCTCGTGCAGCCTGGCCCCGAGGACGGCGGTCAGGAGCAGCGCGATCGCCAGCAGCGCGGTCGAGCGCGTCGATCGGATCAGGCGCCCCATGCGTGGACCGCGGATTCTAGTGCGGTGCCCGTGCGGGGCCAAATCGACCGGCAAGAGGCCTCCCCGCCGCAGGCGCCACGGTTCCAGGAATCGAGGGAATCCACGAAGACGCCTCCGGAGGTCGTGCCCGGCGCCGGCTCCGCCGGCGCACTCCGGCGGCGCGACCGGTTGACAGGCTCGCGAAACGGTGCTTGCATCAAGGGCGCGGTCGCCGCTCCGACCGTGCCCAGGATGAGCAGATCCCTCGCAAGCGCACGCGCCACCCGGGCCGGGAGGTCCGAGCGGGCGCGCTTGCTCGGCGTCCTGCTCGCCTACCTGCTGGGCACCCTCGGCAGCGCCTGGCACGAGGCGTTCGTCCGCCACGAGATCTGCGACCACGGAGCGTTCGTCGAGGTCGCGGGGGACTCCGGAGGGTGCGCGGTCGAGCCGACCCACGCGCACCCGGGCGAGGCGCGAGCCGCCGCGCCGCGCGGCGAGAGCGGGGGCGAGGAGCACGGGCACGCGCACTGCTCGATCGTCGCGACGACGCGCAGGGCCGCGCCGGTCGGCCTGGTCGCGTGCACGGTCTCCGTGCCGCTCGAGGCCTCGCGTCCGGCGCCGCCGGTGACGCGCACCGTCGAGCGCGACTTCCCGCTCTACCTCCTGGCGCCCCACCACTCGCCGCCCGCCGCCTGATCCGCGCTGTCGCCCTGCTCCGGCAGGGCAGGTGCGGCGTCTTCGGGGTCCTCGTGCGGGCGCTGCCCGCGACGCTGGATCCGCGGGTCCAGCGGCCGCTGCGCCTTCGCGCGCGAAGGCCGCCGTCGAGACCGCCTCCGTGCGTGCTTCGGGACCCGCGCTCCTCGAGAGACGTCCGCGCCGTGCGCCCCGCGCGTTCGCCGGGGCTCCGCTCGTCCCGCGGTCTCCCTCCGACCGCAGCCAGCCAGGAGCACGATCATGCGGTCCATCCACGCCGAGCCTCCTCCCTTCGAGCCCGACGAGCTCTCGTCGCGGCACGCCTTCCGATCTGCGGACATGCACGCGCTGGTGCCCCGCCGGTGGCCCGAGGCGCGCCTGCCTCGCGACGTCTGCGTGCACCGCCTGCACGCCGTGGCGCGTCGCGTCCTCAGGAGCGACGACCTCGCCTGGGACATGGTGCAGGAGGCGCTGATCCTCCTCTGGCAGCGGCCGGCGGCCCCCGCGGACGCGGCCGCCTGGCTGCGCCGCACGGTGCTGCACCTCAGCCTGCGCCAGCAGCGCACGATCGCGCGGCGCGCGTACCACGAGGACGGCGCCGCGGAGCTGCGCCCCGAGTGCGAGTCCGACCGCGATCCGGCCCTGCTCAGCGAGGACGGGGAGCTGCACGAGCGCTTCGAGCGCGCGCTCGGGGCGCTGCCCGAGGAGTACCGGATGGTCCTCCTGCAGCGCGACGTCGGCGGCTCCAGCTACGCCGCGATCGCGGCCAGCCTGGGCGTGCCGGTCGGGACGGTGCGCTCGCGCCTCTCGCGCGCGCGCGACTCGCTGCGCGACCGCCTGCGGCACCTGCTCGACGAGGAGTGCTCGTGCGAGGCCTCCCGTCGCCCCCGGGCCGCCGGACCGCGGCGCGAGCGCAGGCGCACGGCCGCCCGACCGCAGGGAACGCTGCGCGTCGGGGGGGTCGGGCTCTTCCTCTCGGCGCTGACCGCCGGCTGCCCGCGCGCGGAGGCCGCGCCGCTCGCCGCTCCGCAGGCGACGGAGGCTGCCGCCGTCGCGCCGGCCGCGGTCGACGTCCGGGCGATCCAGCGCTCGACCTACCTCCGGCTGGCGTTCGACAAGGACCTGCGGCGCGTGGCGGTCGGCGACACGGACGTGCTCGCCTCCGAGCCGATCAACGACCGCGAGATCCTCGTGCTCGGCAAGGAGATCGGCCGCACGAGCCTGATCGCGTGGTTCGTGGACGGGACGATCACCCAGTACCTGTTCCTCGTCGAGCGCGACGTGTCCCTGCTCCAGGACGCGCTGCGCGAGGTCGACCCGGAGATCCGCGTGGAGGTGGCGCCGGACCGCGACGCCGTCGTGCTGCTCGGCGTCGTGAGCGACCTCGCGACCTCGCGCCTGGCCGAGAGCGTGGCGCAGGCCTACCTCGACGCGCGGCGCGGGCGCGCGGCCGCGAGCGCGCCGGGGGTGCTCTCGGCCACGCCGGCGGACGCGGAGGACGCTCCCGCGCCGTCGCTGGAGGAGCGCCTGCGCGCGCCCGGGACCGTGACCTCGACCGGCAGGGTCATCAACCTGCTGCGCGTCGCGCAGCTCCCGCTGCGCCCGGAGGAGCACCTGCGGCGCGCGCTGGCGGAGCTGGGATACGCCGACGTGCGCGTGCAGCGCATCCTGCGCGGGCCGCTGCCGGACGACGCGCAGGACATCCTCCTGCTCGAGGGCAGCGTCGCCGACCAGGCCGCGCTCGTGCGCGTGCTCAGCCTGGCCGCGCGCCTCTTCCTGGGCGAGGGCGCGGACGCCGACATCCGCGTCGTCGCCGACGAGAGCGGCGCGCTGGCCGACGTGAGCTTCGCCCAGCAGGGCCAGCAGGGACAGCAGCAGAACACGACGCAGGGCCTGGGCGGCGTCACGTTCGGGCTGCGCACGGGCCTCGGGATCACCAACCGGGTGCGCAGCAACGTCGGGCGCGCCAAGGTGATCGAGGCGGCGAACGGGCGCATCCTCTCCTTCCTCGAGGTGCGCGACCTGCCCCAGGTGCGCGTCGACATCCGGCTGTGCGAGATCGACCGCACGCGCCTGGAGAGCTTCGAGACGCAGCTCGCCGTGCTGGGCTCCGACTTCCGCCAGCCCGCGCTGCTGCCGGCCGGCCCGGGCGTGGCGATCCAGGGCGACAACGCCGCGAACGTCGGCGGCTTCAGCGGCGCCGACGTCCAGGAGGCGATCGGCTTCCTCTCGGGCAGCTTCACGCAACAGGTGCAGGTCAGCGGCCGGCACTTTGCCCTCGACAGCGCGCTGAGCGTGCTGGAGTCGCGCGGCATCGCGCGCACGCTGTCCCAGCCCTCGCTCTCGGTGCTCTCCGGCGAGCAGGCGATCTTCCAGGTCGGCGGCGAGGTGCCGATCCAGACCACGCAGAGCTTCGCCAACACCGCGGTGGTGCAGGTCACCACGGAGTTCCGCGAGTTCGGCATCCAGCTCTCGGTGCGACCGCTCGTCGGCGAGGACGGCACGATCACGCTCGACGTGACCCCGCAGATCGTCAATCCCGACCCCGAGCTCACGCGCGTCATCGGCGAGGCGACGGGCACGAACCCCACGACCGTCGCCTTCGACTCGCGCTCGCTGCGCACGAGCGCGCGCCTGCGCGACGGCCAGGTGATGGTGATCGGCGGCCTGCTCACGCGCAGGACGGCCGACCGC
Source organism: uncultured bacterium (assembly GCA_902826945.1). Next base: position 9,361 of record CADEGS010000035.1, on the reverse strand, counting down.
GTCTCGCGCACGCCGGTGCTGTCGAGCATCCCGCTGCTCGGCGACCTGTTCCGCAGCTTCGGCAACCAGGACGACCAGACGGAGCTCGTGATCCTCGTGAACCCGACCATCGTGCGCGAGGAGCCGCGGCAGCTCGCGGCGTGGATCTTCCCGGAGCCTCCGGACGTGCTGTCCGCGCACGGGCGGCCCGACGACGAGGCCGCTCGCGAGGAGACGACGGACGAGAGGAGCGCCCTGTGACGCGACCCCTCCCCGCGCGGGCGCGCCGTCCGCGACCCGCCGCCGCCGCCGCCCTGCTCCTCGCGCTGTGCGTCGGGTGCGAGACGACGGGCTTCGCGCCCCGCCGCCAGCCCTCCGACCCGGACGTCGAGCTCGCCCGCTGCCTGGACGGGCTGCGCGACGCGCGCGCGGACGACGGCGCGGCGCGCACCGGCGCGGTCGCGTCGTGGGAGGGCGAGGTGCGCCGCCTGGCGCTGGAGTTCCCGGCGCACGTCCCGACGCTGCTCGCGAACGCGCTCCTCTCGGGCGCGGGCCGCGACCGCGAGGGCGCGCAGCGCTACCTGGACCGGCTGCTCGCGCTCGACCCGGGCCACGTCGAGGCCGCGGTCCTGCGCGGGCACATCGCGCTCCAGGAAGGCAACGTGCACCTCGCGCGCGAGGTGCTCTCGCACGCGATCCTGCTGGCGCCCGACCGCGCCGAGCTCCACGAGACGCTGGCCGCCGCCGCGTACGTGTCCGGGGAGCTCGACGAGGCGCGCGCCGGCCTCGCCCGCGCGCAGCGCCTGGGAGCGCCCGCGTGGCGCACGGCCTTCGACCTCGGGCTCGTCGAGGAGGCGGCCGGGGATCCCGATGCGGCGCTGCGGCAGTACGCGATCGCCCTGCAGGTGCGGCCGGACTTCCCGCGGGCGCGCGCGCGCGACCGCGCGCTGCGCGCCGAGAGGAACGCGCCGCCGGACGAGTGATGCGCGATGAATCCGGGAATCGCCGGAACTCCCGCGGCCGCGGCGGGGATGACTTCCTGGAGGCACGGCGGGCCGAGCTCGACGGCGAGCGGCCTGAGGGCCTCCGGGGATTGAATGAGGAATGGCTCCCACCCGGACGGCCCACGTGGCCGTCCGGGCCGGGAGGGGCATCGCGGACCACACGGATGCGCCCCGGTGGCGCGTCCCCCACACACAGGAAAGACATGCATCTCAAGCACGTTGCGAATCGCCGTCGGGGCGCCGCCCTGGTCGAGTACGGGTTGCTCGTCGCGGGCGTCGCGCTCGTCACGGCCGCGGCCGTCAGCGTCTTCGGCCACAAGACGAACGACATGGTCGGCGCCGTCGCGTCGGCCCTGCCGGGCGCGCACGCCGACGACAACGGCCCGATCGTCTCCGGCAAGCTGATCGAGACCACGAACGCCTTCGGCGGCTCCGGCACCGCGATCGGCCTCGACGTCAACAGCGGCGCCGGCATCCTGGACAACAACGGGACGCCGCGCCTCGGCAACAACATCGGGTCGCCGGTCGACCTGCTCGTCGAGGAGCCCTGATCTCCGCTCCGGAGATCCTGCTCCGAGGATCCCGCGCCCGAGCCTCCTCCGGCACCGCGCCGGAGGGGGCTCGGGCTGCGAACGTGGAAGCCATGGAGTCCGACCGCGTCCGAGACCGTCTCGCGAGCCGTTCCGCGTGCGCCTCCCGCCGGGGCGCGGCGCTGGTGGAGTTCGCGCTCGTCTCGCTCGCGCTGTACCTCGTCCTGGCGGCCGGGATCGAGCTCGGTCGGCTGGTGCTGGTCGACCAGGTGCTCGAGGACGCCGCGCGCGTCGCCGCGCGCGAGCTCGCCCTGCGCTCGCTGCCGGCGGGCGCGAGCTTCGAGGACGCGCTGGCGGACCCGGCGGTGCAGCAGGCCGTGTACGACGAGGGCAAGCTCGTCATCGACCGCGGCCAGTTCGCGAGCGAGGCGGACCTCCAGCAGCACCTGGCCAGCCTGCCGGTGGTCAACCGGATGCTCGTGCCGCTGATGATCGAGGAGCGCGCGACGGTCTCCGGCGTGGAGCTCGACCTCTTGCGCTACCCCGGTGCGCTGTGGAGCGATCCCTCGACCTCGACGGGCTACTCCGTGCGCATCCCGCGCGTGCTCGCGCGCGACGCGAGCGGGGTGGAGACGATCGACTGGGTCGACGTGCTCGAGGAGGTCCGCTGCGACCCCTGCGACCCGGCCACGGGCGCCTTCTCGCTGGCCGCCCCCGATCCCGCGCCCGCGTGCCTGCCGCCGGGCGCGCCGCGCGGCCTGGTGGCCGTGCGCCTCAACTACCCCTTCCAGGCCGCGATGCTGAGCGGCTACCGGCAGAGCGCCGAGGGGCCGCTCGAGCCGAACGGCAGCATGCCCATCCTCGCCGCGGACGACGCGGTGACCGTCCAGCTCGCGCCCGGCTGCCCGCCGCCGGACGGCTCGCTCGTGCCCGCCTCGGGCCCGGGCGTGGGCACCTACGCCGGCACCTACGCTCTCGGGAGCCAGCTCGCGATGGCCACCACCGTGCGCCCGTTCCGCAGGCTCCTCTCCACCCAGGCGGTCTTCCGCCGCGAGGTCTTCCAGTGAAGCGATCGTCGCGCCCCCTCTTCGCTCCGAGGTGCCTCCCGTGAGCCCCGTCGCGCCGCGCCGGCGTCGGGGCGTCCTGCCGCTCTTCGCCCTCGGCCTGCTGACGGTGGCCGCGCTGGCGGGCGTCGCGCTCTTGCTCGAGCGCGCCGGCATCGTCCGCCTGCCCTGGCCGCGGTCCGTGGAGGCCGCCGAGGACGACGATCCGGCGCGCGAGGGGAAGGTCGCCGTCCCCATGTGCATGCGGCCCGTCACGGCCCTCGCCAAGGTCACGCGCGACGACCTCTGGGACGCCGCGAACCAGCGCATCGGCCGCGTCTGGCTCGCGCCCGAGCAGGTCAGCCCCGAGATGGTGACCGACCTGGGCGAGGTGATCGGCCGCGTGCTGGCGCGCGACAAGGCGCCCGGCTTCGTGTTCACCGAGGCGGACTTCCTGCCGCGCGGGACGCGCCCGGGGCTCGTCGGGGGCATCCCCGCCGGCAAGCGGGCGATGCGCATCGAGGTCTCGACGATCCCCGGGCTGTTCGGGCTGAACTCCGGCGACCGCTTCGACCTCGTGTCCACCCTGGCGATCGAGACGAAGACCCAGGACCTCTCGCGCCTCGACGTCGCGGGCGACTTCGGCCCGCAGCTCGCGATGCAGGCCAGCCTCGCCAATGCGCTCAAGCGCGCCACCGTCAAGGTCGTCGTCCAGAACGGCATCGTCGTCCAGCCCGTGACGACGCGGCAGGTCCCCTACTCGCAGAGCTCCCTGACGCAGGGGCTGATCGTGCGCACCCGTCCGGTCCAGGAGATCGTGATCGCGGTCGATCCGGTCGAGGTGGCGACGCTCACCGAGGCGATCGCGGTGAAGGCGGAGATCGCCTGCGTGCCGCGCTCGGGACGCCCCGACGAGCCGTCGGACAGCGTCACGCCGGACCCGCAGCCCGCCGCGCTCGGGCTGTTCGACGGCCTCGGCCCCCACGCGGCGAGCATGCTGCCCGAGCTGACCGTGGTCGAGACGATCCACGGGACGACGCGGGAGATGTCCGCCATCCCGGTCTTCGCGAGCAAGCCCGGACCGCGATGAAGCGCTCGGTCGCCCGCCGGTCCCGCTCCGCGCGCGAGGGCGCGGTGCTGGTGCTCCTCGCGCTCTTCGCGGGAGCGCTCCTCGGCCTGGCCGCGCTGACGGTCGACCTCGGGCTGGCGCGCCTGACGCAGGCGCAGATGCAGGGCGCGGCCGACGCGGCCGCGCTCGAGGGCCTGCGCGGGCGCGACGCGCCCGTCGTGGACGCCGACCTCCTGCGCCGCGAGAGCGCGCGCGACCTGGTCGCCTGGCGCTTCGACGACGACCTGGGAGCCACGCCCACGGACGCGCTCGCGCTCGGAGCCGGCCCGATCTTCGTGCTCGACCCGGGCATCGGCCCGGCGCACGCCTCGCAGCTCCTCGATGCCTCGGCGTCGTCCGTCCACGACCCGCTGCTCGAGCTGAACCTCGCGAACGAGCTGCACGGGGACCTGGTGGCCGGCGATCCGCTGCAGCCGCTCGATCCGCTCGCCGTGCCCGAGGACGACGCCTACCAGCGCACCGACTTCGCCACCGTCGACCTCGACGGCAACGCGCGCCTCGACGCGTTCCTGGTCCGCCTGCGCCGCACCGCCGACCGCCAGGGCCTGGATCGCGTCGGCGGCGTCAGCTCGAGCGGGCCCACGCTGCCGCTCCTCTTCGGCAAGGCGCTGTTCCTCTCGTCGGACGGGAGCGGCGGCGATCCGGTCGCCGACGGGCTCACGCTGCGCGCGACGGCCATCGCCGCGGCGGGCGACGTGGTCGACGACGGCGGGGCGCTCGTCGCGACGGCCGGCCTCGTGCTGCGCTGCGGGCCGGAGAGCACCGTCCCCGGAGCGGAGCGCCTGGGCGCGGCGCCGCTCGCGCTCTCGCGCGCCTTCTTCGCGGACACGCTGGTCGTCGACGTCCCGCTGGACCTGACCTACGACGCCGGCGGCACGATCGCCGCGGCGGGCACGCCCGTGGGCCGCTTCGCGGTCGTCACCCGCGTCGGCGAGACCGTCGTGGACGCGCCGATCCCCGCGGCGGTCGGCAGCGCCGTCTACCTGCCCGTGGTCGACCTCGTCGGCGGCCGCGACGTGTGCGTCGGCTTCGGCTACGCGACGCTCGAGGCCTTCGGCGCGGGCTCGATCACCATCACCAAGCGCGAGCCGATCGTCGCGCCCGAGAACGCCAGCGCGCACCTGCCCGAGGGGCTCGCGCTCGGCGCGGCCGAGCTCGGCGAGCTCGCGGCCGCCCGCTCCCTCTTCCGGCGCTGGTCGCTGCGCGCCCCGGTCCTCTGGCGCTAGGGCCATGGCAGGCAACGAAGAGACGCGTCACGTCCTGGTCGTCGGCGGCGACGCCTCCCTGCGCGAGGAGTTCGAGTCCGCCCTGCAGGGACTGCGCAACGTCTCGGTGGTCACCCACTACGCGCGCGACCTCCGGCGCGGGATCGAGGCCGCGCGCAGCCTGCGCGCCGACCTCGTCTGCGTCGAGTTCGAGCGCGACGTCCGCGCGCTGCGGCGCTTCGCGCAGGAGGTCGCCGCGAGCGCTCCCGGCGTGCCGGTGGCCGGCCTGTACCGGCGCCAGGCGGGGAGCGACGAGACGGAGGAGAGCACGCTGGTCCTCGAGTGCTTCCGCGCGCAGGTCCTGGACCTCCTGCGCCGGCCGCTCTCGTCCGCCGAGCTCGGGCAGCTCTTCGACCGCGTCTTCCTGCGCGAGGCGCCGGCGGTCGAGGCGCGCGGCAAGGTCATCTCGGTGGTGAGCAACAAGGGCGGCGTGGGCAAGTCGACGATGGCCGTCAGCGCGGCGACCCTGCTCGCGCGCCGCCATCCCGAGCGCGTGCTCCTGGTCGACGCCTCGCTGCAGCTCGGCGTGTGCGCGTCGATGCTCGACCTCGCCCCGGCGACGACCCTGGTCGACGCCGTGCGCGAGCGCGATCGCCTCGACCCCACGCTCCTGCGCCGCCTGTGCGCGCGCCACGCCTGCGGTCTCTACCTGCTCGCGGCTCCGGCCGACGCGGTGGCCGCCTCCCGCATCGACGAGCGCGGCCTCTCCGAGGTGCTGACCGTGGCCCGCCGCGCCTTCGACTGCGTCGTCGTCGACACCTTCCCGCTGCTCGACTCGGTCGTCACCGCCGTCCTCGACCTCTCGGACGCCGTCTGCGTCGTGCTGCAGGGCATGGTGCCGAGCGTCCTCGGCGGCGCGGCCTACCTCGACGTCCTGACCGGGCTCGGGGTCTCCCCCGCGCGCCGGAAGCTGATCCTCAACCACAACTACCAGCGCTTCGCCGGCGACCTGAAGCCGGTCCAGGTCGCGGACCGGCTCGGCTGCGTGGTCGATCACGTGATCCCCTACCGCAAGCGCCTGCTGGAGGCGGCGAACAGCGGGCAGCCCTACGCGCTGCGCGCGGGTCGCTGGTCCGGCTTCGGCCGCGCGCTGCGCCGTCTCGTGGCGGAGCTCGAGCGCGGCCTCCCGACCGCCGGCGCCGCGACGGCGCGCGCGCCCGAGAGCGTCGACTCGGTCCTCGGCGGCACGCCTTCCCTGGACGGCGGAGCAGGGGCGTGAGCGGCGACGAACCGCTGCGGGACGGGGCCGAGAGCCTGCGCGAGCGCTTCGCGCGCCCGCGCACGAACGAGATGGTCGCGCGCCTGGCCCGGCGCTCGCGCCGGCCCGAGCCCGCGCCGCAGGAGCGCGCGCCGGCGCGCCCGCCGAGCGCGAGCGGCGGCGACTACGTGAGCGTCAAGAGCCGGCTGCACGAGCGCCTGATCGACGAGATCGGCGAGCACGACCTCCTGACCTCGAGCGACGAGGTCGTCGCCGCCGCCGTGCGCGACTTCGTGTCGCGCGTCCTCGCCTCCGAGGAGCTGCCGCTCAACGACGAGGAGCGCGGGCGCCTGGCCGACGAGCTGACCGACGAGACGCTCGGCGTCGGGCCGCTCGCTCCCCTGATGGCCGATCCCGCCGTGACCGACATCCTGGTGATCGGGCCGGCGGCCGTGTACGTCGAGCGCTTCGGACGCCTGGAGGAGACCTCCGTGCGCTTCCGCGACAAGGAGCACGTCGAGCGCATCATCGAGCGCCTGGCGACGCGCGTCGGCCGGCGCATCGACTCCTCCTCGCCGATGGTCGACGCGCGCCTGCCGGACGGCAGCCGCGTCAACGCCACGCTGCCGCCCGTGTCGATCGACGGGCCGACGATCTCGATCCGGCGCTTCGGGCGTCAGCGGCTGCGCCGCTCCGACCTCCTGCGCCTGGGGATGCTCTCCGAGGAGATGGCGCGCTTCCTCGAGCTGGCGGTGCGCTGGCGCCGCAACATCCTGATCTCGGGCGGCACGGGCGCCGGCAAGTCCACGCTGCTCGGCGCCGTCGCCGAGGCCCTGGGCCCCGACGAGCGCATCGTCACGATCGAGGACACGGCCGAGCTGGTGCTCGACCAGCGCCACGTCGTGCGCCTGGAGGCGCGGCCGCCCAACATCGAGGGCCGCGGCCAGATCACGACGCGCGAGCTCCTGATCAACACGCTGCGCATGCGCCCCGACCGCATCATCGTCGGCGAGGTGCGGTCGGGCGAGGCGCTCGACATGCTGCAGGCGATGAACACCGGCCACGACGGCAGCCTGTGCACGGTGCACGCGAACGCGCCGCGCGACGCCCTGGCGCGCCTCGAGACGATGGTCCTGATGGCCGGGCTGGAGCTGCCCGCGCGCGCCATCCGCGAGCAGATCGTCTCCGCCCTGCAGCTCCTCGTGCACGTGCGCCGCTACGAGGACGGCGTGCGCCGGGTCGAGGCCATCACGGAGATCACCGGCCTCGAGGGCGGCACGCCGCTCCTGCAGGACGTCTTCCGCTTCCGCCAGCGCGGGCGCAAGGGCCGCGCGGTGCTGGGCGAGTTCGTCGCCACCGGGATCGTGCCGCGCCTGTGCGAGGTGCTGCGCGAGCAGGGCGAGGAAGTCCCCGCCGAGCTGTTCCAGGCGCCCGACGCGGGAGGAGAGGCGCGTGGTTGACCTCTTGGTCGGCACGGGCCTGGCGGCGGGCGCGGGAGCGCTCGGCCACGCCTGGCGGCGGGCGCTCCTGCGCCGTCGCGCGGCGGCGCGGCTGGGCGAGCGCTCGCCCGCGCTTGCGTCCCGCGCGCCCGCGATCCCCGAGCAGCGGACCTCGAGCGCCCTGCGCCGGCACGAGCTCCTGCCCTGGCTCCTGGGCGCGCTGCTGGCGGCCGTGCTGCACCTCGCGCTCGGGGTGGGCCTCCTGTTCGCCGCGACGCTCGGGATCATCGCCGGGACGCTGGGCATGCTCCTCGAGTCGTTCCTCGCCGACCGGCGCGCGCTCCGGCTCGAGTCGCAGCTCGCCGACGCGATCGACCTCGTGGTGGGCTCGCTGCAGGCCGGCGGCGGCGTGATCCAGGCCCTCGAGAGCGCGCAGCGCGAGGCACCCCGGCCGTTCCGCGACGAGATCGACGAGGTCGTCGGGCGCATCCGGCTCGGCGACGATCCGCGCCAGGTCATCCTGGCGCTGGCCGGGCGCGTGCCGCTCGAGACCTTCGGGCTCTTCTGCACGGCCCTGGCCGTGCACTTCGAGGTCGGCGGGAGCCTCGCGCCGATCCTGGCCACGGTCGGGCGCACGATCCGCGACCGCATCGAGCTCTCGCGGCGCGTGCGCTCGCAGGCCGCCCAGGCGGAGCTCTCGGTGGTCGTGATGCTGTTCCTCTCCTATTTCGTGGCGGCGATCATGTGGCGCTCGAACCCCGAGCGCATGGAGGCCTTCCTCGCGACCGGCGTCGGCGCCGCGCTGTTCGCCGGCGCGATGCTGGCGCAGGCGGTCGGGCTGCTCGTCATGCGGCGCATCAGCCGCATCGAGCCATGACGGCGGACGTCCTGGCGCTGGCGCTGATCGGGTCGATCGGGCTCGCTGCGGCGCTCTGGGGCACGCGCGCGCTCGCGCGTCGCGCGCAGAGCGCCGAGCGCGTGCGCGCGCCCCTCGAGCGGCCGCCCGAGGAGCCGCCGCCCTCCGGCTCCGCGCTGGCGCGCTGGCTCGAGCTCGCCGGGCTGCGCGGCCCCGGAGCGGTCACGCTCTTCCTCGTCGCCAGCGCCCTCTCGATCGGCCTCGGGCTCCTCGTCGTGACCGCGTCGAGCAGCTCGGCCCTCCTCGCGCGCGAGCGGGAGTGGCTCGAGGGCGCGCCCGGCGGGATCGGCCAGGTGTTCCTGCTGGTCGTGCACGCGGCGCCCTTCGTCGCGCTGTGCCTGCTGCCCGTGCTCTTCGTGCGCGCGCGGCGCAGGCGGCGCGTCGCCGCGATCGAGCGCGACCTGCCGCTGGTGCTCGAGCTGCTCGCGACGCTGGCCCAGGCGGGGCTCTCCTTCGACGCCGCGCTCGCGCGCATCCTCGAGTCGATGCCCGCGGCGCGCCCCCTGACCGCGGAGCTGCGGTCGTTCCAGCTCGAGATCGTGGCCGGCACGAGCCGCGTGACCAGCCTGCGGCGCCTGGCGGAGCGCATCGGCCTGGCCTCGGTGTCGGTGTTCGTCTCGGCGCTCGTGCAGGCCGAGCAGGTCGGCGCCGGCATCGCCGACGTGCTCCGCCGCCAGGCCGACGACCTGCGCCAGCGCCGCCGCGAGCGCGTCACCGTCCTGGCGCAGGCGCTGCCGGTCAAGCTGGTCTTCCCGCTCGTCCTGTGCTTCCTGCCGATGATCTTCGTGGCCACGCTCGGCCCGGCCTTCCACCAGTTCTTCGAGCTGGCGGACAACGTCACGCGCAACCTGCGCTGAC
>CADEGS010000034.1:10177-27604 GCA_902826945.1 uncultured bacterium | reverse complement strand
TCAGCCGCTCAGCCCGAGCGTGTCCACGTAGGCCAGGTTGAAGAAGCCCCAGAGGTCGAGGTAGAAGTCGGCTTCCTCGTACTCGCCCGCGTCCACGGCATCGTCGAAGGCGTCGATCACGCTCTGGAGCCACTGCACGTCGCTCGGCTGCAGGACCTCGAGCCAGGCGATGCTGATCGAGGCCCAGGTCGCGACGAGCTCGAAGGTGTCCACGTATTCCGGCTCGAGCGGCGGCCGCTCGCCCCAGGCGTAGATGGCGTCGACGAGCTCCGGCCCGCCGAAGCCGAGCGGCACCGGGTACATGCCGAGGAAGAGCGGGTCCTCGGGGTCCTTCTCGACCAGCGGCGTGAGCGGCCCCGCGTACCCCTGCGCCACCGACACGTCCTGGAAGGCCTGCACGCCCGGCAGGTCGCGCACCTCGCCGTCCGCGTAGAAGAAGCCGTCCTGCCACCAGTTGAAGTGCGGCGGCGGCCCGATCATCGCCTGGAAGAGCAGGAAGCCGACGCCCTCGCGCGTGATGTGCCCGAGCGCGTCCTCGTAGCGCTGCGCCAGCCCGGGCGAGGCCAGCTCGGTGGCCAGGATCGGCTTCCCGCCGTTCGCCGCCGAGATCTCGCGCGCGCGCCGCGTCCACAGCTCGACGTTCTGCCGGAAGCAGCCGTAAGGGTGGTAGGAGAGCACGTCCACCTCCGGCCAGCCCGCCGTCTGCGCGTTCGAGTGCGCGGCGCCCCAGCCGATCGTCACGACGTCCCTGGGCGCGATCTGGTCCACGAGCTGCGCGTAGTGGTGGACGAAGGGCACGGCGCCCGGCTCGTTCATCACGTCCCACATCAGGAGCGCCCGGCTCCCGCGCGCCGCGCACACGACCGCCTCGACGTAGTCGTCGCCGCGCTCGGCCCAGAAGGCCGGGTCCTCCGTGTCGGCCGTGGACGGGTTCTTGACCCACGTGTCGAGGTCCTCGTAGGGCGTCTCCGAGGGCTGCACCCCGACCGCGTCCCACAGGATCGGGATGACGTACACGCCATGCGCCTCGCAGCGGCGCAGGAGGTCCACGAGCTTCGCGAGGAAGAGCTCGCCCTCCTCGTGGTAGACCGCCTCCGACAGCCAGACGCGGATCGTGTTGCATCCGATGCCGCGGAAGTAGCCGAGGTCGGCCTCGACCTGGAGCTGGTCGTAGCCGCGCCAGGCGCCGACGCTGTTCCCCGCCCACAGGGGGACGTAGTTCAGCCCGCGCACGTTCGTGTAGTCGGGCGCGATCGTCTCCCACAGGTCCGCCTGCGGACCGACCGGGACCGGCGGCGGCGCCAGGCGCACGCCGCGGCCGCACGGCCCCGCCGGGGCCTGCGCTGCGAGGGGAAGGGCGAGGAGGACGAGGAGAGCGGAGGAGCGGAGGGAGGTTCGCATGGTCGAGGCACCGACGGAGGGACGCCGCCTTCCGGTTCGGCCTTCTCGTAGGAGTCTCCCACGTGCCGGACGCACCGAACTACCCCGGAATCGCGGTTGCGCGAACCCGGCTCCCCGCGGCCCGCGCCTGGAGGGAAGATGCGTCCGCCGGCCCGAGGCCCCGACCGGCAAGGAGCCCCCATGCCTCGCTCCCTCCGCCCGCTCCTCCCCGCCCTCCTCGCCCTCGCCGCGGCGAGCGCCGCGCCCGCCGCGCAGAGCGTCCGCCGCGCGACCACCTGGGAGGTCCGGAGCGAGCTGCGCATCACCTCGGGCCAGGGCGGCTTCGCCGGCCAGCTCGACGACGCCGACGGGCTCGGCGTGTCCCTGATCGCCGCCGACGTGGACGGCGACGGCCGCCGCGAGCTCGTCGCCGCGGTCCCCGGCGACGACGACGTCGGCCTCGACCGCGGCGGGCTGTACGTGCTGTTCCTGGCGGAGGACGGCTCGGTCGAGCGGCAGGTCAAGCTGCGCCCGGGCCTGAACGGGCTCGGCGTGGCGCTCGACGACGACGACTTCTTCGGCCGCGGCCTGACGGCGATCGGGGACCTCGACGAGGACGGCGTCACGGACCTCCTGATCGGCGCCTACCGCGACGACGACGGCGGGACGAACGCCGGCGCCGTGTACGTCCTGTTCCTGCGCGCCGACGGCACGGTCAAGGCGCACCAGAAGATCAGCGCGCTGCACGGCGGGTTCACCGGCGCGCTCGACGCGAACGACCTCTTCGGCGTGCGGCTGGGAGCGCTCGGCGACCTGGACGGCGACGGCGTCCTGGACGTCGCCGTCGGCGCGGCCTTCGACGACGACGGCGGCGCCGAGGCGGGCGCGGTCTGGATCCTGTTCCTGAACCCCGACGGCACGGTCAAGGCGCACCGCAAGATCAGCGCGACGAGCGGCGGCTTCCCCGGCACGCTGGTGAACGGCGACGCGTTCGGCTCGGGGCTGTGCTCGCCCGGCGACGTGGACGGCGACGGCGTCCGCGACCTGGCGGTGGGCTCGCGCGGCAACGACGCGAACGGCGACGGCGCGGGAGCGGTGTGGATCCTGCTCCTGAACCCGGACGGCACGGTGCGCGAGGCGCAGGTCCTGGACGGCGTCCACGGCGGCTTCCGCGGCGACCTCGACGACGACGACAACTTCGGGATCGCGGTGGACGGCCTGGGCGACGTGGACGGCGACGGGCACGCCTCGATCGCCGTCGGGGCGTTCTGGGACGACGACGGCGGCACCGACCGCGGCGCCGTGTGGCTCTTGAAGCTGGAGCGCGACGGGACCGCGCGCTCCTGGCGCAAGCTGAGCGACACGCGCGGCGGCTTCGGCGGCCCGCTGGCGGACGAGGACGGCTTCGGCACCGGCGTGGCCGCGCTCGGCGACCTCGACGGGGACGGCGGCCTCGAGCTCGCGGTCGGCGCCTGGAACGACAGGAGCGGCGGGACGGCCGGCGGAGCGGCGTGGATCCTGCACCTGGCCTCGCCCGCCGGCGCGCGCGCGGCGTCCGGCCCGCTGGCCGCCGCGCCCGGCGCTCCCGCGGCTCCCACCGCCGACGACCTCCGGATCGACGCGCCCGAGGAGGTCGCGCCCGGCGAGCGCTGGCGCGCGAGCGCGCGGGCGCCGGCCGGCGCGCCGCCGGCGCTGGTCGCGGTCTCGATCGCGGGCCTCCCCGGCCTGCTCGCGGCGGGCCCGGGCGCGCTGGCGCTCGCGCTCCCCGACGACCCGAGCCTGGTCGGGATCGAGCTCGAGGTGCGCGCGCTCGTCGCGCTCGAGGGCGAGCTCCGGGACGCGCCCCCGGTGCGCGTGCAGGTCGTCCCGAAGGCTCCGGCCGCCCCCCCCGCCGGATCGCGGGCACCTCGCTGAACCGATCCGCCCGCAGGCGGCGTCCTTGCCCGCGGTGGCACCCGACCCCCGGACCGACCGCGCCCCGCCGACCCCGCGCCGCGCGCGCGCCCTCGCGCTGGTGGCGGCCCTGGCCTGCGCCGGGGGCGAGCTGGCGCTGCGGCGCGCCGCGCCCCCCGACGAGGCCCGCCTGCCGCGCGTGCTCCAGACGCGCGCCGCGGTGCGCGACCGCACGCTCGGCTTCCGGCTGCTCCCCGGGCTCGAGACGCGCGACGAGGACGGGATCGCGTACCGCACGAACGCGCGCGGCTACCGCGACCGGGAGTGGCCGGCGCCGGAGCCGCGCGCGCCGGGGAGCCGCGAGCTGCGCGTGGCCGTGCTCGGCGACTCGGTGCCCTACGGCTCGGGCGTCCGCGTCGAGGACGCCTTCCCGCGCGCGCTCGAGCGTGCGCTCGGCGCGCGCCTGCCGCAGGGCGCGAGCGCGCTCGTGCAGAGCTTCGCCGTCCCCGCCTACAAGCTCGACCAGATGCGGGTCGTGCTCGAGCGCGACGCGCTGCCCTACGAGCCCGACCTGGTCGTGCTCTTCCTGGGCGCGTCGAGCGTGCGCGAGCTCCCCTTCGACGCGCGCGCGCTGCGCTGGGCGCTGGTCGCCGAGCGTGCCGGGCCGCTGGACGCGCTGCTCGAGCGCTCGCTCCTCTACCGCCGCGCGGCCGACCTGCTGGACGGCGCGGCGCGGCGCGGCCGCGCGTGGCTCGGCGTCGCGCGCGAGCCGCCGCGCCCGAGCGGCGCCGCGCTGCGCGCGCGCGCTCTCGACGACCTGGAGCGCCTGCGCGCGCGCCTGGCGGCGGCCGGCGTGCGGCTCGTCGTCGTCGCCAGCCCCTGGTACGAGGACGTCCTCGCGCCCGAGCCCGCGCCGAGCCCCTGGGCCGCGTGGGCCGCGGGCGCGCCCGACGTCCTGCTCGTGGACGCCGCGCCGCTCCTGCGCGCGGCGATGCCGCGCCTGCTGGAGGCGCTCGGCTCGGGCGCGCTCGCGCTCGAGGACGTGTGGCCGCGCGACGGGAGCGCGCCCGCGCCGCTGGCGCTCGACGAGGAGCCGCTCTTCCTGCGCCACGACCGGCTGCACCTCGGCGCCGCGGGCCACCGCGCGCTGGCCGAGGGCGTGGCCGCGCGGCTCGCGGCCCGGAACCTGCTCGCGCCGCGCGCGGGCGATCCCACCCCCGGCGACGTCCCTCCCGCGGGCGCGCGCCGGCACGACGACGGAGGAGAGCGATGAAGGCGGTGTTCTTCGAGCGGCACGGCGAGCTGGACGTCCTGCGCTACGGCGACGTCCCCGACCCGCGTCCCGGCCCGAACGAGGTCGTGATCGAGGTCAAGGCGGCGGCCTGCAACTACAACGACATCTGGGCGCGGCGCGGGCTGCCGCGCGTGGAGCTGCCGCTGCCGCACGTCTCCGGCACCGACGGCGCGGGCGTGGTGGTCGAGGTCGGCCCGGAGGTCGAGGGCGTCGCCGCGGGCGACGAGGTCCTGACCTATCCGGTGAACGCCTGCCGCCGCTGCCCCGCCTGCCTGGCGGGCACCGAGGTCTTCTGCCGCAAGATGCGCATCTGGGGCTTCCAGACCGGCCCCTACGACGGCTCGTTCGCGCAGTACGCGCGCGTGCAGGCCGCGCAGGTGGCGCCGCGGCCGGCGAACCTCTCGTGGGAGGAGGCGGCGGCGACCTCGACCTCGCTGCTCTCGGTGTGGCGCATGCTGGTCACGCGCGCCGAGACGCTGCCCGGCGACACGGTGCTGATCTGGGGCGCGAGCGGCGGCACGGGCTCGTACGCGATCCAGCTCTGCCGCGTGCTCGGCGCGGTGCCGATCGCGATCACCTCGAGCGAGGAGAAGGCGGAGTTCTGCCGCTCGATGGGCGCGGAGCACGTGATCCTGCTCGGCCGCGAGGACGTGCACGAGCGCGTGCGCGAGCTGACCGACGGCCGCGGCGTGGACGTGGCCTTCGACCACGTCGGGGAGCGCAGCTGGCCGATCAGCATCGAGTGCCTGCGCTGGGGCGGCAAGCTCGTCATCTGCGGCGCGACCACCGGCTTCCTGCCGCAGACCGACCTGCGCTACCTGTGGAACAAGCAGCTCTCGTTCCTCGGCTCGCACATCGGCACGCACCGCGAGTGGCTCGACTGCCTGCGGCTCGTGCACCAGGGCCGCATCCGCCCGCCGGTGACGCACACCTTCCCGCTGGCCGACCTGGCGCAGGCGCAGCGGCTGATGGAGGAGCGCGGCGTGACGGGCAAGATCGCGATCGACTGCACGACATGATCCGCCGCCTCCAGCCCCCCTTCGTCGGCATCCGCGCCACGGCGTCGTACACGCCCGGGCTGGTGCTCTCGAACGAGGCGCTGATCGAGCGCTTCCGCCTGCCGGTGGACGCGCACTGGATCGAGTCGCGCACCGGGATCAAGAGCCGCCACTGGCTCGCGCCCGGGCAGTCCACCTCGGACATGGCGGCCGAGGTCGGCCGGCGCGTGCTCGAGCGCGCGGGGCTCGAGGCGGGCGCGCTCGACCGCATCGTGCTGGCCACGATCTCGGGCGACCACCCCAGCCCCTCGACGGCGACGATCGTGGCGCGCAAGCTCGGCGCGCGCTGCCCGGCCTTCGACGTCTCGGCGGCCTGCGCGGGGTTCCTGTACGGGCTCGACCTCGGCGCGGCCAGCGTGCGCGGCGGCGAGCAGCACGTGCTCGTGCTCGCCGCGGACGCGCGCAGCCGCTTCGTAGACACCTCCGACGTGCGCTCGGTCGTGCTCTTCGCCGACGGCGCGGCGGGCGCGCTGCTCGGCCCGCGCTCCGAGCCCGGCCTGTTCGACGTCGTGCTCGGCGCCGAGGGGCGCGAGCGCATGGGCGCCTGGATCCCGGCCGGCGGCGCGTGCCGTCCCGCGACGCGCGAGACGGTCGAGAAGGGCGAGCACTTCCTGCGCGTGGACGGGCGGCGCGAGATCTTCGAGATCTTCGTGCGCCTGACGCGCGAGGCCTGCGAGCGCGCGCTGGAGCGCGCCGGGCTCGCGCTCGCCGACGTGGACCTGTTCATCACGCACCAGGGCAACGCGCTGATGGTGCAGGCGGTGCTGGACGACCTCGGCATCGACCCCGCGCGCGCCGTGAACAACGTCGAGCACCACGGCAACACCTCGGGCGCCACCGTGCCGATCGCGCTCGACGAGGCGCTGCGCGCGGGCCGCATCGGGCCGGGGGCCAACGTGCTCCTGACCGCGGTCGGGGCGGGCTACACCTTCGGCGCCACGGTGCACCGGTTTTGAGCGCGCCGGCGGGAGCGCTGGCGGGCCGCGTGGCGCTCGTCACCGGCGGCGGCCGGGGGATCGGGCGCGGCGCCGCGCGCGCGCTGGCCGCGCTGGGCGCCGGCGTCGTCGTCGCGGGGCGCAGCGCGGCGCCGCTCGAGGAGACCTGCGCCGCGCTCGCGCGCGCGGGCGCCGACGCGCGGCCGCTGTGCGCGGACGTCACTGCGCCGGACTTCTGCGAGCGCCTGGAGCGCGTCGCGCCGCGCGTGGACGTGCTCGTGCACGCCGCGGTGCGCTTCGCGCCCTACGGGCGGCTCGAGACCGTGCCGGCGGAGGACGTGGCACTCCTGCTCGACAGCGTCCTCGGCGCCGCCCTGCGCCTCGTGGCGCACTGCCTGCCGGGCATGCGCGAGCGCGGCTTCGGGCGCATCGTGCACGTCGGCACGATCGCCGCGGAAACCGGCGCCGCCGGCCAGACCGCCTACGCCTGCGCCAAGAGCGGGCTGGTCGGCCTGACGCGCAGCACGGCGCTCGAGGCCGGGCGCGCGGGCGTGACGAGCAACCTGGTCGAGCTGGGCCTGATCGAGACCGAGCGCGTGCTCGCGTCGGTGGCGCCGGCCGTGCGCGCGGCGCTGGTCGAGGCGACGCCGGTCGGCCGCATCGGCACGGTCGAGGACGCGGCGCGCGTGATCGCCTTCCTGGCCTCGCCCGCGAGCGGCTTCGTGAACGGCGCCTGCATCCCGGTCTCGGGCGGGCTCGAGCTCGGCCTCGTCGCCCGGCGGCTCTCGGGAGGCGGGGGCTGATGCGCCTCGAGGCCCTGCTGCGGCGCGCGGCGCGCCTGCACGCCGCCCGCGGCGCCGTGCGCGACGAGGCGGGCGAGCTCTCCTTCGCCGCGCTCGACGCGCGCGCGCGGCAGCTCGCGCGCGGGCTCGCCGCGGCCGGGCTGCGCCCCGGTCAGCGCGTCGTCGTGCTGGCGCAGAACCGCGCCGCGACGGTCGAGCTCTTCTTCGCGCTGTTCGAGCTGGGCGCGGTGGTCGTGCCGCTCAACCCGCGCCTGCGGCCCGGCGAGATCGCCTTCGTCGCCGGCGACGCGCGCGCCGCGGCGGTCTTCGCCGACGCGTCGCTCGCGCCGGCCGTCGCCGCCTGCGACGCCGCACGCTTCGCGGTCGCGGGCCCTGCGCCCGAGGGCTGGGGCACGCTGGACGCGCTGCGCGAGCGCGGCGCCGGCGCGCCGGAGGTCCGCTCGGGCGGCGCGCCGGGCGACGTCGCCTTGCAGCTCTACACGAGCGGCACGACCGGCCGGCCGAAGGGCTCGATGCTCGCGCACGCCGGCTTCTGGGCGATGACGAGCGCCTGGCTGGACGAGGTGCGGCTCGACCCGGGCGACCGCTTCCTGCAGGTGACGCCGCTCTTCCACGTCGGCGCGCTCCTGATGCTCCTCTCGACCGTCGCGGCCGGCGCGACGCTGCGGCTGTGCGGCGAGTTCGACGCGCGCACGGCGCTCGGGGTCCTGCGCGACGAGCGCATCACGCACGCGCTGTTCGTGCCGACGATGGTGCGCTGGCTGCTCGACGAGCCCGACGCCGCGCGCGGCGGCTTCGACGCGCTGCGCCTCATCGTCTACGGCGCGGCGCCGATGCCGGTCGACGTGCTCGAGCGCGCGCTCGCGACCTTCGGCTGCGACTTCCTGCAGGGCTACGGCCTGACCGAGACCGCCGGCGTGCTGACCACGCTGCGCCCCGCCGACCACCGCCACCCCGCCGGGGCGCCCGAGCGCGCGCGCCTGGCGTCGGTCGGGCGCGCGGTGTGCTGCTCGGAGGTCGCCGTCGTGGACGCGGCCGGCCGCGACGTCGCCGCCGGCGCCGTGGGCGAGGTCGTCGCGCGCGGCCCCAACGTGCACCTGGGCTACCAGGGCGAGGCGCAGCCCGAGAGCGGCCCGCGCCCGGGCTGGTTCGCGACGGGAGACCTGGCGCGCATGGACGAGGACGGGTACGTCTACCTCGTGGACCGGCGCAAGGACATGATCTGCGTCGCGGGCGAGAACGTCTACCCGCGCGAGGTCGAGGACGCGCTCGCGACGCACCCCGCCGTGCGCGAGTCGGCGGTGATCGGCATCCCCCACGACCACTGGGGCGAGGAGGTGCTGGCCGTCGTCGTGCCCGCGGCCGGCGCCGCGCCCGACGCGCGCGCGCTCGTGCAGCACTGCCGCGCCGCGCTGGCGCGCTTCAAGTGCCCGACGAAGGTCGAGCTCGCCGCCTCGCTGCCGCGCAACGCGGCGGGCAAGGTGCTGAAGAAGGAGCTGCGCGAGCCGTGGTGGCGCGGGCGCGAGCGCAAGGTCTGAGCATGCTCGCGCGCGAGGAGATGGAGGCGCTGCTCGAGGAGGCCGTGCAGGCGCTGCCCGGCGCCGCCGCCGGCGTGGCGCTGGCCGAGCTCGAGGGCTGGGACTCGATGGGCATGGTGCTCTTCGTCGAGCTCGTCCTGCAGCGCACGGGCGCGACGCTGGCCGTGCACGACGTGCGCGCGTGCGAGAGCGTGGACGACCTGGTCGCGCTCGTCGGGCGCGCCGAGCCGGCATGAGCGCCGCGCTCGGCCCGCTGCCGGGCATCGCGCTCGCGGGCAGCGCCGCCGTCTTCCCGCCCGACCTCGACCCCGCGCGCGCCAGCCTGGACGGTGCGGCCGCGCGCCGCGCGCTGGGCGGCGCGGACGCGCGGGCGGACGAGCCCGACCGCGCCGCGCACGCCTGGGGCGTGGAGCGCCGCGCCTGGTGGCGCGCGCCCGGCGCGCCCGCGCCGGCCGCGGAGGACGCGCTCGGCGCGAGCGGCGTCGAGCGCCTGGCCGAGCGCGCGGCGCGCGACGCGCTCGCCGCGGCGGCGCTCCCCGCGTCCGCGCTCGACCTCGTCGTGTGCGCGACGTCCACGCCGAGCCGCGCGACGAGCGCGCTCGCCGCCTGGGTCGGGCGCGCGCTCGGCGCCGACGCGCCCTGCACCGACGTGCGCGCGGGCGGCGCGGGCGGTCTGCGCGCCTGGCTGGCGGCGGCGCTCGCGCTGGCGCACGGCGCGCGCGCCGCGCTCGTCGTGGCGGCCGAGACGCCCTCGGCCTGGATCGACCCCGCCGACGGCGCGAGCGCGCTCCTGCACGGCGACGGCGCCGCGGCGCTCGTGCTGCGGCGCGACGGCGGCGCGAGCGGGCTGCTCGGGGCGCGCGGCGGGACGCTCGCCTCGGACGGCGTCGCGTTCACGGTCGCCGCGCCGCTCCCGCCGCGGCCGGGGCTCGCCTACGCCTTCCAGCGGCCCGACGCGCGCTACCTGGGCGACCTCGAGCGCGCCTGGGACCTGGCGACCGATGCGCTGCTCGCGCTCGGCCGGCCCGACCGGCTGGTGCCCTACCCGGTCACGCGCGCGCAGCTCGAGCGCGTGGCCGCGCGCGCGGGCCTGCCCGCGCAGGCCGCGGCGCGCACGCTCGCCGCGCACGGCTGCCTGGGCTGCGCGGGGCCGCTGGTCGCGCTGCACGAGCTCCTGCGGGACGAGCGCCCGGCGCCGGGCACGACGCTCGGCCTGTGCGCCGCCGCCGGCGGGATCGCGTGGCAGTCCCTCCTGTGGCGCCTGTGAGCGGGAGGAGCCGGGAA
This sequence comes from uncultured bacterium, assembly GCA_902826945.1. The sequence goes on along the minus strand of CADEGS010000034.1, from coordinate 17,419 downwards.
TGGTGAACCGGATCGACCCGCCCGCGCGCCCTCTCCTCCGCCCCCCGGGCGCGCCGGGCCGCGCGCCGCGGGCCCCATGAGCCCCCGCCCGATCGACGCGCTGTTCCTCTCGGCCTTCGAGGACCTCGACCGCTGGCACAACGACCACGTGCCGGTCGCGCTGCGCGGCGGGCTGACCGGCGTGCGGCCGGCGGCGGAGCACGAGCTCGACGCGCCCACCGACAGCGGCCGCCAGCTGCGCCAGTCGGTCGGGATCGACGGGCGGCGCTACGACCTGCCGCGCTTCCTGTCGTGGGTCGCGCACGGCACGACCGCCTTCTACCAGCGCTACGACACGTTCACGTGCACGCACCTCTCGGGCAGCTACTACCGCTCGCTGCTCGGCGGCGCGGGCTGGGAGGTCGAGCACGTGCAGCCCGCGAACCGCGTCGTGCTGGAGGCGCTGCGGGAGCGCATCGAGCCGCGCTGGGTGCTGCTCTCGACGACGTTCCTGGCCGACGTGCCGCAGATCCTCGACGCCTGCCAGCGCCTGCGCCGCGCCTGGCCTTCGGCCGGGCTCGTGCTGGGCGGGCTGATGCTGAAGGAGATCGCGGGCAGCGTCCCCGAGCGCTCGCTGCAGAGCCTGCTGCGCTCGTGCGACGCGGACGCCTACGTGATCAGCGCGACGGGCGAGCATGCGCTGCTCGAGATCCTCGCGCACGAGCCGCGCGACCTGCCGCGGCTCGCGCTGCCCGAGACCTGGGTGCGGGCGCCGGGCGGCGGCTACCGCCTGGCGAGCGACGAGGAGCGCGCGCTCCCGATGGACGAGACCTGGGTGCGCTGGAGCCGGCTCGCGCCCGGGAGCCTGTACCACACGGTGAGCTGTCGCACGGCGCGCTCGTGCGCCTTCCGCTGCGCGTTCTGCACCTTCCCGGCGCTGCAAGGCGAGCTCGAGACGATGGCGCCGGCGACCTTCGAGCACGAGCTGCGCGAGCTGCGCGCCAACGGCGCGGTGCGCTCGATCCTCTTCAGCGACGACACGTTCAACGTGCCGCCGACGCGCTTCCGCGAGCTGTGCGACGTGCTCGCGCGCTTCGACTTCGAGTGGTACTCGTTCATCCGCGTCCAGCACCTGGACGAGGACACGGTCGCGCGCATGGCCGACTCGGGCTGCCGCGCGGTGTTCCTCGGCATCGAGTCGGCCGACGACGCGATGCTGAAGCGCATGGAGAAGTCCACCACGATGAAGGCCGCCCGGCGCGGCGCGCGCCTGCTGAAGGAGCGCGGCATCGCGGTCCACGCGAACTTCATCATCGGCTTCCCCGGCGACGTCGACGAGAACACGCAGAAGATCGTGCCCTACCTCGAGGAGACCGGCGCGGACTTCTTCGGCGTCAGCCCGTGGTACTACAACCACACCGCGCCCGTGCACCGCCGCGCGGCCGAGCTCGGCCTCAGCGGCGGCTCGTGGACCTGGAAGCACGCCACGATGGACAGCCGCCGCGCGTGCGAGCTGGAGGCGGAGCTGCTCGCGCAGCCCAAGCACGCGCGCTTCCTCTCGGACCTGACGGCCAACTCGTTCTGGGGCGGGATCATGCTGCTCGCCAACGGCTTCACGGTCGAGGAGGTGCGCCACATGGCCTGGACCTACGAGCGGCTGTGCGGGCGCGACCGCGCCGCGGGCGAGGTGCGCGCGCGCGAGGACGTGCGCGCGCTCGAGCGCGTGCTGCGCGCGCGCGCGCTGCCCGACCCGCCTCCCCTGCCCGCCGCGCGCGCCTGACGCCCCCGCGTGTCGTTCGCGAGCTCCGCCTACCTGCCGTTCCTGGGCGTCGTGCTGGCGCTCTTCCTGTTCGTGCCGGCGCGCGCGCGGCCGCTGTTCCTGCTCGTCGCGAGCTACTCGTTCTACGCGCAGCGCCACCCGCTGCACGGCCTCCTCCTGGCCGGCTCGACGGCGCTCGACTACCTCGTCGCGCTCGGGCTCGGCCGCGCGCAGGCGCCCGGGCGCCGCCGCGCGCTGCTCGCCCTCAGCCTGTGCGGCAACCTCGGCGCGCTCTTCGTCTTCAAGTACGGGGGCTTCGCCGCGGAGGGGCTGAACGCGCTCCTGCGGCCGGCGGGGCTCGGAGCGGTGCACTGGCCCGCGCTCGTGCTGCCGCTCGGCATCTCGTTCTACACCTTCCAGACGCTGGCCTACACGATCGACGTCTACCGCCGCCGCATCGAGCCCTGCCGCGACCCGGTCGAGCTGGCGCTGTACGTCAGCTTCTTCCCGCAGCTCGTCGCCGGGCCGATCGAGCGCGCGGGACGCCTGCTCCCCCAGCTGCGCCGCACGCGGCCGCCGGACGCGGCGCTCTTCTCCGCCGGCGGGCGCCTCTTGCTCTGGGGCTGCTTCAAGAAGCTCGTGCTGGCCGACAACCTGCGCCTGCACGTCGAGCCGGTGTTCGGCCGCCCCGAGGCGCACGGCTCGCTGACCTTGCTGCTCGCCGCGGTGGCGATGAACGCGATGCTGTTCCTCGACTTCAGCTCGTACACCGACATCGCGCGCGGCTCGGCGCGGCTCTTCGGCGTGGAGCTGGTCGAGAACTTCCGCCGCCCGTTCCTGGCGCGCTCGATGAACGAGTTCCTCGCGCGCTGGCACATGTCGCTCACGAGCTGGATCGCGGACTACGTCTACTCGCCGCTCTCGGCCGGCCCGCCGAGCCACGCGCGCGTGTGGCGCAACAACCTGCTGACGATGGCGCTCTTCGGGCTGTGGCACGGCGCCTCGTGGACGTTCCTCGTGTGGGGCCTGGGGGTGGGCGTGGCGATCTCGCTGCAGCACTCCTGGCGCCTGCACCGCATGCGCCAGGGGCGCCGGCCCGCGCGCCCGGGCTGGGGCCCGCGCGACTGGCTCGCGTGCCTGGCGACGACGCTCTACGCGAGCGCCTTCATCGTGCTCTTCTTCAGCCCGACGATCGGCTTCACCGGCCGCTACCTCGGGCGCCTGGTCTCGTGCGCGGGCGGATCGCTCGGAGCCTGGGAGCTCGGCACCCTTGCCTTCCTCCTGGCCGGCCTCGCCACCCAGGCGCTGGCCGAGCACACCGACCTCGAGCGCCTCTGGCGGCGCATCGGCCCCGCCGGCCGCGCCGCCTGGGTGCTGGGGCTGCTGCTCCTGCTCGTGCTGCTGCGCAACCCCGAGCCCGAGGACTTCATCTACTTCCGGTTCTGAGGGCGATTGGCGAACCGGCCGGGCCCACGGGAGCGTCGGAGGGGCAGCCGTGCCCCCGCCGCCGGAGGCTCCCATGCGCTTCGCCGCCCCGCTCGTCGGTCTCTGCTGCGCCCCGGCGCTCGCCGCGCAGGGCTCGTTCGTCCACTGGGAGACGCCCCACGTCCACCCGCTCGAGCTCGTGCCCGGGGGGGCGTCGCTGCTGGCGGTGAACCTGCCCGACGCGCGGCTGGAGGTGTTCGCGCTCGGCGCGGGGAGCCCCGCGCACACGGCCTCGATCCCGGTCGGCCTCGACCCGGTCACGGTGCGCGCGCGCACGGCGCAGGAGGCCTGGGTCGTGAACCACGTCTCGGACTCGGTCAGCGTGGTGGACCTCGCCACGGGCTCGGTCGTGCGCACGCTCGCGACCGAGGACGAGCCGACCGACGTCGTCTTCGCCGGCACGCCGGCGCGCGCCTTCGTGTGCTGCTCGCAGGCGAACTGCGTGCTGGTCTTCGACCTGGCCGACCTCGACGCCGCGCCGGTGCGGCTGGCGCTGCGCGCCGAGGACCCGCGCGCGCTGGCGGTCTCGCCCGACGGCGCGCGCGTCTACGCGGCGGTGTTCGAGTCGGGCAACCGCACCACGGTGCTCGGCGGCGGCGGGACGACCGACTTCCTGCCGCCGCCCGTCGTGAGCTGGCCGGGCGGTCCGTACGGCGGCCAGAACCCGCCGCCGAACGCGGGCGCGGCCTTCGAGCCGCCGATCGATCCCGCGCTGCCGCCGCCGCCGGCGGTCGGCCTGATCGTGCGCCAGGACGCCGCGGGCGCGTGGCGCGACGACAACGGCGCCGACTGGACGGTGCTCGTCAGCGGCTCCGGGGCGCCGCTCGGGCGCCGGCCGGAGGGCTACGTGCTGCTCGACCACGACCTGGCCGTGATCGACGCGCAGAGCCTGGCGCTCTCCTACGCCGACCACCTGATGAACGCCTGCATGGCGCTCGCCGTGCACCCGAGCGGCGTCGTCACCGTCGTCGGCACCGACGCGACGAACGAGGTGCGCTTCGTCCCCAACCTGACCGGGCGCTTCCTGCGCTCCGAGCTGGCGCTCGTCGAGCCGGCGAGCGGCGCCAGCCTGGTGCGCGACCTGAACCCGCACCTCGACTACGCGAGCGGCTCGGTCTCCGCCGACCTGCGCGCGCGCACGCTGGCCGACCCGCGCGGCATCGCCTGGAGCGCGGACGGGACGCGCGCGTACGTGACGGGCCAGGGCTCCGACGCCGTGGTCGTGCTCGACGCGATCGGCGCGCGCGCGGGGCTCGCGCCCGCGATCCCCGTCGGCGAGGGGCCGACGGGCGTCGTCGTCGACGACGCGCGCGGGCTCCTGTACGTGCTCGACAAGCGCTCGGCCGCGATCTCGGTCGTCTCGCTCGCGAGCGAGACCGAGCTCGAGCGCGTCGCCTTCTTCGACCCCACGCCCGCGCCGGTGCGCGCGGGGCGGCGCACGTTCTACGATGCGCGCGCGAGCGGGCTCGGGCTGACCGCCTGCGCGGCGTGCCACGTCGACGCGCGCACCGACCGCCTGGCGTGGGACCTGGGCGACCCGACCGGAGCGGTCGAGCCGCTGCGCGGCAACCTGGGCGCCGGCATCCCGCTGATCTCGCAGGGCTTCGAGGACTGGCACCCGATGAAGGGGCCGATGCTGACGCTCACGCTCGTCGACGCGATCGGTCACGAGCCCTTCCACTGGCGCGGCGAGCGCGCGAGCCTGGCGGACTTCGCGCCGGCCTTCGTCGAGCTGCTCGGCGCGGACCAGCAGCCGGACGCGCAGGCGATGGCGGGCCTGGCCGCCTTCCTGGGCTCGATCCGCACGCCGCCGAACCCCTACCGCGCGCTCGACAACGCGCTCGCCGCGAGCGTGCCGCTCTCCGACCACCGCACCTCGGGCATGTTCTCGCCGGCGGGCCAGCCGCTGCCCGACGGCGACGCGCGCAACGGGCGCGCGCTGTTCGAGCTCGGCCTGTGCAGCGGCTGCCACACGCGCGACACCGGCGAGGGCACGAGCTGGACGCTCGAGGACGGCGTCTACCGACCGATCCCGCCCGGGCCGGACGGCGAGGCGCACCACCTGCTCGTGCCTACCGCGGGCTTCACGAACGTGACGATGAAGGTGCCGCAGCTGCGCAGCCTGTACGAGCGCACGGGCGCGGACTTCTCGCAGCTCGAGAGCACCGCCGGCTTCGGCCTGCTGCACGACGGCTCGTTCGACTCGCTCTCGCGCTTCGTCAGCCTGCGCGACGCGCGCGACGACCAGGAGACGGCCGACCTGATCGCGTATCTCCTGAGCATCTCCGGCGGCAGCGAGGAGCTCGGCTCGCCCGCGACGCTGCTCGACGCGCCGGCGACGAAGGGCGCCTCGACGCACGCCGCGGTCGGCCGGCAGGTGACGATCGCCGACGGCGCCGCGCCGCCCGCCGCGGCGCTGGCGCTGCTCGATTCGCTCGCCGAGCAGGCGGAGCTCGGGCGCATCGGCCTCGTCGCGCGCGCGCGCCGGGACGGCGAGGCGCGCGGCTGGGTCTACCGGCGCGGCTCGGGGCGCTTCGCCTCCGACCGCCGCGGCGAGGAGCTCGAGCGCCAGGCGCTGCTCGCCGGCGCCGGCCCGGGCGCGGAGGTGACCTTCACCGCCGTGCCGCAGGGGAGCCAGGTGCGCCTGGGCGTCGACCGCGACGGGGACGGCGCCTGGGACGGCGACGAGCGCGACGCGGGCACGGACCCCGCCGATCCCGGGAGCCGTCCGGCGGGTCCCGCGCGGCTCGGCCCGCGCGGCGTCGCGGGGACGCTCGCGCCGCGTTGAGCGTTCGCGCTCAGCGCGCCGCGCCGAGCGCCCGCTCGAGCGCCGCGCGGAAGTCGCGGATGCGGCGCTCGTGCCAGGAGAGCTCGATCGTCGCGAGGCGCGGGTCGCCGAGCCCGCGCTGGATCCACGGCAGGTTCTCGAGGTCCTCCTCGATCAGCCGCGCGTAGCCCTCGTCGATCGAGGCGAACAGCGCCTCGGCGTGCGGCCCGCCGCCGGGGAGCCCGAAGAGCTCGTAGACGAAGCGCGTGCGCCCGATCCCCGCCGGCAGCAGCCGGAACACCGTGAAGTGGTTCGGCAGCAGGTTGTAGATCGTCGCGGGGAAGACGAGGTAGCTGAAGTTCGCCGCGCGCTGCGCCGCGCCCAGCCCGGGGAACCTCGCGACGCCCGCCTCGCGCGAGGCCTTGCCGAGCGCGCCGCCCGGCTCGTACACGCCCTCGCTGCGGAACGGCGTGGCCATGCGCGAGTGCGGGCCGAAGGCGCGCGTGACCGTGCCGCGGAAGTCGATCAGCGGGTTGGCGGTGCCGCGGTGGATGCAGGGGACGTGCAGCGACTCGAGGAAGGCCTCGACGCCGACCTTCCAGCCGAAGGCCGCCTCGAGCTCGCGGCGCGCCTTGCGCTCGCAGTCCTCGAAGGGCCAGCCCGCGAGCTCGTCCGCGAGCTCGCGGCCGAGGAAGTCCGCGAGCGGCGGCGCGGCGTCGTCGAGCGTGACCCACACCCAGCCGCGCCAGGTCTCGAGCCGCGCGCGCGCGAGGCGCAGCTCGCCCGGCGCGCAGCGTTCGGGGAACGACTCGCGCGCCGGCAGCGCGCGCAGCACGCCCTCGGTGTCGTAGCGGAAGCCGTGGTAGGGACAGACGAGCTCGGCGGCGTTGCCGCGCGGCGCGCGCAGGATCTGCGCGCCGCGGTGGCGGCAGACGTTGTGCAGCGCGCACAGCTCGCCCGCGGCCGTGCGCAGCACGACGAGCGGGCTGCCCGCGACCTCCAGCGCGACGTAGTCGCCCGTCCGGGCGAGCTCGTCCGTGCGCGCGACCTGCAGCCAGGCGCGGCGGAACACGCGCTCGAGCTCCAGCGCGTGGCGCGCGGGGTCGGTGTAGGAGGCGGTCTCGAGCGGGGGCGCGTCGCGCGCCTCCGCGGGCGGGGCGGCGCGCGCGAGCTCCGCGCGCATCTCGGCCAGCAGCCGCTCCGAGGTCAGCGGGTCCATCGCCGGCGCTCGTGCAGGGGAGGGGTGCGCATG
>CADEGS010000034.1:0-10077 GCA_902826945.1 uncultured bacterium | reverse complement strand
CTGCGCCGCGCGAGCACCTGGCGCGTCGAGGGGCAGGTGCGCATCACCTCGAGCCAGGGCGGCTTCGTCGGCACGCTTGACGATTTCGACGGGCTGGGCATCGGGCTGTGCGCCGTGGACCTCGACGGCGACGGCCGGATGGAGCTCCTGGCCGCGACGCCGGGCGACGACGACGACGGGCACGACCACGGCGCGCTGTACACGCTCTTCCTCGCGCCCGACGGCAGGGTGAGCCACCAGGTGAAGATCCGCCCCGGGCTGAACGGCTTGCAGGCCGACCTCGACGAGTCGGACTACTTCGGCCGCAGCCTGACCGCGATCGGCGACGTGGACGACGACGGGGTCGGCGACGTCCTGGCGGGCTCGTACCGCGACGACGACGGCGGCTTCGACACGGGCGCGGTGTACGTGCTCTTCCTGCGCGCCGACGGCGGGGTCAAGGCCGAGCAGAAGATCAGCGCGCTGGCCGGCGGCTTCACCGGCGCGATCGAGTCGCTCGACCTGTTCGGCTCGCGCGGCGCGGGCCTGGGCGACCTCGACGGCGACGGCGTCGAGGACGTGGCCGTCTCGGCCTCGTTCGACGACGACGGCGGGCTCGAGCGCGGCGCGGTGTGGATCCTGTTCCTGAACGCGAGCGGCACGGTCCGCGCGCACCAGAAGATCAGCGACACCCAGGGTGGCTTCGCCGGCGTGCTGCACGACTACGACGTGTTCGGCTCCTCGGTCGCCTGCCCCGGCGACGTGGACGGGGACGGCGTCGTGGACCTGGCGGTCGGCGCGCGCGGCGACGACGAGACGGGCGAGGCGCGCGGCGCGGTGTGGATCCTCTTCCTGCGCAGCGACGGCACGGTGCGTGACGCGAGCAAGATCGACCAGGTCCACGGCGGCTTCCACGGCACGCTCGACGACTTCGACAACTTCGGCACGTCGCTGGCCGCGCTGGGCGACGTGGACGGCGACGGCCTGCGCTCGATCGCGGTCGGCGCCTACCAGGACGACGACGGCGGCGCCGACGGCGCGGCGAACCGCGGCGCGGTGTGGCTCCTGAAGCTCGAGCGCGACGGCAGCGTCGTCTCCACGCGCAAGGTCAGCGACACGCAGGGCGGCTTCACCGGCGGCCTGGACGACTCGGACCAGCTCGGCGTCGGGATGACGAGCCTGGGCGACCTCGACCAGGACGGCGACCTCGAGCTCGCCGTCGGCGCCTGGGGCGACCGCTCGAGCGGCACGATCGGCGGCGCGGCCTGGATCCTGGACCTCGACGTGCGCCTGCGCGTTCCGCTGCGCAGGCCGTGAGGAGGGCGCCGGCGCCCGCGCGCAGGCGCCGGAGCGGGTCGGGGCCGCGCCCCCGCGGCTCCGGCCACCTCCTCGTCTCACGGGATGGAGAGGTACCAGCCCCACGCGACGGCGTGCAGCGCGACGATCAGCCAGAAGACGAAGCGGTAGCTCGCCTTGCGCGTCTTGTGGCGCGCCAGGCGCTGCGCGAGCAGCGCGCCGGGGAAGCCGCCGAGCAGCTCGAGCAGGTGCAGGCCGAGCTCGCTGAAGCGCGCGCGGCTCTTGCCGGCCGCGCGCTTGTCGAGGACGGTCGCGGCGCCGGCCAGCACGCTCTCCGAGCCGTACAAGAGGAGCCACCAGGGCAGGTCGAGCCAGCCGAAGGCGGTCGTGGCCCACGCGGCGACGGCGGCCAGGACGCCGAGCACGCACAGCGGGCGCTCGAGGGAGTGGGTCATCCGCGCAGCGTACGCTCCAGGGCCTCCGCGGCGGGCAGGAGGTCCTGCGGGTCGTCGAGGGCCGGGCGGAACAGGTCGCCGCGCTCCGCCAGGCGCGGGACCATGGTCTGGATCGTGAAGCGCGCCGGCGTCAGGTCGTCGGTCAGCTCGTCCCACGCGAGCGGCGCCGAGACCGTGGCGCCGCGCACCGGCCGCACCGAGTAGGGCGGCACGACGGTCTGGCTGCGGCGGTTCTGGCCGAAGTCGACGTAGACCTTGCCCTCGCGGCCGGGGATCGTGCGCTCGACCGTCGCGATGTCGGGCAGCTCGCGCACGACCGCGCGCGCGACGCCCTCGGCGAACAGGCGCGACTGCTCGTAGGTGTAGCCCGGCGCGAGCGGCACGTACACGTGCAGGCCGGTCTTGCCCGAGGTCTTGAGCAGCGGCCGCAGGCCGATCGCGTGCAAGAGCTCCCCCGTCCGGCGCGCGATCGCGATCACGTGCGCGAAGGGCGCGAGCTTGGGGTCGAGGTCGATCACGCACCAGTCCGGCGCGTCCAGGCTGCCGGCGCGCGAGAGCCACGGGTGCAGGTCGATCGAGCCCTGGTTCGCGAGCCACAGGAGCGTGTCCCGGTCCTGGCACACGATCTGGCGCAGCTCGGCGCCGCGGTGCTCGCTCGCGACCAGCACGGTGCGCACCCACTCGGGCGTGTCCTCCTTGGCCTCGCGCTGGTAGAAGCTCTTGCCGTCGATGCCGTCGGGGAAGCGGTTCATGTGCACCGGACGGTCGGCGAGATACGGAAGGAGCAGGTCGGCCACGCGCTCGTACCAGCCGATCAGGTCGCCCTTCGTGAAGCCCTCGGCGGGCCAGTAGACCTTCTCGAGGTTGGAGAGGCGCACGCGCCGGCCGTCCGCGCGCGCTGCTCGGCGCCGGGCGCGCGGCGCAGGCTCGGGAGCGGCCGGCGCGCCGTCGAGCGCGAGCGCGAGCCAGTCGGGCGAGGGGCCCGCGCTCCACGGCGCGTCGGCGCGGCGCGCCTGCAGCGCGCCCAGCCCCGCCGCCTGCGCCGCGCGCGCCAGCTCGAGCCCCTCGCCGGGCACGTGGTCGAGGAAGAGGAGCGTCCGCGACTCGACCACGACCGAGCGCAGCGCGCGCTTGCGCTCCACGAGCGGCAGCGGGCGCAGGTCGAAGTCGTCGAAGTGCAGGAGGTCCCAGGCGTAGTAGACGAGCGCGTGCTCGGCCGCGCCGGAGAGGCGCGCCTCCAGCCGCTCGAGCGACGGACGCCCCGCGTCGTCGGGCGCGACCAGCAGGCCGTCGAGGAGCGCGTCCTCCGCGCGCACCTGCGCGAGCGCCGCCAGCACCTCGTCCGGCGCGCGCGCGACGCCGACCAGCAGGGCGGCGTCGCCCCGCTTGCGCGCCAGCGCGCGCCGGCCGGCGAACACGGCCTCGAACAGCCAGGCCGGGTCCGAGAACGGCTCGCGCGCGCCGCCGGGCTCCATGAGCGCGAGGCGCGTCGGCAGCGCCCGCTCGACCGCGCGCGCCAGATCGATCCCGACCGCCGAGTCCTGCGCCGGCCCGGCGTAGCGGTCGCGGCTCTTGAAGAGCAGCCACGAGCCCGGCTCCTGCTTCGTGCGCACGAGGTGCCACTCCCCGCGCAGCCGCCGGCCGTAGAGCACGAGCTTCACCTCGCCGCGCTCGTCCGCCTCCTGCCAGTCGGCGAGCTGCACCAGCCGGTAGCGGCCGCGGTCCCAGATCGTCATCGTCCCCGCGCCGTACTGGCCCTTGGGGATCACGCCGTGGAAGTCCTCGTACTCGATCGGGTGGTCCTCGGTGCGGATCGCGAGGTGCTTCTCCTTCGGGTCGTAGGAGAAGCCCTTGGGCACGGCCCACGAGCGCAAGACGCCCCCGACCTCGACGCGCAGGTCGTAGTGCAGCCGCGAGGCGTCGTGGCGGTGCACGACGAAGACCGGCTCGCCCTCGCGGCGCGCGCTCGCGGGCGGCGGCTCGGGCGTGCGGGAGAAGTCGCGCTTGCGCCGGTACTCCTCGATCGAGCGGTCTTGATCCTTTCTTGCCATGCGGCCGCGGGCGAGCCTAGCACGCGTGCCGCGCGCCGTCCCCGCGGGGCCAGCGGGGCGCGCGACGCGCGCGCGAGCGCGTCCGCCGTCGATCGTCGCCGCACGGGCCTTCGTACCGGGGCACCATGGCACTAGCATGGTCCGCGCCCATGAGCCGCTTGCCCCCGCTCCGGCCGCTGCGCCGGTCGCTCCCTCCCCTGCTCGCGGCAGCCCTGTGCGCCGCGGGCTGCTCCGTGCGCCAGCTCGCCGTCGGCGGGCTGTCGGACGCGCTCGGCGAGAGCGCCACCGTCTACGCGCGCGAGGACGACCCCGAGCTCGTGCGCCAGGCGCTGCCCTTCGTGCTCGAGACGATCCAGGCGCTCCTGCTCCAGGACCCGGAGAACGAGGAGCTCCTGCTGCAGGCCTGCTCGGGCTTCACGCAGTACGCCTACGCCTTCGTGGACCTCGACGCGACGCTGATCGAGCAAGAGGACTACGGGCGCGCGCGCGAGCTGCAGGAGCGCGCCTTCCGCCTCTACGTGCGCGCGCGCGACTTCGGGCTGCGCGCGCTCGAGGCGCGCCGGCCCGGGCTCGCGGCCGCGCTGCGCCTCGACCCCGAGGGCGCCGCGGCGCGGCTGGGCGAGGACGAGGTCCCGCTGGCCTTCTGGACCGCCGCCGCCTGGGGCTCGGCGATCGGGCTCGGCCTCGATCGGCCCGAGCTGGCGGCCGACGTCTCGGTCGTGCGCGCGCTGCTCGAGCGCGCCGTGCGGCTCGACGAGGACTGGGATCGGGGCACGCTGCACGAGGCGATGATCGCCGTCGAGTCCCTGCCCGAGGCGATGGGCGGCTCGCCGGAGCGCGCGCGCGAGCACTACGAGCGCGCGCTCGAGCTCTCCGGCGGCACGCGCGCCTCGACGCACGTCGCGCTGGCGGTCGGGGTCTCGCTCCCGGCGCAGGACGCCGGCGCGTTCCGCGCGCTGCTCGGGCGCGCCCTGGACGTGGACCTCGACCGCGACCCCGACCAGCGCCTGGCGAACCGCCTGGCGCAGCGGCGCGCGCAGGCGCTGCTCGAGCGCATGCCCGACCTCTTCCTCGACCCCGAGCCCTCCGAATGAAGCTGCACCTCGCCCTCCTCGCCCCGCTCCTCTCGGTCGCGCTCGCGGCCCAGAAGCCGGTCGAGCTCAAGATCGCCACGCTCGTGCCCGAGGGCTCGATCTGGGACAAGCAGGAGCGCGAGTTCGGCGAGGCCGCGCGCAAGGCGACCGGCGACCGCGTGCGCTTCAAGTTCTACGCCGGCGGCATCGCGGGCGACGAGCCGGACGTGCTGCGCAAGATGCGCCTGGGGCAGCTCCACGGCGGCGTCTTCACGCTCTCGGGCCTGGGCGACGTGCTCGCCGACCTGCGCGTGCTGGACATCCCGCTCTTCCTGCGCTCGGAGGAGGAGGCGGAGGCGCTCCTGCGCGAGCTCGAGCCCGCCTTCAAGCAGGAGCTGGAGCAGCGCGGCGTCGTCGTCCTGCACTGGGGCCACGTCGGCTGGATGCGCTTCTTCTCGACCAAGCCCGTGCGCGTGGTCGGCGACCTGCGCGCGCTGAAGCAGTTCGTGTGGGCCGGCCAGGGCAACATGGCGAAGTGGTACGAGGAGGCGGGCTTCCAGCCCGTCCCGCTGGCCGCCACCGACATGCTGACCGGGCTCAAGACGGGCCTGATCGAGGCGCTGCCCGGCGCGCCGCTGGTGGCGCTGGCGCTGCAGTGGTTCCGCTCGGCGCCCTACATGCTGGACGAGCGCGTGCTGCCGCTCTTCGGCGCGATGGCCGTGGACGCGCGCCAGTGGAAGAAGCTCTCGCCGGAGGACCAGCAGGCCGTGCTGGCGGAGGCGGCGAAGGTCGAGCGGCGCATCTTCGCCGAGATCCCCGCGCAGGAGGACGCCGCGGTCCAGGAGATGCAGAAGCGCGGCCTGACGGTCACGCACATCGAGGCGGGCTCGCGCGACGAGTGGCTGGAGCTCGCCGACCACTTCGCCGAGCGCATGAGCCGGAACATGATCTCGAAGCAGGTGCTGCAGCGCGCGCAGGAGACCCTGCGGCGCCTGCGCGGGGACGAGCGCTAGTGGCCGTGCCCGCGGGCATGGGCGCGCGCCGGTCGAGCGCGCGCGGGGCCTGACGTGAAGCGCCTCGTCCAGCGCGCCGAGGACGGGGCGTCGAGCCTGCTCCTGGTCGCGATGGTGGCGCTGCCGCTGCTCCCGCTGGGGGCGCGCGCGCTCGGCAGCCCGGCCTTCGCGTGGGCCGGCGTCTTGCTCCAGCACGGCAACCTGTGGCTGGCCTTCCTGGGCGCGCTGCTCGCCGCGCGCGAGGAGAAGCTGCTGCGCCTGGGGCTGCGCGACCTCGTGCCCGAGGGGCGCTGGCGCGCGGCGGGCGACGCGCTCGCGACGGCGCTCGCCTGCGCCACCGCGGCGCTGCTCGCGCGCGCCGCGTGGGACCTGGTGCAGCTCGAGCGCGAGTACGCGACGCCGCTCCTCGGCCGGCTCGAGGTGTGGATGGCGCTCGCGATCCTGCCCGTGTCCTTCGGCGGGATCGCGCTGCGGCTCGCGTGGCGCGCGCCCGGTCGCGCGGCGCGCCTGGCCGGCGCGGCCGGCCTCGCGCTGGGCCTGTGGCTCGGGGCGCACGCAGAGCTCCTGGAGGGGCGCGCCGCGTGGCCGTGGGTGCTCGCGCTCGTGGCCGCCACGCTCCTCGGCGCGCCGCTCTTCGTCGCCCTGGGCGGCTCGGCGGCGCTGCTCTTCCTCGCCGACGGCGTGCCCGCCGCGGCCGTGCCGGGCGAGATCTACCGGCTGACGAGCTCGCCCTTCCTGGCCGCGCTGCCGCTCTTCACGCTGGCCGGCTACCTCGCGACGCTGGGGCGCACGCCCGCGCGCCTGCTCGAGCTCTTCCGCGCCTGGTTCGGCTGGCTGCCGGGCGGCACGGCGCTGGTGACGCTCTTCCTGTGCTCGTTCTTCACGGTCTTCACCGGCGGCTCGGGCGTGACGATCCTGGCGCTGGGCGGGCTGCTCCTGCCGGCGCTGCTCGCCGAGGGCTACGGCGAGCGCTTCTCGCTCGGCCTCTTGACCGCCGGCGGCTCGCTCGGGCTGCTGTTCCCGCCCGCGCTGCCGCTGATCCTGTACGGCATCGCGGCCGAGGTTCCGATCGAGGAGCTGTTCCTCGGCGGCCTCTTGCCGGGCGTCGTGCTGCTCGGCTGCCTGGCGCTCCTGGGCCTGCGCGCGGCGCGCCGCGCGCGCGTGGGACGCCGGCCGTTCGAGGCGCGCGCGGCGCTCTCCGCCTCGTGGCGCGCGCGCTACGAGCTGGCGCTCCCCGCGATCGCGCTGGTCGCGATCTTCGGCGGCTTCGCGACGGTGGTCGAGGCCGCCGCGCTGACCGCGGCCTTCGCGCTCTTCGCGCAGGTCGTGCTGCGCCGGGACGAGGTGCGCGTGGCGCGCGACGTGCTGCCGGTGCTGCGCGACTGCGCCGCCGTGCTGGGCGGCGTCCTGATCCTGCTCAGCGTGGCGACGGGGCTGTCGAGCTGGATGGTGGACGCCCAGGTGCCCACGGCGATGCTCGACTGGGTGCAGGCGCACGTGGACTCGCGCGTCGGCTTCCTGCTCGGCCTCAACGCCTTCCTGCTCGTCGTCGGCTGCTTCCTCGACATCTACTCGGCGACCTTCGTCGTCGTGCCGCTGATCCGGCCGCTGGCCGAGGCGTACGGCATCCACCCCGTGCACCTCGGGATCCTGTTCATCGCCAACCTCGAGCTCGGCTACCTGACGCCGCCGATCGGCCTGAACCTGTTCCTGGCCTCGTACCGCTTCGACCGCTCGCTGTGGGCGGTGTGCCGCGCGGCGCTGCCGTTCCTGGCGATCCTGGGCGTCGGCGTGCTCGCGATCGCCTACCTGCCCGCGCTGAGCACGGCCTTCCTGCCCTAGGAGCGCGCGCAGCGCCTAGGCGCCGTTGCGCTCGTTGACGACGAAGTCCGCCACGTGCGTCGCGCACCACGACTGCGGCTTCACGCGCACCTGGAAGCCGTAGCCGACGACCATGCCCGAGAGCGCCGCGACGTAGCGCGAGGACAGGTGCCGCAGGTCGTCGTTGGCGTCCACGTGCACGACCACGGGCGCCAGCCCGGCGCGCTCGAGCGCCTGGGCGACCTCCAGCGACAGGTGCGTCTCCTGGAAGAGCTTGTGCGAGAGCGAGGGCGAGCGGCGGTCGCGCGCGCGGCGGTAGAAGACGCGCCCGCCGCTGCCCGGATGGACGACCGCGACGGCGGTGACGTAATCGGCGTGGTAGGAGCGCTGCTTCGAGTCCGTGCCGACGTGCAGCACGCGCCCGGAGACGCCCAGGAGCTCGCGCAGCTCGGCCACGAGATCCGCGACGGGACGGCCGGAGAGCGAGCGCCACGCGCCGGCGGCGGCAGGGCCGCGGACCTCGTCCGCGCGGGGCCGCGCGCCCGGGGGGGTTGGTGGCGTCTTGGTCGGGCTCTCCATGGCGCGCCGGACGCGCCGGCTCCACGAGCATAGCCGGCCTCCGGCGTCCCGTCGCGCGCGAGGTCGGCGCCGCCGCCCGCCGCGCGGCGCGGGCGCGGGCGCAAGGCGCGGCCCCGCTCGCCCAACAAGGGTGCGCGACGCGCGCGCGGTTTCCATTCCCCGGCGGCCTGTGCGATCCTTCCGCGGCTCGCCGCGTCTCCGAGGCTCCCGCGGCACCACCCCTCCCCTGCCGTGACCCCGCCCTCGACTCCCCCGCGCGCGCTCCTCGACGAGCGCTCGCTGGCCGAGGTGCTGCTCGTGCGCGCGGTCGAGGAGGCCGACCGCGAGGGGGCCCTGCTCACGCGCGCCGAGCGCGAGCGCGCCGGCGCGCGCGCCGCGGCCCGCCTGCCGCGCGAGCGCGACCCCGCTCCCGACGAGACGGCGGCCTTCCTGCGCGAGCGCGCCGGCGAGCTGGCGCAGCTCGTGGACGAGCGCGCGCCGCTCCTGCGCCGCCTGCGCGCCGCGCGCGCGCGGCTGCCCCTGCCGCTCGTCCTGGGCGCGCTCGCGGCGCTCGGCTTCGCCTCCCATCTCGTCGGCGAGGAGAAGCGCATCCACGTGCTCGCGAACCCGCTGATGACGCTGCTCGCGTGGAACCTCGCCGTCTACGCGCTGCTCCTGGCGCACGCGCTGCGCGCGCGCCGCGGCGCGGGCGGGCTCGCCGCGCGCCTGGGCGGCGGCGCCTGGCTGGCGCGCGGCCTGCGCGCGCTCGGCCGCGACGAGGGCGCGGGCGACTCGATCGCGCGCGAGGCGCTGGCGCGCGCCGCGGGCGACCTGGCGCGCGCCGCCGCGCCGCTCTACGCGGCGCGCGGGCGGCGCCTCCTGCACCTGGGCTCGATGGCGCTCGCGCTGGGCGCGCTCGGCGGGCTGTACCTGCGCGGGCTCGTGCTGGAGTACCGCGCGGTCTGGGAGAGCACGTTCCTCTCGCAGGCCACGACCGAGCGCGCGCTGGGCGTGCTGTTCGCGCCGGCGTCGCTCCTCTCCGGCATCCGCGTGCCCGCGCTCGAGCCCGGCGGCGGGCCGGCGGCGGCCTGGATCCACCTGTACGCGATCAGCGTCGGGCTCTTCGTGCTCGTGCCGCGCTCGCTCCTCGCCTGGCGCGAGGGACGCGGGGCGCGCGCGCTCGCGCGCGGCCTGCCGCTCGCGCTCGAGGGCCCGACCTTCGCGCGCCTGGCCGGCGCGCACCGGGGGCAAGGCCTGAGCGCGCACCTGGCGCCCTACGGCTACCGCCCCGACGCGCGCGCGCGCGAGCGCCTGATCGCGCTCCTGCACGACGTCTTCGGCGCGCGCACGCGCGTGCAGGCGCACGAAGGGCTCGCGTACGGCGCGGAGGCCGCGGAGCTCCTGGCGCAGCTCGGCGCAGAGGACGGGCGCGTCGTGCCGTGCTTCGCGCTGGCGCAGACGCCCGAGAGCGAGGTGCACGGCCGGCTCTTGCAGGAGCTCGCCGCGGCGCGCGCGGGCGAGCCGGCGCTGGTGCTGGTGGACGGCACCGGCTACCGCGAGCGGCTGGGCGGGGGCGCTGCCGCCGAGGCGCGCGCGAGCGAGCACCGGCGGAGCTGGGACCGCGTGCTGCGCGAGGCGGGCGCGACGCCGCTGCACGTGGACCTGGAGGCGGACGAGGCGGGCGCGCTGGCGCCCGCCGCCCCCCCGCGCCCCCGCGCGCCGGAGGGCCCGGGGCCGACCTCACGCTGAGCCCTGCGTCGCACACCGACGTCGGCAACACCGCGCCCCCCCGCCCCCCCCCTCTCCCCCAGCCGCGCTACGGGGTAGACCA
>CADEGS010000033.1 GCA_902826945.1 uncultured bacterium | reverse complement strand
CCTCGTGGGCACCCTCGCGGGCGACGACACCGTGTTCGTCGCCGTCGAGTCCAAGCGCGCGGGCGACGGGGTCCGCGCGCTGGTCCATTCCCTGGTCGACTGAGGACCGTCCGATGCCCGAGCGCATCCTGCTCGCCTATTCCGGAGGTCTCGACACCTCCTACCTGGTCGCCTGGCTGACGCACGAGCGCGGCGCCCTGGTCACGACGCTGACCGTGGACTGCGGCGGCCTCGACGAGCGCGAGCGCGAGGCGCTGGGCGCGCGGGCGCGCTCGCTGGGCGCGGTCGAGCACCGCCTGGTGGACGCGCGCGCGGCGCTCTTCGAGCGCGTCCTGCGCTGGCTGATCGCGGGCAACGTGCGCCGCGGCGAGACCTACCCGCTGTGCGTGTCGGCCGAGCGCGGCCTGCAGGCCGAGACGCTGGCGCGCGTGGCGCGCGCGGGCGGCTTCGACGCCGTCGCGCACGGCTGCACCGGCGCGGGCAACGACCAGGTGCGCTTCGAGTCCGCGCTGGCGGTCGTCGCCGGCGACGTGCGCGTGCTGGCGCCGATCCGCGACCTCGCGGTCGAGCGCGAGGAGGAGGCGCGCTACCTGGCCGCGCTGGGCCACGCGCTCGACGCGCGCACGAGCCGCTACTCGGTGAACGCCGGGCTGTGGGGCCTCACGATCGGCGGCGGCGAGCTGTGCGACTCGCACGCGCCGCTGCCCGAGCACGTCTGGCGCTGGACCGCCGCGCCGGCGCGCGCGCTGCCGCGCTCGCTCGCGGTCGCCTTCGAGCGCGGCCGGCCGACGGCGCTCGACGGGCGCGCGCTCGATCCGGTGACGCTGATCGAGGAGCTGAACGCGATCGGCGGCGCGGCGGGCGTCGGCCGCGGCTACCACCTCGGCGACACGATCCTGGGCCACAAGGGTCGCATCGCCTTCGAGGCGCCCGCGGCCGAGGTGCTGCTCGTCGCGCACCGCGAGCTCGAGAAGCTCGTCTTGACCGAGGAGCAGCGCTTCTGGAAGGACCAGCTCGGCCAGGTCTACGGCCGCAAGCTCCACCAGGGCCAGCTCCACGAGCCGCTCCTGCGCGACGTCGAGGCGCTCTTCGCCTCGGCGCAGGAGCGCGTCAGCGGCGAGGTGCGGCTCGCGCTCGGCCCGGGCGGCGCGCTGGTCGAGGGCGTGCGCTCGCCCTTCAGCCTGATGGCCGCCAGCGGCGCGCGCTACGGCGAGCGCGCCGACCCGCACCACGGCCCGGCGCAGGCGGCGGGCGCCGCCGCGCTGGCGCGCGTGCTGGCCGAGCCGGCGCGCCTGGCGGCGCGCGCGGCCGCCAGCTCGTCCGCCGCGGAGTCGCGCGCGTCCGAGGCGCCGGCCGGCGTCCCCGTGGGGGCCTCGTGAAGCGCCAGCGCCTGGACAAGATCGCGTCGGTCACGCGCCGGCTGGAGCTCGCGCCGCACGTGCTGCTCGGCGACGAGATCCCCGCGCGCGCGGGGACGGTCGTCGCCTGCCGCGTGCGGAACGCGAAGGCGCGCTACAACACCCTCGAGGACGTGCACGGGCGCATGGTGCTCCTGCGGCCCGGCGACGTGATCGCCGGAGCGCTCGGCCACCGCGACGCGCTGCACGGCTTCTCGGGCCGCGTGCCCGAGCGCGTCGCGACCGGCGACGTGCTCCAGCTCCTGAACCTCGGCGGCGTGATCGGCGAGGCGACCGGCGGCGCCCCCGAGGTGGACGAGCCGTTCCAGCTCGAGGTGCTGGGCTCGGTGCTCGCCTTCCCGACCAGCGGCGAGCGCGTCGGCCGGCCGGCCAACGTCGCCGACGGCGTGCCCGCCCACGTCGGCGAGACGCTGCCCGAGCTGCCGCCCGTCGTCGGCCTGGTCGGCACGAGCATGAACTCGGGCAAGACCACCGCCGCCTGCGCGCTGATCGCCGAGGCGCGCGCGCGCGGCGTGCGCGTGGCGGCCGGCAAGCTGACCGGCGTCTCGCTGCGCCGCGACGTGCTCGAGATGGCCGACTGCGGCGCGGCGCCGGTCTCGCTCTTCACCGACTTCGGCGTCGTCACGACCGACCGCGAGAGCGCGCCGGCCTGCGCGCGCGCGCAGATCGCCTGGCTGGCGCAGGCGCTGCCGCGCCCGGACCTGATCGTGCTCGAGTTCGGCGACGGCCTGCTCGGGACGTACGGCGTGGACGCGCTGCTCGACGACCCGCTCGTGCGCGGCTCGCTCACGCGCGTGATCCTGTGCGCCTACGACCCCGTCGGCGCCTGGGGCGGCGCGAGCCTGCTGGCCGAGCGCCACGGGCTCCGCCCCGACGTCGTCACCGGCCCGCTGACGAACAGCCCCGCGGGGCTGCGCTTCTGCCGCGAGCGCCTCGGCGTGCCGGCGTGGAACGCGCTGCGCCCGCAGCGCTCGATCTTCGAGCTCCTGCCCGGGCTCCTCGACGAGCCCGGCGTGCTGGAGCCGGCCGCGCGCCCGGGCGTCGCGGCGGAGCGCGGCGCGCTCGAGGTGCGCGCGTGAGCGCGCCGGTCGTCGCGCGCGCGCACGCGCAGCCCGCGACCCCCGCGCGCGAGGGCGCCGCGGGCGCGCTCCCCGTGTGGGTCTTCGGCGCCGGCGGGCTGATGGCGGGCGAGCTCCTGCGGCTGTGCGCGCAGCACCCCGGCCTCGCGCTCGCGGGCACGGTCACGCGCGCGGGCGGCGAGGAGCTCGGCGCGCTGCACCCGCAGCTCGCGCGCGCGGGGCGCACGCTGGCGCCCGCGGCGGCGCTCGACGCGCTGGCGGCGGCGCTCGCGCCCGAGGGCGCGCGCGCGCTGCTCGTGCTCGCGCTGCCGCACGGCGAGGCGGCGCACGCCTGGCGCGCGGCGCGCGAGCGGCTCGGCGCCGCGGCCGAGCGCGCGCTCGTGCTCGACCTCTCGGCCGACCACCGCCTCGACGCCGCCGGCTACCGCGCCTGGTACGGCGAGCACCCCGATCCGGACGCGCTCGCGTCCTTCGTCTACGGGCTGCCCGAGCTCGCGCGCGACGCGCTCGCCGGCGCGACGCGCATCGCCGCGCCGGGCTGCTTCGCGACGGCGCTGCAGCTCGCCACGCTGCCCGCGGCGCGGGCCGGCCTGCTCGACGCCGACCGGCCGTGGATCTACCACGCGCTGACCGGCTCGAGCGGCTCGGGCGCGCGCCCGAGCGCCGGCACGCACCACCCGCACCGCCACGCGAACGTGTGGGCCTACGCGCGCGAGGGCCACCGCCACGAAGCGGAGCTCGCGCGCGCGCTGGCGCCGCTCGGGCTCGCGCCCGCGGTCGTCTTCGCGCCGCACTCCGGGCCCTTCGTGCGCGGCATCTGCCTGACCGCGTTCCTGCCGCTGGCGCGCGCGCTCGCGACGGACGAGGCGCGCGCCGCGTACGAGCGCGCCTACGCCGGCGCGCCCTTCGTCGACGTGCTGGCCGAGGCGCCGGACCTGCACCGCGTCGTCGGCTCGAACCGCGCCGCGCTGAGCGCGGTCGTGCGCGAGCGCGTGCTGGTCGTCTCCTGCACGCTGGACAACCTCGTCAAGGGAGGGTCGGGGCAGGCGCTCCAGGCCCTCAA
The DNA here is from genome assembly GCA_902826945.1 of uncultured bacterium. Next base: position 24,047 of record CADEGS010000033.1, on the reverse strand, counting down.
CCTGGCCCTCGGCTGGCCGGAGACGACCGGCCTGCCGCAGACCGCGCTGGGAGCGCTGTAGCCATGACGCTGATCGAGCTCGACGCCTACGCACGCCTGACCACGCCCGTGCGCGCCGCCTCCGGGAGCGAGCTCCTGCTCGAGGACGGCCGCCGCGTGCTCGACCTCTACGGCGGCCACTGCGTGAACACGCTCGGCGCCGGCGACGACGCGCTCCTGCGCGCGATCGACCGCCAGTGGCGCGCGCTCTCGTTCACGACGAACCTGGTGGACACGAGCGCGCGCGCGCGCTTCCTCGAGGCCTTCGGCGCCACGCTGCCCGCGGGCGAGTGGAGCGTGTTCCTCTCGAACAGCGGCGCGGAGGCGAACGAGAACGCGCTGCGCGCGGCGTTCCTCGCGACCGGGCGCGAGGTCGTGGTCGCCTTCACCGGCGCCTTCCACGGCCGCACCGCGGGCGCGGCGGCGGTCAGCGACGCCGAGGACCCCTACCCGCGCACGCCCTTCCTCGTGCGGCGCGTGCCCTTCGGCGACCTGGCCGCGGCCGAGGCGGCCATCGACCGCGACGTCGCGGCGGTGATCCTCGAGCCGATCCAGTCGCTGGCGGGGGTCGTGACGCCGCCGCCCGGCTTCCTCGAGGGGCTGCGCGCGCAGGCCGCGCGCGCGGGGGCGCTGCTCGTCTTCGACGAGGTGCAGACCGGCAACGGCCGGCTCGGCACGCCCTGGGCGGCGCAGGCCTACGGCGTCGTGCCCGACGTGATCACGACCGCCAAGGGCGCCGCGGGCGGGCTGCCGATCGGGATCACCGTGCTGGCGCAGCGGGCGCTGCCCGCGCGCGTGCGCGGCCGCTTCGGCTCGACCTTCGGCGGCGGTCCGGCGGTGCTCGCGGCCGCGACCGAGGTCGCGCGGCGCGTCGCCGCGCCGGGCTTCGGCGAGCACGTGCGGCGCGTCTCCGACGCGCTCGCGGCCGCCGCGTCGCGGGCGCCGGTGCGCCGCGTGCGCGGGCGCGGGCTGCTGCTCGGCCTGGAGCTGGAGGAGGACTGGAGCGGCGCGGCCGTGCGCGACGCGCTGCTCGGCGCGGGCGTGCTGGTCGGCACGACGCACGACCCCCAGGTGCTGCGCCTGACGCCGGCCCTGACGCTCTCCCTCGCGGACGCCGAGCGCCTGCGCGTCGCGCTCGACGAGTGCCAGGCGGTGTGCCGGTGAACGTCAACCTGCGCCGCGCGGCCCCGTTCCTGCGCCGCCACCGCGGGCGGCTCTTCGTGGTCAAGATCGGCGGCTCGTCGCTGGAGCGCCCCGCGGCGCTGGCGAGCCTGGCCGAGGAGGTCGCGCTGGTCGAGGCGCTCGGCGCGCGGCTCGTGCTCGTGCACGGCGGCGGGCCGCAGACCGACGTCCTGCAGCGCGCGCTCGGCGAGGAGCCGCGCAAGGTCGCGGGCCGGCGCGTGACGACGCCGCTCGCCCTGCGCGCGCTGCGCCTCGCGACGCAACGCCTCTCGGCCGAGGTGTGCGCGGCGCTCGAGGCGAGCGGCGCGCGCGCGATCGCCGTGGGCGGCGGCTCGCTCGGCGCCGAGCGCCGGCCGCCGATGGTGCTCGACGGCGAGCGCGTGGACCTGGGCCTGGTGGGCGACCTGGTCTCGGTGGACGCGGTGGCGCTCGAGGGCGCGCTCGCGCGCGGAGGCGTGCCGGTCCTGGCGCCGCCCGCCTCCGACGGCGCGGGCGGCTGGCTGAACGTGAACGCCGACCTGACCGCGGCGCGCGTCGCCTGCGCGCTGCGCGCGGACAAGCTGGTCTTCGTGACCGACCGCGGCGGCATCCTGCGCGACCCGGCGGACGCGGGCTCGGTCGTCTCGACGCTCGACCTGGCGGGCCTCTCCGAGCTCGAGCGCACGGGCGCGCTCGCGGGCGGCATGCGCGTGAAGAGCGTCGCCATCCGCAGCGCGCTCGCGGGCGGCGTGGCGCGCGTGCACGTCGTCTCGGGGCTCGAGCCGGGCGCGCTGCTCGGCGAGCTGTACACGACCGAGGGCACCGGCACGCTGGTCGAGCGCGAGAGCGCGCAGGCCGACGCGCCCGTCGTGGTCGTGCCGGCGCCGGGCGGCGCGGGCGCGCCCGGGGAGGACGCGGGCGTGGCGGCGCGCCAGGGGTCGCTGCGATGAGCGCCTTCGAGCCGACGCGCGCCCTGGCCGAGCTGGTCCGGATCCCGAGCGTCTCGGGCGACGAGGAGGCCGCCGTGGCCTGGGTCGAGGCCTGGGGCCACGCGCACGCGATCGACAGCGCGCGCGTCGGCGGCGGCGCGCTCCTGCGCGTCGCGCGCGGCCGCGGCCCGCGCCTGCTCTTCGCGAGCCACCTCGACACGGTGCCCGCCGGCGGCGGCTGGAGCGGGGATCCCCACGACGGCACCTGGCGCGGGGGGCGCCTCGTCGCGCGCGGCGCGAACGACGCCAAGGCGAGCGTCGTGGCGATGCTGGCGGCCGCGCTCGGCGCGGCGCGCGAGCGCGCCTTCGCGGGCGAGCTCCTGGTCGCGCTGAACGCCTGCGAGGAGACGACCAACGCCGGCATGGCCGCCGTGCTGGCGGCGATCGAGCCGCCCGACGCCGTCGTCGTGGGGGAGCCGACCGGGCTCGAGGTCGTGCGCGCGCAGGGCGGGCTGGCCGTCCTGACCGCGCGCTGGCGCGGACGCTCCTGTCACGCGGCGCACGTCGCGCGCGTGCAGCACGCGAGCGCGCTCGTCGCCGCGGCGCACGAGCTCGGCCGCTTCGGCTCGTACCGCACGCTGGCGAGCCAGCACCCGCTCTTCGCCGCGACCACGATCGCCTGGACGCAGCTCCAGGGCGGCGAGCGCCACAACGTCGTGCCCGACGAGGCGCTGGCCGTGTTCGACGCGCGCCTGGCGCCGCCGACCGACGCGGCGCGCTGCGTCGAGCTCCTGCGCGGGCTCTTGCCCTCGGCCGAGGTCGCCGTGCGCTCCGAGCGCCTGCGGCCGGTGGACACGCCCGAGGGGCACCCGCTGGTGCGCGCGGCGCTGGCGCTCACCGGCCGCGCGCGCGCGCTCGGCTCCTCGACGCTCTCGGACATGGCGCTGTGCGCGGGCTTGCCGGCGATCAAGTGCGGTCCGGGAGAGAGCGAGCGCTCGCACACGCCCGACGAGTTCGTGACCGAGGACGAGCTCCTCGGCGGGTGCGCCTTCTACGAGCGCCTGGCCGCGCGCCTGGCGCAGGACCTCGTGCCGGAGCGCGTGCGATGAGCGATCCCGCCCCCTTCGCGCGGCCGATCTGGGACCGCGGCGAGCCGATCGACGACGCCATCCTGCGCTTCACGATCGGCGACGACTGGCTGCACGACCGGCGCCTGGTCGTGCACGACCTGCGCGGCTCGCTGGCGCACGTCGAGGGGCTCTTCGCCGCCGGCCTGATCGGCGCCGAGGACCGCGACGCGATCGCGCGCGGGCTCGAGGAGCTCCTGGCCGAGCACCTGGCCGGCGCGTGGACCGTCGAGCCGACGGACGAGGACGTGCACTCCGCCGTCGAGCGACGCCTGGTCGAGCGCATCGGGGAGCCGGGCCAGCGCCTGCACACCGGTCGCAGCCGCAACGACCAGGTCGCGCTCGACCTGCGGCTCTGGCTGCGCGAGGCGATCGAGGTGAGCGCGGGCGCGCTGGCGCGCCTGCTCGCCGCCGCGCGCGGCCTGCGCGAGCGCGCCGGCGCGCTGCCGCTGCCGGGCTACACGCACCTGCGCCGCGCGATGCCCTCGAGCGTGGGCGACTGGCTGGGCGCGTTCGCCGCCGCGCTCGAGGAGGACGCGCGCGAGCTCGAGCACGCGCGCGCGCGCCTGGCGCGCTGCCCGCTCGGCAGCGGCGCGGGCTACGGCGTGCCGCTGCCGCTGGCGCGGGAGCAGGTCGCGGCGGCGCTCGGCTTCGAGGGCCCCGAGGAGCCCGTCACGCTGACGCAGTGGACGCGCGGGCGCGCCGAGCTGGCCTACCTCGGCGCGCTCGAGGCGCTGGCGCTCGACCTCGGGAAGCTCGCCTTCGACCTGTGGCTCTACTCGAGCGCCGAGTTCGGCTTCGTGCGCCTGCCCGCCGCGCTGACGACGGGCTCCTCGTTGATGCCGCAGAAGCGCAACCCCGACGCGATCGAGCTCCTGCGCGCGCATGCGCGCCAGCTCGTCGCCGACCGCGCGGCCCTGCTCGACGTGCTGCGCGACCTGCCCTCGGGCTACCACCGCGACCTGCAGCTCCTGAAGCCGCCGCTCTTCCGCGCGCACGACCGCGCGCAGGCCCTGTGCGCGGTCGCGGCGCGGCTCCTCGAGGGCCTCGAGCTGGACGAGGAAGCGCTGCGGCGCGCCTGCGCCGACCCCGCGCTGCAGGCGAGCGCGCGCGCGCTCGCGCTGGCCGCGGAGGGCGTGCCCTTCCGCCAGGCGTACGCGCGGGTGGCGCGCGAGGGCTGAGCGACCACCGGTCGCTCAGCCCCGCGGCCGCCAGGCCGCGGCCGGCGCGCCAGCGCCGTAGCGCCGCAGGCCCCGTCGCGCCGCAGGCGCGACCCCATCGTCGCGCAGCGACGGAGGCACGCAGCGCGCGCCCGCGAGCCTCGATCCGCCCCCGACAGGATGAGGGACCGCAGGAGACTCGCGCCTCCGCGTCTCCTTCCTCCCTCGTTGGGCCGACCGCCTTTTTTGGGCCGAAGACCCCCGGCCCCCCGTCGTTCCTGTCGTCCGTTGCGGCCGCTCCGACCGTCCTGGCGCGTCTCTTTTTTTTCCCGGCTTCCGTGCCCGCGCGGAGGCCGGATCGACCTCTGGTCGTGGGGAGGCCCGGCGCTGGCGCTGGCTGACAGATGGAGAGAGACCTGTCATGAACAAGTGGATCGCGGTTTCGATGGTGTTCGCTCTGGCGTCCTTCGCCTCCGGAGAGGAGGACTGCGTGATGGAGGGCTTCTCGGAGGACGTGCGCTTCGACCGTCCCGAGCTCGGATTTGGCTACCCCACGAGCGCGATGTGGCTGGACGAGACCGGCGTCCCGACGGGGTGGGAGTACGACCCGGTGTCCAGCGATGATCCGCTCGGACCGGCCGTCCCCGGCCACGGGTCCCTGGACGGGACGGCGAGCATCCGGATCACGAACGACGGCGGCTTCCTGTCGGGTCCCAACGGGGACGTGCAGAACGGGCTCGGCTCCTTCGAGGGGGATTGCATCGAGGTCTTCGCCTGCTGGAGCTACTCCTACGAGGCGACGCGGATCGATTGCATCTCCACCGGCGTTCAGGTGCAGGTGAAGGTCGGTGAGGCCGTCGGGGCCCAGGGAGGCGGTTCCGTCGGCTCGAGCGTGTGCTTCAAGACGGAGGTCTTGCTGGTGGCCACCGTCTGCTCGGAAGCGCAGGAGGTCTGCGCGTGCTAGGGAGGCGAGCTTCGGCGGGGTGGATCGCGGCAGCGCTCGTCGCCGGAGCGATCTGGTCGCTCCTGCCGCGGGCGGAACGCTCTCGAGCGGTTCGTCCGGGGGAAGAGGAGCCTTCCGGTCCTTCCGCCGTGCTCGCCGAGCCGATGGCGGTGCCCGGGGTCGCCCGCGGGCGCTTCCTTCCGGTCGGGCCGGGTCCGGAGCCGGCGGCTCCGGACCCGGTCGCGGCCGCCGAGGAGCCGCTCCCCGGTCGCCTGGAGGGCGCTCTGTTCGACGACCGGGGGCGCCCGCTCGTCGGGCACCGCCTCGTCTTCGCACAGAAGGAAGGCGTCCGCGGGAAGGCCCGCCTGCGCGCGATCAGCGACGAGACGGGGTGCTACGAGATCGACAAGGTCCCACCCGGGAGGTGGTTCGCCTCCTATGCGGGATCGCAGATCTCGATTCTTCCCATCGGACTCGTCGCGGGAGAGGTCGACGTCGCTCCGGGCGAGGTGGTCCTGTTCGACTACTACCGGCCCGGGACCCGCCGGCTGGAAGCGGCCTTCGTCCACGCGGACGATCCTCGGATCCTGCTGACGATCGAGGTGCGTCGCATGGAGGACCGCGACGTGGTGGTGGCGAGAGGTGTTCTCTCCTCCACGGACCCGGTCGAGCGTCGCCCGCCGGACGAGCTCGAGCCGGACCGGCCCCCGCCGATCCCGGGCCGCTTCTTCCTCGAAGGGCTCGAGCCGGGGCTCTATGCCATCCGCGTCATCGCCGGCAAGAACGCCGAGACCGGGAATCAGGTCTACGTCGAGCGCGAGGCCGACCTGACGAACGAGGACGCGAGCCTGCCACCGGAGTCCATCAGCGGCCGGCAGTTCTACGAGGAGTCCATTCCGCGCTGGGCCGGCTCCAGGACGGGATAGGCCCTCGTCAACCGTCGGGTCGTCCTGCGACAGGTCGCGCCCGCTCTGCGGGCGAGCCTCGCTTGTGAAGGCGCCCGGGCCCGCGGCCCGGGCGTCAACGAGCCCGCGAGCAGGAACGGCGGGAAAGGGAGAGCACCAGCGCGCCCAGGCTCGTCACGGGCGTCCTCCTGGCCGCTCGAGCACTCTCGCTCGTCCGGCCTCCGAGCCACCTGGGGGGGGAGACGATGGCTGTACGCCCGCGTCGAAGTCTCCGGAGAATGCTGGCAGGCGTCCGCGCCCGCCTGCGCCAAGGGCCTTGTCCGAACGAACCCGACGGCCCGCTCCCCTCCTGACCATGCGACGAAGCACGCTCTCGATCCTGTTCCTGTGCGCCTCCCTCTCCGCCTGCCGCGGCCCCGCGCCGGCCGTCGCCGCGAGCGGCGCGCGCCTCTACGACGGCTTCGGCGGCTACCACCGCGCCGTGAGCACCGAGAGCCGCCTCGCCCAGCGCTGGTTCGACCAGGGCTTGCAGCTCCTCTACGGCTTCAACCACGACGAGGCGATCCGCTCGTTCGAGGAGGCGGCGCGCCTCGACCCGGGCTGCGCGATGGCCTGGTGGGGCGCGGGCTACGCGCACGGGCTGCACATCAACCGGCCGGAGATGAGCGAGGAGGCCTCGCGCGCGGGCTACGAGGCGGCGCGACGCGCGCTGGCGCTCGTCGAGCGCGCCGCGCCGGCGGAGCAGGCGCTGATCCGCGCGCTGGCGGAGCGCTACGCGTGGCCCGCGCCGGCGGACCGCAAGGCGCTCGACCAGGCCTACGCAGCCGCGATGGAGGCGGCCTGGCGCGAGCATCCCGACGACCCCGACGTCGGCGCGCTCTTCGCCGAGTCGTTGATGAACCTCCAGCCCTGGGATCTGTGGACGCAGGCGGGCGAGCCGAAGGGGCGCGCGCTCGAGATCGTGGCGACGCTCGAGGCGGTCCTGCGCCTGTGCCCGCCGCACCCCGGCGCGAACCACTTCTACATCCACACGGTCGAGGCCTCGCGCTCGCCCGAGCGCGCCGTCGCGTCGGCCGACCGGCTGGTGGACCTCGTGCCCGGCGCGGGACACCTCGTGCACATGCCGAGCCACGTCTACACGCGCATCGGGCGCTACGCCGACGCGGCCGACGCGAACGAGCGCGCGATCGCCGCCGACCGGGCCTACTTCGCGCAGGCGCCCGCGCCCGACTTCTACAGCCTCTACTTCGTCCACAACGTCCACTTCCTCGCCTACGCGGCGATGATGGAGGGGCGGCGCGACAAGGCGCTGGAGGCGGCGCGGCGGCTCGAGGCGGAGGTGCCGCCCGAGTTCCTCGAGCAGCACGCGGCGATCGCGGACGGCCTGATGGCGACGCCGCTGCACGTGATGATCCGCTTCGGCATGTGGGACGCGATCCTGGCCGAGCCCGAGCCGCCCGCCTTCCGCCGGCTGTCCCGCGTGCAGCGCAGCTACGCGCGCGGCGTGGCGCTCTCGGCGCTCGGACGCACCGCGGAGGCGCGCGAGGAGCAGGTGCGCTTCGAGGCGCTCGCCGCCGACGTCCCCGCGGACTGGACCGTGGGCAACAACTCCTCGGGCGAGGTGATCGCGCTCGCGCGCAAGATGCTCGCCGGGGAGCTCCTCTTCCGCGAGGGGCGACTCGACGAGGCGTTCGCGGCGCTGCGCGAGGGCGTCGCGCTCGAGGACGCGCTCGTCTACGACGAGCCGCCGGGCTGGATGCAGCCCGTGCGCCACGCGCTGGGCGCGCTCCTGATGGCGGCCGAGCGCTTCGGCGAGGCCGAGCAGGTCTACCGCGCCGACCTCGCGAAGAACCCCGAGAACGGCTGGTCGCTGCTCGGCCTCGACCAGGCGCTGCGCGCGCAGGGCGGGCACGCGCCGGAGGCGGCCGTGCTGGCCGGGCGGCGCGCGCGCGCCTGGCGACGCGCCGACGTGCAGCCGACCTCGTCGTGCTACTGCGAGCGCGGGCGCGTGGCGGTCGATCCGCTCGCTCCTCCGCGCTCCTGAGCGCTCGGGCCGCCCCGATTTGCCACGGGCGGTCTTCTCGACCCGCGCGGGTCGGGGTAGCTTCGCCCGCAGAGCTCGGGGGCCTCGGGGGGCCGACCGGCTTCCCGCCCATGTTCTACGGCCCCTCCGACTGTCCGTTCATGCGCCGGCTCGAGGACGCCTTCGAGGTCGTCCGGGAGGAGTGCGAGCGCGTGCCGCGCGCGGCCTACCGGCTCTGGCCGATCGCGGCCGCGTACACGGGCGCCTGGCGCATCTTTCCCTTCCTGAGCGCGGATCCGGGCTGGCACCTGGCCGAGCTCAGCCGCCAGAACGGCGCGCTCGTGCCGCGCACGCTCGAGCTCGTGCGCTCGATCCCGGGCGCGCTCCTGGCGGGCTTCTCGATCCTCGACGACGGCTCGCACGTCTACCCGCACGAGGACGAGGTCGTGTGCGCGACCGTGCGCTGCCATCTCGCCCTGCGCGTGGACGGGCCGGCCGGCCTGCGCATGGGGAGCGAGGTGCGCCACCACAGCCAGGGCCGCTGCCTCGGCTTCGACAGCGCCGCGCCGCACGAGTCGTTCAACCTGAGCGGCGCCGACCGCGTCGTGCTGCTCGTGGACGTCGATCGCCGTCACGCCTGCGCGAGCGGCTAGGCGACGGCCGGCTCGGGCGGGTCGTCGCGCGCGTCCACGATCTCGAGGACGTGGAAGCCGGCGACGGTCAGGCGCTCGACGAGGTCGTCCTTGCGCTCTCCGCGGACGCGCAAGACGGCGAGGTCCTGGCCTCCCCGGCGCGCGTGCAGCAGGAAGCCGCGGATGCGGAAGCCCAGCGCGAGCGCGATGCGCACGGGATCGCGCTCCAGGTCGGCATGCTTGCCGCCCGAGAGGCTCACCCGCAGCAGGCCGCGCGACTCCGCCATGGCGGTGAAGGCGCGGAAGACGTCCGACTCGGTCAGCATCCCCACGATCTCGCCGCCCTGCACGACCGGCAGGCCGCCGATCTTGTGCTCGAGCATCTTGCGCGCGGCGTCCTCGAGGTGCTCCTCGGGATCGAGCGTGACGACGCGCGTCGCCATCGCCGTCCCGATCGGCGCTCGCTCGGCGTCGGCGCCCGCGTCCGTGTCGAGCATGCCCGCCGTGCCCGCGAGCACGCGCAAGAGGTCCTTCTCGCTGATCATGCCGACCAGCGCGCCGTGGCGCACCACCGGCGCGCGCCGGATGCGGTTCAGGTGCAGGGTGTCGAGCGCGGCGCGGCACCCCGTCGTCACGTCCAGCGTGACCACGGCGCGGGCCATGAAGAGGCGCACCAGCATGCTCGGCTCATCGGCTGCGCCGGTCGCGCGACTGGATCCGTCGTCCTGCGCAGCCTCCGCGCCGCTCCCTGCCGGCCTCCGGCGCCGCGAGGCGACCGCGGCGCTCAGCTCGGGCGCGGCGCGCGGCGGGCCGCGGCGACCATCGCGAAGACGCATCCGGACGCGGCGAGGTGCTTCAGCGGATGCCCGGCCACCCCGATCGCCTCGTGCAGCCAGCGGTCCCCGAGCTCCAGCAGCTTGGCGGCGGCGTAGCTCGCCAGGACGAGCCACAGGGGCCGGGTCGTCGCCAGGCGCGAGGGCCGCGCGAGGAGCAGCGCGGGCACGACGAGCGCCGGACCGAACTGCACCAGCGCGTACGGGCGCAGGTCGTCGGTGCGCGTCCACCACAGGACCGAGCCGACGCCCGCCGCGACCAGCGGCCAGAGCGCGCGGCGCGCGAGCGCGGGCGAGACGTGCTCGCCGAGCACGATGGCGAGGAAGGCCATGAACGCGACGGTCATCGGCAGGCGGTCCTGGACCAGCGCGCCGTCCGAGGGCGCGAGGTGGTACCAGGCCGAGCCGAAGCAGACGAGGACGCCGCCGGCGAAGAAGGCGCCGTAGGCGGGGCGCAGCTCGGGGAGCACGCCCGCCGGACGCCGGCGCAGGACGAGCAGGCCCGCCGCGCCCGCGACGAGGAAGGGCAGGTTCGTGACGACGTTCCAGAAGTGCGGGACGCCGAGGAAGGTCGTGTCCGCGAAGCGGCCGTACGCGGGGTCCTGAGCGAGCGGCCCGTGCGCGACGAGCGCGGCGACCAGGGCCAGCACCCCGGCGCCGGCCAGCCACAGCGCGAGCGACCCGCGGGCGGCGCGCGTGGGCTCGCCTGCCGGGAGGTGCGTGCGCGGGGTCACGCGCCGCGCGTCGCGTGCCGCAAGAGCTCCTCGGGCAGCACCGGCGGCCGCGCCAGCCCGCGCAGGTCGATGCCCGACTCGACCAGGTGCGGCAGGTGCGAGCCGTTGCACACGAGCGTGCGGTTGTTGTGCGAGGAGAGGATGCGCTTGAGCTCGAGCGTCTCGGCCTGCTGCAGGCCGCGCTCGACGACGTACGTGCAGTAGCCGTTCTCCTGGCCGGTGACGGTGACGCCGAAGTCCCGCGGGCGAGCGAAGACCTCGGTATCGGGGTGCAGCGCGTAGTCGCCGACGAAGGCCGTCAGGCCGAACAGGTCGCGGTGGCCGTGCAGGAAGCGCACCGTCTCGAGCACGTCGGCGAGCTCCTCGGTCGGGAAGCCGATGAACCACAGGAGCTCGGCCGAGATGCCCGCGTCGCGCAGGTTGTGCAGCATCGCGGGCACGCGCTCGACCTGGAAGCCCTTGTCCATGAGGTCGATCACGCCCTGGTCCATCGACTCCAGGCCGAGCTTGAGCGAGCGGCAGCCGCCGGCGAAGAGGTCGCGGCAGTAGCCCTGGTCGAGCAGGTTCGGGCTGAACTTGAAGCCGCCGTCCCAGTGCAGGCCCAGGCCCTGCTCCGCCACGACCTGCGCCAGGCGGTGCGCGCCGCGCGGCGGGATGCTCGAGTCCTGGAGCTGCACGTAGCGCGCGCCGAGCCCGGCGAGCTGGCGCGCGTGGCGCTCGATGCTCTCGCTCGAGAGCATTCTGTAGTTCTCGCGCCAGCCGATGCTGCAGAACGTGCAGCGGCCCCAGTAGCAGCCGCGCGAGAGCATCAGCGGGTAGATCGGCAGCGGCGTGAAGAAGCGCTCCAGGTCGATCGCGCCGAAGTCGGGCAGCGGCAGGTCGTCCAGCGGCTCGAGCCATGGCTCGGGGTCGTTGCGCACGACCGCGCCCGCGCGCAGCCGCACGAGGTTGCGCACGCGGTCGAGATCGCTCCGCCCCTCGAGCGCCTCGACCAGCTCGACGATCGAGACGGCGCCGTCGCCGTGCACGAGGAAGTCGACGTAGCGGAAGATCCAGCCGTCCTCGACCCAGCGCTGGGGGTGGACGTTCAACAGCGGCCCGCCGAGCGCGATCGCGAGCCCCGGGCGACGCTCGCGCAGCGCGCGCGCCAGGCGCAGCGCCTCGACCACCTGCTCGGGGAACGCGAGCGAGATGCCGACCAGCGCCGGCTCGCCCTCCAGCACGAGGTCGACCAGGGCCGCGCGCAGGTCGCGCAGCGGCGTCCAGCGCTCGCTCGCCTCCGCCTGCTGCGCCTCGCGCGCGAAGCGCTCGCGGAAGGGCGAGACGATCTCGTCGAGCTGGTACGCGAACGCGAGCGCGTCGACCGTGCCCCAGAAGGCGCGCTTGAAGAGCGCCTGGTCGTAGAAGCGCGCGCGGTCGCGCAGCACGCGCTTGTGCTCCTCGGCGGCGCGCAGCATCGGCTCGGCGCGCTCGAGCGGCGATGCTCCGCCCGCGCGCCCGCCCTGGGCCGCGAGGGCGACCCCGAGATTCTGCTCCATGCGCTCGTCGGTGAGCAGCATGTCCGCCGCCGCGAGGTTCAGGTCCACGCAGCGCGCGCGGTGCCCGGCGTCGCGCAGCGCGCCCGCCAGCACGGGGAGCGCGTGGTAGACCTGGTTCGGCAGGCAGAGGGAGGGCGGGAAGGCGAGCGTGACGTCCAGCGGAAGCCTCCGACACGGATCCTAGACCGCTTTCCCCCGCGCGGGGAGGGTCGCCGCCCCCCCGGATCGGCTCGCGGCGTGCTAGCGTGGCCCCGGAGCGCCTTCCCTTGCACACCGTCGCCACCGATTGCGAGGTGATCTTCTTCGTCTCCTCGTCGGGCCGCTGCAACCTCGACTGCCGCTACTGCATCGTCGAGCCCGCGGGACGCCACGAGGGGTCGCTCGCCTACGAGGACCTCGAGTTCCTGTGGCGGCACTTCGGCCGGAAGGCCTTCTTCATGTTCTCCGGCAAGGGGGACTTCTTCTCGGGGTACCCGGCCTCCGAGCGGCTGCTCGAGCGACTGCTCGACCTCGACGTCGAGGTCGGCCTCGACATCAACGCGACGATCCTCCAGGAGCTGCCCGAGCTCGACCGGGCCAAGCTCGAGAAGATCATCCACGTCAACGTCGCCATGCACTGGCACGAGCTCTCGCGCTTCGGGCTGCGCGAGCGCTGGGCGCAGAACGCGCGCTGGATCCTCGAGCACCTCGCGCACGGGTTCCTGCTCGTGGGCACGGTGATGGATCCCGCGCTGGCCCACGAGTGGGACGAGGCGCTGGCCTTCTACGAGCGCGAGATCTTCGCTCCGACGGGAAAGCGGCTGTGGCTGATCCGCCACCTGAACCACGCGTACACGCCGGACGAGGAGCAGCGCCTGGCCGACGTCGCTCGCCGGCACGCGCACATGGTCGAGACGGTGCTCGAGCAGGACTACGGCGCGCTCTTCCGCGGCCTGCCCGAGGTGAGCTGTCCCGCCGGCCAGCGCTACTTCCGCGTCTGGAACGACGGACGCGTCGAGGGCTGCCCGCACGTTCCCGAGCTCGCGCTGCTCGGCGGGCTCAAGGAGCGCGTCCTGCGCGAGCGCGAGCGGCCGTATCGCTGCTCGAGCGCGGGCTACTGCGAGTGCACCGTGCCGCTGTCCCTCGGCAAGCTCGACACGGGCGCGCCGGCGTCCGTGGTCGGGGCCTCGGCGTTCGCGGGGCCCTTCGCCGCGCCTCCGCCGCGTGGCCCCTCCTGAGCGACGGGGGTTGATCGCGGCGGGCGCGGAGCCGAACATGCATCGCCCCCCTGCGAGGCTGCCATGAGCGACAAGAGCAAGAGCGAGAAGCGCGACAAGCCCTTCCTGTCCGACATCAAGGCCCTGCGCGCGCGGGCGCGCAAGCACATCGAGCGCGGGGCCATCACGGAGGCCTACCAGAGCGACCTGCCGACGGTGCTGAAGCTGCTCAACGAGGCGCTGGCGACCGAGATCGTCTGCGTCCTGCGCTACAAGCGGCACTACTTCATGGCCGACGGCCTGCAGGCCGAGCCGGTGGCGGCCGAGTTCCTGCAGCACGCGAACGAGGAGCAGCAGCACGCCGACCAGATCGCGGCGCGCATCGTGCAGCTCGGCGGCTCGCCGAACTTCTCGCCCGACGGCCTGTCCTCGCGCAGCCACGCCGAGTACGTGGAGGGCGAGACGCTGGTGGAGATGATCAAGGAGGACCTGGTCGCCGAGCGCATCGCGATCGAGTCCTACGCCGAGATGATCCGCTACATCGGCGATGGCGATTCGACCACGCGGCGCATGCTCGAGGGCATCCTCGCCATGGAGGAGGAGCACGCCGACGACCTGGCCAGCATGCTGGCCAGGATGGACTGAGGGGCAGGCCTGCCCCCCCCGGAGCGCGCCGACTGCGCCGTCGAGCGTAGAGCGCGGATGCCGGAGAGCGAGGAGGATTCGAGCATGAAGATCGCGCACGTCCTGCTGACGACCGACCTCTCGGAGGAGGCCCTGCGCGCCTTCGAGCCCGTGCTGGAGCTGGCACGCCTCTGGAAGGCGCGCGTGACGGTGCTCAACGTCGTGCCCGATCTGCGCGCGATCCCGCACGGAGCGCCGCTGGCCCCGATGGTCTCGATGCCCGACCTGGAGGGCGAGATGGCCGACGTGCGCGCCAAGCTCGCCGAGCAGTGCCAGACGATCCGGGGCCTCGAGGTCGAGACCGCGGTCGTCAGCGCCGAGTCGCCCGCCAAGGGCGTGGTGGACTACGCGCAGCGCCACGGCGTGGACCTGATCGCCCTCTCGACGCACGGCCGCACGGGTTTCCGCCGCCTGGCGCTCGGCAGCGTGGCCGAGGCCGTGCTGCGCACGAGCCCGATCCCGGTCCTGAGCTTCCATCGGCCCGGCTGAGCCGCGCACGCGGGCTTGATCGCCGGCGCACGCGGCCTCTGCGACCCGACGCCGGGGTCGCGCCGCGGCGCTACGGCGCCGGCGCGAGCAGCGTCAGCCCGTGCTCCAGGAGGTCGGTGCTGGTGACGATGCCGCGCACCTCGCCGCGCTCGGCGACCGGCAGCGCGCCGATGCGATTCTCGAGCAGGAGCCGCGTCGCCTCCGAGGCGCGCATCGAGGGCGCGGCGGCGATCGCCTTGCGCGTGAAGACCTCCTCGACGGGCGAGGCGCCGGGACGTCCCTGGCCGTGGGCGCGGCGCAGGTCGCGGTCGGAGAGCATGCCGACCAGGAGCCCCGCCTCGAGCACCGGCAGGTGGCGGATCCCGTGGCGGTGGCAGAGCCGCACCGCCTCGTCGATCGTCGTGTACCAGTGCACGCTCAGCGGGTCGCGCGCCATCAGCTCCTCCACCGGCGGGTCCGCGCCGGGAGCGGAAGCGGCCTCGAGGCACGCGCGCAGGAGGTCGGTCTCGGTCACGATCCCCACGAGGCGGCCGCCCTCGAGCACGGGCAGGCAGTCGACGCCCTCGTCGAGCAAGCGCCGGATCGTCGAGCGCAGGTCGAGCGAGGGCTCGATCGTCGCCGCCGGCGCGCGCATCGCGTCGGCCACGCGGTTCGGGTGACCGCGGGTCGGGCTCGGCCCGCGGCTCTCGTGCACGCGCAGCGGCAGCCAGCCCGTCGCGCCGAGCACCTCGCGGTCGCCGAGCAGGCCCGCGACGCGTCCGCCCTGCACGACGACCAGGTGGCGGATCGCGTGCGCCTCCATCAGCTCCATCGCGCGGTCGAGGCTCTCCTCCGCCTCCACGCACACGGGCTCGGGCGTGAGGATCGAGGCCGCCGTGCGCGCGGCGATCCGGCCGGTGCGCGATTCGCTTTCCATGCGAGAGACCATCATGCCGCCTCGCGGCCCTCGAGGGACCCTCGCCGCTGTTCGTACGCCGAGGTGGACGAGCGGAGGAGCCAGCGGCGCGGGATCGCCCGGCCCCGGGGCCGCGCTATGATCGGGCGCCGTGTCCCGCAAGGCGACCTCGAGCGGCTCGATGGAGCAGGTGCACGCCCGCGCCATGCTGTCCGCCATGCTCGACCCGGTGGTCGCCATCGACGCCCACGGGACGATCCTGGCGGCCAACGAGTCCTGCCTGCGCGTCTTCGGCTACGGCCCCGAGGAGCTCGTCGGCCAGAACGTGACCGTCCTGATGGGCGAGCCGCACCGCTCGCTCCACGACGGCTACCTGGCGCGCTACCGCGAGACGGGCCAGACCGCCATCCTGGGCCGGCTGCGCGAGTTCCCGGCGCGCCGCAAGGACGGCCGCGAGATCGAGATCGAGCTGTCCGTCTCGCGCGTCGAGCCCGCCGGGGACGGCGCGCCCTTCTATTGCGGCAGCTTCCGCGACGTGACCGAGCGCAAGGCCGCCGAGCGCGCGCTGGCCGAGAGCGAGCGCCGCTTCCGCGCCATCGTGGACGGCGAGTACCAGTTCGTCGGCTTGCTGCAGCCGGACGGGCGCACGCTGGAGGTCAACCGCGCCGTGCTCGACGCCTCGCGCTCGCGGCGCGAGACGCTGGTCGGACGGCGCTTCTGGGACATGCGCTGCTGGCCCGACCCCGAGTCGTCCGCGCGCGTGCGCCAGGCCGTCGAGCGCGCCGCCCTGGGGCACTTCGAGCGCTTCCAGATCCGCTTCCGCGGGCGCGTGGACCAGGAGCTGCTGCTCGACCTCTCGCTCAAGCCGATGCGTGACGACGAGGGGCGCGTGGCGCTCGTCATCGCCGAGGGACGCGACATCACCGAGCTGCAGGCCGCGCAGCGCCGCGAGCTGGCCATGATGCAGGCCTTCGCGCAGATCGGGGAGTCCGCGTCGCTGCTCGTGCACGAGATCAAGAACCCGATCACCGCCATCAACCTCGCGCTGCGCGCGGTGGCCAAGCAGCTCGGCGAGGACGAAGGCGCCGTGCTGGCGGACCTGGTCGAGCGCATGCAGAAGCTCGAGAAGCTGATGCGGCGCACGCTCTCGCTGACGCGGCCGCTCGAGCTCGAGCTCGCGCCGTGCGACCCCGGGGCGCTGGGGCGCTCGCTCGAGCAGCAGATGGCGCCGCTGGCACGCGAGGCGAACGTGACCTTCGAGCTCTCGGTCGCGCCCGGCTGCCCGGCGTTCCACGCCGACGGAGGCCGGCTCGAGGACGTGCTCGTCAACCTGGCGAGGAACGCGATCGAGGCCATGGCGCCGCGCCGCTCGGGTCGCCTGCGCCTCTCCTTCGAGGCGCGCGCGGGCGGGGTGCGCGTGCTGGTGGACGACGACGGCCCGGGCATCCCCGAGGACGTCGAGGCGCGCCTCTTCCGGCCCTTCGTCACGACCAAGGCGAACGGCACGGGGCTCGGGCTGGCGCTCGCGCGCAAGACGATCGAGGCGCACGGCGGCTCGATCGCGGCCGGGCGCGGCCCGCTCGGCGGCGCGCGCTTCGAGCTCCTGCTGCCCGGCTGAAGCGCGCGCCCGCCCGTCGCCGGCGCGCGAGTGCGTACGATTCCTGCGCCTTTCTACGCACCCTGCCCTACGCCTCGCCGCGCTCTCGCTCGCTACCGTTCCCCGATCGTCGCCGCAGACCGGCGGCCGACTCGCGAGGTGGCAGACATGAGCGACATGGGGCGCGGCCGGCACGGCCGCCGAGGCCAGGGGGCGCTGGCGCTGGTCCTGTGGGTGGCGGCGCTGGCGCTGATGGGGGCGCCCTTCCTGCGCCAGCGCGACGGGCGCGATCCCGAGGGCGACGACCCGGGGCGCGCCGCCTCGGAGATCGACCTGCCCTTCGACGAGGACGCGGCGAGCTTCGAGGAGCAGCACTCGCTCTCGCTCCGGCCCGCGATCGCGGAGGCGAGCGAGCGCTGGTTCGGGCGCGACTCCGAGACGCTGGCGAGGCTGGTGGACGTCGCGCGCCTGGAGGCCGGCGCGTCTGCCTACGAGACCCACTGCGTGGGCTGCCACGGCACGACCGGCGACGGGGCGGGGCCGGCGGCGCGCTACCTCGAGCCGCGCCCGCGCAACTTCCGGCGCGGCGTCTTCAAGTTCACGAGCACGCCCACCGGCCTCGCGCCGCTCGAGTCCGACGTGTTCCAGACGATCACGCGCGGGCTGTCGGGCTCGTCGATGCCGGACTTCCGCCTGCTGTCGTTCGAGACGCGCATGGACCTGGTCGCCTGGGTGCGCTACCTCGCGATCCGGGGCTCGTTCGAGCAGCTCGTCCTCGACGTGGCCTGGGAGGACGAGGAGCTGCCCGACGTGGACGACCTGGCGGACGTGGTCGTGCGGCGCTGGTCGCCGGAGACGCTCAAGGCGGTCTACCCGCCCGTCCCCGAGCCCGTGGCGACGCCGGAATCGATCGCGCGCGGCCGCGAGCTCTTCCTGAGCCCGAGCGGCGCGAGCTGCGTCGCCTGCCACGGCGAGTCGGGGCGCGGCGACGGCGCCTCGGCGGCCGAGTTCAAGGACGACTGGGGCTACCCGATCCGTCCGCGCGACCTGACGAGCGGCGTGTTCCGCGCCGGCTCGCAGCCCGCCGACCTGTACCGCTCGATCGCCACCGGCGTGAACGGCACCCCGATGCCCGCCTACGCCGGCTCGATCGCTCCCGAGGACATCTGGGCGCTCGTGCACTTCGTGCAGAGCCTGCGAGAGACGCGATGATCGACGAGAACCGCTCCCTGGTGGACCACCGGCTGGTGCGCTGGCACCTCTTCGCCGCGGCCACGGCGCTCTTCGTCAGCATGGCGGCGGGCTTCGAGTACTCGCTGCAGTTCCTGGGCTTCTTCCCGCACCCCGACAGCGAGGTCGTGTCGCCGGGACACCTGCGGCTCCTGCACACGAACATGGCGGCGTACGGCTGGCTCGTGAACGGCTTCACGGCCATGCTCTACTTCGTCGTCCCGCGCCTGACCGGGCAGCGCGTGTGGTCGCGCAAGGTCGGCCTGCTGATCTTCTTCACCTGGCAGGCGATCCTGGCGGCGGCCCTCGGCGGCTATCTCTTCGACCGCGCGCAGGCGATCGAGTGGGGCGAGACGCCCACCGGCTTCCGCCCCGGCTCGTTCGACCTGAACTGGATCCCGGTCGACTTCCTGGTGGTCGTCGGCGCGGTGCTCTTGATCACGCAGTTCGTGGTGCCGCTCTACCGCGCGCGCCACCAGAAGTTCTACGTGTCGCTCTGGTACATCACGGCCGGCCTCGTGTGGCTGGCCCTGACGTACCTGATGGGCAACATCGTGCCCGAGTGGGTGCTGCCGGGCGCGGCGGGAGCGGCGGTCACGGGGCTCTTCATCCACGACCTGGTCGGCCTGTACGTGACGCCGATGGGCTGGGGGCTGATGTACTTCTTCGTGCCGCTGATCCTGAAGCGGCCGATCTGGAGCCACTCGCTCTCGGTGATCGGCTTCTGGGCGCTGGCCTTCTTCTACCCGCTCGGCGGGGTGCACCACTTCCTGATCAGCCCGATCCCCGACTACGTCGAGTTCGGCGCCATCACGACCACGATCGCGATCGAGGTCGTGGTCACGACGGTCGTCGTGAACTTCTTCATGACGCTGCGCGGGAAGTGGGGCGCGCTGCGCACCAACCTGGCGATCCGCTGGTTCTACGCGGGCGCGGTGATGTACTTCATCACCTGCCTGCAGTGCTCCTTCCAGGTGACGTGGACGTTCCAGCGCATCATCCACTTCACCGACTGGGTCGTGGGCCACGCGCACATGATCATGTTCGGGACGTTCACGTTCTGGATGTTCGGCACGATCGACTGGCTGTGGCCGCGCGTGACGGGCCGCGAGTGGCATTCCGACAAGCTGCGCTTCTGGCACTTCTGGCTGTCCACGATCGGCATCGCGGTCATGTTCGTGGACCTGACCGCGGCCGGCCTGATCGCCGGCTTCATGCAGCGTCAGCTCAACGACTGGATGGACATCGTGGACGCCTCGGTGCCGTTCTGGTGGGTGCGCACCTTCTCCGGCGGCCTGATGTTCGCCGGGTTCCTGTGCCTCTTCCACAACATGATCCAGACGGCGCGCGGCGGCGTGGCGTACGACGAGAGCCGGCACCTCGTGCCGGTCGAGGCGGAATAAGGAGACGCTCCCGTGGAGAAGTTCTACACGCTCTTCTTCGTGGCCGGCATCGGCTGCTTCGCCGTGGCGATCACGCTCAGCATGATCTTCCCGTGGATGACGCTGACCAGCTACCACGACATGGAGTTCCAGACGCTCGAGCAGCTCGCGCGCGAGCCGAGCGCCGAGTTCCGCCAGCTCGCCGAGGACCATCCCGACGCGTTCACGGCGAGCTTCGGCTCGGTGACGCCGGCGAGCTACGCCGAGGCGCTGCGGCTCGGCCGCGACCTCTACGTCGGCCAGGCCTGCTGGCACTGCCACAGCCAGTACGTGCGCGTCGTGTCGAACGAGGCCAGCCGCTTCGGCCCGCCCAGCACGGCGCAGGAGTACCAGAACGCGCTCAGCCAGCCGCACCTGTGGGGCACGCGCCGCGTCGGTCCCGACCTGGCGCGCGAGAAGGGCAAGCGCACGAACGACTGGCACATCGCGCACCTGATCAACCCGCGCAACGTCGTGCCGACGTCGATCATGCCCTCCTACGCGTACTACTTCGACGAGCAGGGCGAGCCGCACAAGGAGGGCTTCGCGCTCGTCACCTACCTGCAGTGGCTCGGCACCACCCAGGGCACCGGCCAGGAGGCGAAGCCGTGAGAGAGACGACCGCAGAGCCGCGCGGCCCGCGGCGCGCCGTGCTGGGCTTCTTCTGCACGGCCGTGACCGTGGCCGGCTGCATGTTCACGTTCAAGCTCTACTCGTTCCTGAAGACGATCCGCCGCGACGAGCTGGCGGGCTTCGCGTTCGACCCGATCGTGATCTACGGCATCGTCGCGACCGGGTTCCTGCTCCTGCTGGCGTGGGCCTTCCTGACCGGACAGTTCCGCGACATCGAGCGGCCCAAGCACGAGATGCTGGAGCGCTTCTTCGAGCAGGAGCGCGCGGAGCAGGAGCTCCTGCGGAGGACCCGTCCATGAGCGGCAGCGGCGAAGCCCCCGACATCCGCGACGACGCGCAGCAGGCCCTCGTGCCCTACGGCAAGGGCGGCGTGCCTTGGTACCTGATGCTCTTCTACCTGGGCTTCCTGGCGTTCTTCGTGTGGTACACGCTCGAGTACCAGCTCCCCGACTTCCTGGAGCAGGGGCCGGTCCAGCCGGGCACCGCGCAGGAGAGCGGTCCCCGGTGAGCGACGCGGGCGCGCCCGCGCGCGCCTGCCGGCACTGCCGGCTGCCGCTCGCCTCCGGCTCGACGGAGTTCTGCTGCAGCGGCTGCTTCCTGGCCTGGCACCTGCTCGGCCGGGCGCGCCCCGAGGACGCGCGGGACGCGCGGCCCGCGCGCGCCGACGGCCTGCTCGCGCGCCTGGCCGTGTCGGCCTTCCTGGCGATGGGCGTGATGGTGTTCTCGCTCTCCTTGTACGGCACGCCTGGAGCGCCGGCGGACGAGACCGCCCTGGCGCTGCGCGGGCTGGCGCGCATGGGCGCGCTCTTCTTCTCGCTGCCGGTCCTGGTGCTGCTCGGCCTCCCGCTGGCGGACGCGGTCGTGCGCCTGCGCCGCTTCCTCTCCGCGGACGGGCTCGTGCTGGCCGGCAGCGGCGCGGCCTTCGCGGCCTCGCTGTGGAGCACGTTCACGGACGGCCCGCACGTGTACTACGACACGGCGACGATGGTGCTCGTGCTGGTGACGCTCGGGCGCTGGCTGGACGCGCGCGCGCGCGAGCGTGCCACCGGGCGGCTGCGCGAGCTGGCGCGCGAGCGGCTGCGGCCCGTCGCGCGCGTGCGGGGCGACGACGAGCAGGAGGTCGACCTCGAGG
Organism: uncultured bacterium; assembly: GCA_902826945.1. The sequence continues at coordinate 2,746 of CADEGS010000033.1, read as the reverse complement.
CGCTGGCGACGGGGGACCTGGTGCGGCTGCGCGCCGGCGAGGCGTGCCCCGTGGACGGCGTCGTGCGCGAGGGCCGCTCCTTCGTGGACGCCTCGCGGCTGACCGGCGAGGAGCGCCCCTGGAGCCTGGGCCCGGGCGAGAGGATCCTGGCCGGGAGCGTGCTCGTGGACGGCACGCTCGTGGTCGAGGCGCGCGCGCTGCGCGGCGAGCGCGTCCAGGACGAGGTCGAGCGCGTGCTGCAGCGCGCGCTCGGGACGCGCGCGCGCCTGGTGTGCGTGGCCGACCGCGCGTCCGCCCTGCTGCTGCCGCTCGTCGCCCTCCTGGCCGCGGGCGCGGTCGCCTGGCACTGGCGCGCCGCGGGCGCGGAGAGCGCGCTCCTGGCCGGCCTCTCGGTCGTCCTCATCGCCTGCCCGTGCGCGCTCGGGCTCGCCGCGCCGCTGGCCTTCTGGTGCGCGCTGGGCCAGGCCTGGCGGCGCGGCCTGCTCGTGCGCGACGCGGAGGTGCTCGAGCGCGTGGCGCGCGTGCGCTCGGTGCAGCTCGACAAGACCGGCACGCTGACCGACGAGGCGCTCGAGCTGACGGCGGTCGAGCCCGGGCCCGGCCTCTCGGCCGAGGCGGCGCTCGCGCTCGCCGCGGCGCTCGAGGCGGCCAGCGACCACCCGATCGCGCGCGCGCTGCGCGCCGCGACGCGCGGCCGGGCGTTGCCGCCCGTGCGCGAGGCGCGCGCGCTGCCCGGCATCGGCGTCGAGGGGCTCGTGGACGGCTCGCTGCACCGCCTGGTGCGCGCGGGGACGCCGGACGAGGGACCGACGACCGACGTGGCGCTCGAGCGCGCGCGCGGCGGCCGCCTGGCGCTCCTGCGCTTCGCCACGCGCGCCCGGCCTGGCGCGCGCGAGGCGGTGCGCGCGCTCGAGCGCCTGGGGCTCTCGGTCGTCGTCCTGACCGGCGACGCGCCGGGTCCCGCGCGCGCGCTGGCGTCCGAGCTCGGCCTGGCGGTCGAGCCCGCGCTCCTGCCCGCGCAGAAGGCCGAGCGCGCCGGCGCGCGCGCGGCGCGCGCGATGTTCGTCGGCGACGGCCTGAACGACGCCCCGGCGCTGGCCGCCGCCTGGGTCGGCGTCTCGATGCGCCACGCCGCGCCGCGCACGCTCGAGTCGGCCTCGGTGCACCTGCTGCACGCGGACCTGGCCGCCCTGCCGGAGCTCGTGCGCCTGGCGCGTCGCACGCTGCGCGTGGCGCGGCTGAACCTGGCCTGGGCCTTCGGCTACAACGCGGCGGGGCTGTGGCTCGCCGCGCGCGGCGAGCTCTCGCCCGTCTTCGCCGCCTCCGCGATGGTCGCCTCCTCGCTCTTCGTCGTGCTCGCCTCGAGCCGCCTGGTCGCCGTCCCGCCGCCCGCGCGCGGGCAGCGCGTTGCCCGCACCGATTCCTCCGACCCGGCGCTCCTCGCGCCCGCCTGAACGCCATGCCCGTCGGAGCCCGCCGCAGCCGCACGCTCTACGGCCTGGCCGCCGCCCGGCCCGGCGTGCACCGCTACACCTGGTGGCGCTGGGGGATCGGCGTCGCCTGCACGGTCGGGATCGCGCTCCTGCCGGCGACGAACACGCTGCGCCTCGACCTGTGGGGAGGCAACAACCACTGGCTGGGCGAGCGCGTGGATCTGGTCGCGGCGGCCAAGGCGTTCGCCTTCCCGTTCCTCGGCATCAACGTGGCGATCGTGCTGGCGAGCCGCTACCTCGGCCGCTGGCTGTGCGGCTTCGTGTGCCCGGTCGGCAACCTGAACCGCCTGGCGGAGTGGTTCCAGTGGCGCCACCGCAAGACCTGGCGGCGCTGGCTCGGCTTCGCGTCGGTGCTCCTCGTGTGCCTGGTCCTGGCGGCGATCACCTTCGGCTTCTGGGTGGACTGGCGCGTGTTCCGCGACGGCTCGCCGCGCGCGACCCTGCTCGCGGGCGCGTTCCTGGGCGCGATGACCTTCGGCCTGTTCGCCATCGTGCAGGGGCTCGGCATGCGCTTCTGCCGCGAGTACTGCCCCTCGGGCGTCTACTTCGCCGTGCTCGGCCCGACGAGCCTGACCGGCGTCGCGTTCGCGCACCCCGAGGCCTGCACCGACTGCGGTGCGTGCGAGAGCGTGTGCCCGGTGGACCTGAAGCCGCGCGAGATGGCGGAGGGCGCGCCGCGCAGCGCGCGCGGCTTCTACCCCGACGAGCTGACGAACGTCGCCAACTGCCTGCGCTGCGGCGACTGCGTCGCGGCCTGCGAGGCGACCACCGCGCGCTTCGAGACGCCCACGCCGCTGCGGCTGGGATGGGTCGGCCCCGAGCGCGAGCCGCGGCCGGAGGAGGCCGCGGCCCTCGGGAAGGAGCGCGCAGGCCCGTGAGCGCGCTCGCCTTCGCCGGCCCCTTCGTGCTGCTGGGCGCGCTGGGCTCGCTGCACTGCGCGGGCATGTGCGGCGGCTTCGCGCTGCTCGTCGCGCGGCGCCCCGACGGGCGCTGGCCGGCGGCGCTCGCGCGCCAGGCGTGCTACGCGCTGGGCAAGGCCAGCACCTACGCGCTGCTGGCGCTGCTGCTCGCGCTGGGGCTCGGAGCCGCGGGCGCGGCCGCGGGCGCGCCGCGCGCGGGCGGGGCGCTCGGCGGGACGCTCGGGCGCGCGCTCTCCCTCGTCACGGCGGGGGTGCTCGTCGCCACCGGCGTGGCGACGCTCGCCGGGCGACGGATCGCGCCGCCGCGCCGGCTCCGCGGCTGGCTGCTCGCGC
>CADEGS010000032.1:18969-27868 GCA_902826945.1 uncultured bacterium | reverse complement strand
CCGCCTTCCGGGCCGGCGGCTCTCCCCTCGCTCGCGACGGCGGCTAGGATCGGGCCGTGCAGCGACCGGCGAGATGCGGACGGGCGACGCCGCGCAACGCGCGGCGCGTCGCTGACCGTTGCGGAGCGCTGCCGGGCGTCGTGGCCGTCGCCCTGGCGCTCGCGGCCGCGGGCGACGCGCCGGGCGCGCTCCAGGAGGCGGGCGCGAGCGCTTTCCTCGCGGGCCCGGACGCGGCGCTCGCGGGCGACACGCTCGAGGTCGTGCAGACGATCCCCGGCGCGGCGCTCGTGGGCGGCAAGGCGACGCTCGTGCGCGCGGGGCTGGACGGGCTCGCGCTTCCGCCGGGCGCGGCGGTGGACGGGCTCCTGCGCGTGCGCGTCGGCGGCGTCGAGGCGGCTTCCTCGCCGATCGGCTCGGACAACGGCCCGCTCGTGCCGCCGCTCGCACCGGGAGGCGCGGGCGAGAGCGACCGGCTGAGCTTCGTCTTCCTGCCGCCGGCGGCGGGCGAGGTCGAGCTCGAGGTCGAGCTCTTCGCCCTGGGCCCAGGCGCGCAGCGCGCGCCGCTCGCCACGCGCCGGCTCGGGCCGCTCGCCTTCGCCTGCGTGCGCCGCCCCGAGCTCGCGTACGTCGCGATCGACTACCGCCCCTTCGTGCCGGAGCCCAACCTGCCCGATCCCGCGCTGATCGCGCCGGGGATCGGCGACGCGTTCCTGCAAGGCGCCTATCCCGCCGGCGACTGGGACTACCGGCCGAGCGAGCCGCCGACCAAGCTCTGGACCGCCTCGCTCAACACGTTCTTCGCCGGCACGGCGCTGCTCGACTCGATGCTCGTCGACCTGGCGCTGACGAGCCCGCAGCCCGACTTCGTCTACGGCTGGGTGCCCGGCGGGCTCTTCTACAACGGCCAGGCGAACGGCACGCCGGGCCGCGTGGCGATGGGCAACACGGGGCCCGATCGCTTCCAGCGCACGCTGGCGCACGAGCTCGGGCACTGCTTCGGCCGTCTTCACGTCCAGGACCGGATCGGCGCCGTCGGCGCGGACGTCGAGCGGCACCTGCGCCTGCCGCTGGGCCTGCCGCGGCTCAAGCCGGCGAGCCTGTTCGACCTGATGGTGCCCGGACAGCTCACCGACCAGGCCTGGGTGGACACGAACAGCGCGCGCGTCTTCCGGAACAACGCCGCGCTCGCGTGCGCGGCCGCGCGGCCCGCGCCGAGCGCCGCGCCCTGCCTGCTCGTCGCCGGGCTGTGGGAGCGCGCCGCCGGGCGGGCGAGCGTGACCGAGACGCTGGCCGCGCGCGGGCTCGTGCCCGACGCGCCCGTGCCGCCGGAGGAGGCCGACCTCTTCCTGCGCGCGGAGCTGGAGGACGGCGCGTGGCGCGTGCTCGGCGTGCGCGCGCGCGCCAGCGCGCACTGCGGCGCGGTGGACCTCGACGCGGCGCTGCCCGTGAGCGGCTTCGTGCACGTGCTGCCGCCGGAGGTGGACCCGCGGCGCGTCGTGCGGCTGGCCGTGCTCGACCGGAGCGGCGTGGAACGCGCGGCGCTGGCGCGCTCGGCGCGGGCGCCGGAGCTCGCGCTCGGCGCGCCGCGCGCGCTCGCCGCGCACGGGGGGGCGCGCGCCGTGCGCGTGGACTGGTCGGCGGCCGACGCCGACGGCGACGCGCTGCGCTGCGCGCTGCGCTACAGCCCCGACGGCGTGCGCACGATCGCGCTCGCCACGGGGCTCGAGCGGCCGGGCTGGACGCTCGACGCGGCGGCGCTGCCGCGCGCGGGCGAGGGCGCGTGGCTCGAGCTGCTCGCGAGCGACGGCCTGCGCACGAGCGCGGCGCGCACGAGCGCGCTGGACGCCCTGCGCGGCGCCGGGCACGCGCCGCAGGTGCACGTGCTCTCGCCCGACGAGGGCGCGCGCGTCCCGCGCGGCGCGACCGTCGTGCTGCACGCGGCGGCCTGGGACCTCGAGGACCGCTCGCTCGACGGCAAGCGCGTCGAATGGCGCTCGAGCCGCGACGGCGTCGTCGCCGCGGGCCGGCTGGCGGCGCTCACGCGGCTCTCGGTCGGCACGCACCTGCTGACCGTCACCGCGACCGACGCGGACGGCGAGAGCGCGAGCGCGACGACGCGCCTTACGATCGCCGAGCGCGCGCTCCCCGGCGGGAGCGCGCTCGCCTGCCAGCCCGACCTCGGCTTCGCCAGCCCGGGGGCCGCGCGCCTCGAGATCTGCGGCGACGCCCTCGCGACGGGCGGCCGCGCGAGCCTGCGCGTCACCGGCGCGCCGCCGCACGCGCCGATCGTCTTCCTGGTCGGCGCGCAGGCGAGCCCGACGCCCGCCTTCGGCGGCGTGCTCGTGCCGGTGCCGGTCGAGGGCGTCACGGTGATCCAGGCCGACGCCGCCGGCACGATCGGCCTGCCCGGCGCGATCGCCGGCGGCGGCGGCCCCGCCACGCTGGTCGTGCAGGCGCTCTACGCGCACTCCGGCGTCGTGCTGACGAACGCGGTCCTGGTCGAGCTGGAGCCGTAGGCCGCCGGCGGGCGAGCGCGGCCGGCGGCGCTCGGCGTTCCCCTCGCCCGCAGCGGCTCCCTTGACTCGGCGGGCGGGGAGGCCTGTGCTGGGCCCGATGAAGCGCCCGCTCGCGATCCTCGCCCTGGCCCTGCTCGCGTTCGTCCTCGTGCGCTGGGCCTGCGGCGCGCTGGTCTCCGACGAGGCGCGCATCCGCGGCCTGGTGGCCGGGATGGTGGACGGCTTCAACGAGGGCAGCGCCAAGGGCGCGACCGCCGGCCTGGCCGAGACCTGGACGCACGCCGGCGAGACGCTGCGCCGCGACGACCTGCGCGGCTACCTGCTCGCCACCTTCCAGCAGCAGCGCACGCAGAAGGCGCGACGGCTCACGCTGCGCGTGCGCGTGCCCGAGGAGTCGCTGACGCTCGCCGTGGAGGGCGATCGGGCGACCTTCGCGCTCGAGGCGGAGTTCGAGAAGCTCGCCGGGGAGGAGTGGCGGCCGCAGTGGCGCATGCGCGTCGAGGGCGCGCTGGCGCGCGGCGAGGACGGCTGGCGTATCGTGGAGACGAGGAAGACCGACCTCGAGGGCGACGGGCTGCGCGGATAGGAGCCCGGTGGCATGCGCCGCGGCGCGCTCCTACGATCTGGCCGGTCCGCCCCCGCTCATGCCAGCGTCCTCGCATTCCCGATGGCTCGGCGCGCTCGCCGGCGTCGCGCTGGTCGTCACGATGTTCGCGCCGCTCCTCGCGATCCACGCGTACGGCGCGTCGTCCATCGCCGGCGGGCGCCCGGCCGTGGGCGAGGTCACGGTCGGGCTGGCGGTGATCCTGCGTGCGACGGCGCGGCGGCTCTTGCGCGGCGCCTCGACGAACCTGATGCGCACGACGGCGGGAGCGCTCGGCCGCACCAGCGCGCGCGCGGTGACGCGCCGCTTCGTGAAGTTCACGGGGCGCGTGCTCCTCGGCTCGACCGTGCAGGAGTCGATCGACGGCGAGGGAGCGGACCTGGCCCGGTCGCGCGACGGCGCGGGCGCGCAGGCGCTCGCGCTCGGGCTCGGGTTCGTCGCCCTGTGCCTCTCGTTCCTCGGCGTGCTGCGGGTCGTGAGCCCCGAGGTCGTGGCCGACCTGCGCGCGGCGAGCGAGCTCGGCGTGCTCGAGATGGTGCCGCTGGCCGGCGTGCCGCTGCTCGCCTACGCGGCGATCCACCGCCTGTGGGCGCGGCGCCTGGGCGTGCGCGTGCGCTACCGGACCGAGATCGACGGGCTGCTCCTGCAGGGCTACTTCACCGGCGCGGGGTCGTTCCTGCCGCTGACGACCGACGTCGACTACGAGGGCGACCTGGAGGCGAAGCGCGGGCTCGCGCTGCGCTCGATCCTGTCCCTGTTCGCGCTGCACCTCGTGCTCTTCTGGGGCGGCGACCGCTTCGGCTCGCGCCACCTCGTGTTCCTCGGGTCGATGTTCCTGATCTACTGCTTCGTTTACTGCTTCCCGATCCGCCCGCTGGAAGGCTCGTTCGTGTGGGCGCGGAGCAAGCTGCAGTGGGCGCTGCTGACGCTGCCGATCCTGGCCGCCTTCCTGATCTGGCTGCCGCCCTCGTTCGGGGAGATCCTGTGACGGACGAGCCCGCCCGCGAGCGCGGCGACGAGCGCCCGGGGCCGCCCGGGCTGCCGCCGCGCGGCACGCGCAACGCGCTGCGCTTCTCGATCCTGGCCCTGATCCTGGTCTGGACGTTCTTCTACAACCTGCTGATCAAGGGGCAGTCGCCGGCGACGGCCTTCTTCCGCATCCTCGACACGATCAGCGACGACTTCGTGATGGGCACCACGGTGACCGTCGGCGTGGGCGTCGGGATCGTCGTCGTCTTCTCGCTGACGAAGCTCTACACGCAGGTCATCGCGAACGTCCGCTCGTTCCGCCTGATCGAGGAGCTGGTCCACGGCGACCTGCGCCACGGCCGCCTGCGCGCCTTCTGGACCAAGATCCTGAACTTCCAGGACCTGCCCGAGCCGCCCGCGGCCTGCCCGCTCAGGGTCTCGAGCCTGGTCTTCTCGTTCAGCTTCATCTACCTGATGAGCTGGATCTACGTCGTGCTCTTCAGCGAGGCCCTGTTCTTCGTCTCCTGGAGCGCCGGCGTCGACCTGCCGCTGGACGACCCGAACAACCTCTTGATGCTGCCGACCCTGGCGCTCGCGATCCCCTTCTCCGCGCGCGTCATGGCCTACCTGCGCTACCCCTACGCCCAGGACTACGCCGATTTCATGCCGGGCGCGGTGTTCGTCCTGCTGCTGGTGGCCTCGCTGGGCGCCCTGTTCGGCTCCGACGACCAGCAGTTCTTCCTGCTGCGCGTGTGGCGCAACCCCGACTACCGCATCGACTTCCTGCGCAACGGGGTGTTCCTGGCCTTCATCCCCGTCTTCTTCGAGGGCGCCTTCTGGCTCTTCGAGCTCGGCCGCACTCCGGAAGAGTGAGCAGGAGTCGCGCACCGTACGGCTCTCTCGCGAGCGGTCGGTGCCGGGTGACGTCCCGAGGGGGTGACGGGGGTCCGGGCGATCCGCGAGGTGCGGCGCGGGAGTGCCGGCAATCCCGTGTGCGGCGCACCGGCGCTGGCTAGCATGCGGCGCAGGCGCAACGCGACGTGCTGCTCGACTCGCCGACCCCCGAATCGATCGCGCGGGCTGCCGCCGGGCTGCCGCTCGGCCCGGGCAGGCTGCTCGTCGTCCTCGTCGCCGAGCGCGACCGCCCCGACCTCGCCGCCGTGGTGGAGGAGCTGCGCCGCCTCGACGTCGAGTTCTGCGGCGGCCTCTTCCCCGGCCTGATCGCGGGCGGGTGCCGGGTCGAGCGCGGAGCCCTGCTGCTGACGCTGCCGTCCGAGGCGGCGCCCGTGCTGGTCACCGGGCTCGACCGCCCGCGCCCGGCGCTCTCCGAACTCGCGGCGCTGCGGCGCGACGCGCGCACGCGCACCGCGCTCGTGCTGGTCGACGGCCTGACGGCGAACGTCTCGCGCCTCCTGGCCGACGTGCACGGGCAGCTGGGCGACGGCGTGCGCTTCCTCGGCGGCGGAGCCGGCTCGCTCAGCCTGCGCCAGGAGCCGTGCGTCTTCACGCGCGAGGGCGTCTTCCAGGACGCGGCGGTGATCGCCTTCGTCTCGCTCGAGAGCCGGCTCGGCGTGCGACACGGCTGGCGACGCGTCAGCGGCCCCGTGGTCGCCACGCGCACGCGCGGCAACCGCATCGAGGAGCTGAACTGGCGGACGGCCTTCGACGTCTACCGGCGCGCCGTCGAGCCCTACCTCGACCGCGAGCTGACGCCGCAGAACCTCTTCCTCGCCTCCAGCGCCTTCCCCTTCGGCATCCACAAGGAGGGCGCGGAGGACGTCGTGCGCGACCCGGTCGCGGTCGTCGAGGACGGGGCGCTCCTGTGCGTCGGCGAGGTGCCGGAGAACGCGGTGCTGGCCGTGCTGCGCGGCGAGCGCGCCTGGCTCGTCGAGGCGGCCGGGCGCGCCGCGCGCGATTGCCTCGTCGGCGGGGCCGTGCGCGCCGAGAGCGTGCTCGTGTTCGACTGCGTCTCGCGCACGATCTTCCTCGGCGACGGCTTCGACGAGGAGCTGCGCGCGGTGCGCGAGGGGCTCGCGCCGCTGGTGCCCGACCTCGAGCCCTGCGGCGCGCTCTCGCTGGGAGAGGTCGCCTCGCACGAGAGCGGCACGCTCGAGTTCCTCAACAAGACGATCGTCGTCTCGGTGCAGCATGCCTGAGTCCCACGACGTCGCGCAGACGCTCCAGGACCTGTCGGTCCTGTACGAGCTGTCGCTCTCGGTCGGGAGCTCGATCGAGCTCGAGGAAAGCTGCGCCGTCTTCCTGCGCACGCTGCTGGCGCGCAAGAGCCTCGACTTCGCCGCCGTGTGGATCCGCGAGCGCTTCGTGCGCGAGGCGCCCGCGGACGGCGAGGCGCTGCGCCTGGTCTACGCCGCTCCCGCCTGGCGCGCGCGCGAGCGCGAGCTCCCCGCCGACCACCCGCTGGCGGTGCGCGCGAGCGCCTCCCCGGGCTTCTCGCTCGCGCACGGCGAGCCGGGCTTCGCCGAGATCGTGACCGAGGCCGGCGTGCAGCGCGGCGCCTACGCCGTGCACCGCCTGGGCGCGATCGGCTTCCTCAAGCTCTACTCGGCCGGGCGCGACGCGCCCTTCTCGGCGCTCGAGCAGAACAAGCTGCGCGCGGTGCTGGAGAAGTTCACGGTCGCGCTCGAGGGCGCGCTCGGCCACGCCCGCCTGCTGGCCGCGGAGGAGCGCCGGCGCGAGCTCGAGCTCTCGATGCTCCACGCCCAGAAGCTCGAGAGCCTGGGCCTGATGGCCGGCAGCGTCGCGCACGACTTCAACAACCTGCTGGCGGTGATCCTGGGCAGCGCCGACCTCGCGCGCGCGGCGCTGCACGGCGTGGCGCGGCGCAACCTCGACGCCGTCGTCGAGGCCGCCGAGCGCGCCGCCGGGCTGTGCGACCAGCTCCTGGCCTACGCCGGCGGCGGCCCGCACGTGGACCTCGCCGTGGACCTGAACGCGGCGGTGAGCGACATGCTCGACCTGCTCGCGCTCAGCGTCTCGCGCAAGGCGAGCGTCGAGCGCCGGCTGGCCGAGGGCCTGAGCGCCGTGCAGGGCGACCCCGGGCAGATCCGCCAGATCGTCCTGAACCTCGTCGTCAACGCCTCGGAGGCGCTCGGCGCCGCGGCCGGCTCGATCGTCGTCTCGACGGGGACCGCGCTCGTGGACGAGGGCGAGCTGGCGGGCTTCCAGCGCGCCGAGCGCTGCGCCCCGGGCACGTTCGCGACGCTCGACGTCACCGACACGGGACGCGGCATGGACGCGGACACGCTGGCGCGCGTCTTCGACCCCTTCTTCACGACGAAGTTCACCGGCCGCGGCCTCGGCATGGCCGCGGTGCTCGGCATCGTGCGGCGCCACGGCGGCGCGATCCGGCTGCGCTCGCGCCCGGGCGCGGGGACGGAGGTGCGCGTCCTCTTGCCCTGCGCGCGCAGCGCGACGCGCGCGCAGGGCGAGCCCGAGCGGACGCCCGGGCCGTGCGAAGGGCTCGTGCTGGTCGTGGACGACGAGCCGATGGTGCGCACGCTCCTGGTGCAGATCGTCGAGCGGCTCGGCTTCTCCGCGCTCTCGGCGGCCGGCGGCGCGGAGGCGCTCGAGCTGCACGCGGCGCGCTGGAGCGAGATCGACGTGGTGCTGCTCGACCGCACCATGCCGGGCATGAGCGGCGACGAGGTCTTCGCGCAGCTCGCGCGGCGGCATCCCGCCCCGCGCGTCGTCATGATGAGCGGCTACAGCGCGCTCGACTCGCTGCCGCAGGCCGCGGGACGCGCGCCCGACGCCTTCCTGCAGAAGCCCTTCCGCGCCGCCGACCTGCGCCGCACGCTGCTCGCCGTCCTCGGCGAGCGCGTCAGCCCCTGAACGGAGCCGCGCGGCGCGCGGCTGCGACGCCCCGCGTCACCAGAGGACGAGGTCCGCGGGGGGCAGCGCGAGCTCCGGCCCCGGCGCTCCCGCGAAGCGGATCATCGAGCGCGTCGCCTGCACCGCCTCGTCCGGCGTCAGCCCGCCCTCGAGCACGAGCGAGAGGTAGGCGAAGTCCACGATGGCGCTCGCCGCCCAGTCCACCGTCTCGCGGAAGCCCGAGATCGGGAACCGCCGCGGGCCCGCGGCGGCGCGCAGCGCGGCCGGCTCCGCGCCCGCCAGCACCTCGCAGCTCCCGAAGTGCAGGAGCGCCAGCGTCCCGGCCTCGCGCAGCGCGCGCCCGATGGTCGTGCCGTCGATCGTCTGGCCGGCGACGGCCACGCCCGCGGTCGTCCCGTGCGAGGAGACGTACAGCACGACCGGCTCCGCCAGGTAGGCGACCTCGCGGCAGAAGCGCTCGAGGTCCGCGCGGTCGTGGAAGAAGCGGTGGCGCACCTGGATCGAGGGCGCGCGCTCGAAGAAGGCGCGCAGCATGGCGCCATAGCTGTACTCGTGCTCGTCGAGCGAGGTCTCCCAGTTCGCCTCCAGGATCACGAGCCACGTGCGCCCCGGCACCGAGGCGACGCGCGTCCCGCTCCAGCGGCCCGCGTCGCGGTCGCCCGCCTCGAGCGGACGCTCGAGCCCGGCACGCCAGCGGCCGCGGAACGATTCGCCGTCCGGGGAGAGCTCGAACACCGCTCGCCCGAGCGTGCCGTCGCTCTCCGTGTACGTCGCGCGCAGGACGCGCCCCTCGCACACGCCCTCGACGAGCGCGCCGCCGCCCCAGGAGTAGCTGCCGCGCACCGAGCTCCCGTCCGCGACGAGGCGCATCGCGCCGTAGGTCGTGCTCCAGAGGCCGGTGAAGCCCTGCGCGTCCTGCGCGTCCGCGGACGAGCCCGCATCGCCGGCCATCGGAGCG
>CADEGS010000032.1:0-18869 GCA_902826945.1 uncultured bacterium | reverse complement strand
CGCGACGCCGTCCGGCAGGCCGCCTGCGCCAGCGCCGCGACGAGGACGAGCGCGATCGCCGCGCGCCCGCCCGTCCCTCGTCGCCGCTCGCTGGGCCCCCCCATTCGGCTCCCATCCTAGCGGGGAGCGCGCCGCCTGCTCCGACCCGGCGCGGATCGAGCGGACGGCTCATGACCCGCGCCCCCGGCCGCGGGCTCTCCGGCTACCCTGCGCGCGATGCTGCTCTCGCCCGAGGAGCTGGCCCTCGTGCTGCGCGCGGGCGAGGGCTCGCGCGTGGAGTTCAAGCGCGGCCTGCCGCGGCCCGAGCGCCTGGCGCGCAGCCTGTGCGCGCTCGCCAACACGCGCGGCGGCCTGCTCCTGGTCGGCGTGGGCGACGACGGCCGCGTGGTCGGCGCGCCGCGGCCGCGCGCGAGCGCCGCCGAGCTGCGCCGCGTCGCGCGCGAAGGCCTCGAGCCCCCGCTCGAGGTGCGCACGCAGGAGCTCGCCACGGAAGAGGGCACGGTGCTCGCCTGCTCCGTCCCGCTCTCGGGGCGTCGGCCGCACGCCGTCGTGTGCGCCGACGGCGCGCGCGAGGTCGTCGTGCGCGTGGGCTCCTCGAACCGGCGCGCGAGCGGCGCGGCGCTCGCCGCCCTGCGCGCGCAGCGCCGCGGCCGCGGCACACTCGACGCGCTCGAGAAGCAGGTCCTGGCCTGGGTCGGCCGCCCCGCGCGCGACGGCGGCGCGCGCACGGTCGAGGCCTTCGCGCGCGCCTGCAACGTCGGCAAGCAGCGCGCGCGGCGCGCCTTCGTGCGCCTGGAGCGCGAGGGGCACCTGGTCGGCCACGGGCTCGGCGCGCGGCGCGCCTACGCGCTGCCCTGACGCTCCCGCCCGCCGCGACCGCCGAGGCGACGCGTCCGGCACCGACCGCTCGCCGCTACTCGCGCAGCCGCTCGCGCAGGGGCACCGCGTCGAGCACGCGCACGTCGCTCAGCGCCGGATCGACGAGCAGGCGCGTCCCGTCGCGCGAGAAGGCGAGGTGCGCGACGCGGCTCCCGATCGCGAGCCGCAGCAGCGCGGCGCGCGCGGCGACGTCCCACACGATCAGGGTCTCGTCCGCGCTGCCGCTCGCCAGGCGCGTGCCGTCGGGCGAGAACGCCAGGCCGAAGACGCGCTCGTCGTGGCCCGCGAGCGCGCCCAGCCGGCGCCCGTCGGCGGGCGAGAAGAGCGCCACGCCCTCCTCGCCCGCGCAGGCGAGCAGCGTCCCGTCGGGCGAGAACGCCAGCCGGTCGATCGGCTCGCGTCCCGCCGCCCACTCGACGCGCGGCTCCGCGGCTCCCGGCGCGAACAGGCGCACGCGCCCGTCGCGGCAGCCGGTCGCGAGCGTGCCGTCGGGAGCGAAGGCCAGGCTGCCCACCTCGCGCGGGTGCGCGTACGAGGCGAGCGGCGCGCCGCTCGCCGCGTCCCACACGATCGCGGTGCGGTCGCGCGCGCCGGTCGCGAAGCGCCGGCCGTCGGGCGCGAAGGCGCCGTCGTCGCAGCCCTTCTGCCCCTCGCACGCGGCGACCAGCTCGCCGGTCGCCACGCGCCACACGCGCGGCGCGGCCTCGCCCGCAGCGAAGACGAGCGAGCCGTCGGGCGAGAAGTCCACCGCCGCCAGCCAGCCCCCCTCGCCGCCGAGCGAGCGCTCGACGCGCCCCTCGTCGCTCGCGAGCAGCACCAGGCGGCCGTCGGCGAGCGCCGCGGCGACGCGCGCGCCGTCGGGGCTGATCGCGGCGCCGTAGACGGAATCGCCCAGGGCCAGGCGCTCGGGTCGCGCGAGCAGCGCGGCGACGTCCCACTCGCGCAGCGTCCCGTCGTAGGAAGCGCTCACGAGCTTCGCGCCATCGGGCGCGAAGGACACGCCGCGCACGGTGGACGCGTGCCCGACCAACCGCGCCAGCTCGGCGCGCGTCGCGACGTCCCAGAGGCGCACGCTGCGGTCCACCGAGCCGCTGGCGAGCAGCCGCCCGTCGGGCGAGAACGCCGCGCACTCGACCGTCTTCTCGTGGCCGGCGAGCTCGCCGACCAGGGCGCCGGTCGCGGCGTCGACGAGGTGCACGCGCTCGTCCTTCGTCGCCACGGCGGCCAGGCGGCCGTCGGGGGAGAGCGCCATGCCCTCCGCCGCGTGGTAGCGCTCCTCGTCGCCGAGGCGCGTGACGATCGGCTCGGCCTCGGGCTCGGCCAGGCTCCAGGACTTGAAGCTCTGGTCCCAGGAGCCCGCGAGCACGCGGCTCCCGTCCGCGCTCCACGCGACGCACGTGATCGGCGCGTAGCCGTGCTGGAAGCGCACGAGCAGTCCGGCGTCCGCGAGCGACCACACGCGCACCTCGCCGCCGACAGGGCGCTCGTAGGAGCAGCTCGCGAGCGTGCGCCCGTCCGGCGCGAAGCGCACGCAGCCCACGGGGTAGGTGTGCTCGCGGAAGGTCGCCACCTCGGCGCCGCTGGCTGCGTCCCACACGCGCGCCAGCGCGTCGCCGCCGCTGGTGGCGAGCAGCGTGCCGTCGGGGCTCCAGTCCAGCGCGTACACGCCGCGCCCGTGGGCGTCGAGCGAGCGCACGAACGCGTGCGTGTGCGCGTCCCAGATCCGCACGCGGCCGTCGGCGCCGCCGGTGGCGAGGTGCGCGCCGTCGGGCGCGTGCGCCACGCACCACACGCCCTGCTCGTGCGCCTCGAGCGCGCGCAGGCTGCGGTCGGCGGCGGCGCCGAGGCGGCGCCACTCCCAGCCGCGCAGCGCCTCGGGCGCGTCGGCGAGCCAGCGCCGCGCCTCGCCGGCGTCGCCGAGCCGCAGCGCCATCTCCGCCGCCGCGACGTGCGCCTGGTAGGAGCGGTAGCGCTCGTCGCGCGGCGCGGCGGCGGTCTCCTGCGGGAGCGGGAGGGCGGGCGCGAGGAGCAGCAGGGCGAAGGGGGCGATCGGGCTCATGGAGCGTTCTCCGGGGCGGCGGCTCGCGGGTCGATGGCGTCCCAGAAGCCGGTCACGTCGGGGTAGGGCGACCCCGTGGGCACGCGCCACGAGGCGCCGAGCTCGAGCAGCGCGTCGACGTACTCGCGCAGCGACACGACCGCCGCGTCGAAGGGCTCGAAGCTCAGGTAGCTGCGCGCGAGCATCACGGCGCCCTCCATCGTGTTCAGCACGAAGAGCGCCAGGCGCGCGGCGTCGGTCTCGGGCGGCAGGCGATCGCTCGCCGCGCGGAAGCACTCCTCCACCGCGGCGCGCCAGCCGTCGAAGTTGTCGCGCAGGAGGCCGAGCGTGCGCGGGTGCGAGTTCGCGAGCTCGAGCACCAGGTTCCCGATCGGGCAACCGTGGCGGAACTCGGTCAGCTCGAGCATCTTGCGGTAGCCCGCGAGCAGCCCGAACACGCGCTCCAGCGGGTCGTCGATGCGGCTCCACACCGGCGCGAGGACCTCGTCGTGGAGCAGCTCCTTGCGCCGCTCGAGCGTCGCGTGGAGCAGGTCCTCCTTGGTCGGGAAGAAGTAATAGAGGGAGCCGGGGTTGGCGCCGGCGTGGCGAGCGATCTGGGCCAGGCCGGTCTGGGCGTAGCCCTGGAGCGTGAAGAGCTCCATGGCGGCCTGGACGAGGCGCTCGCGGGTGTCGGCTCCCATGAGTTAGTCAGACAACTAACACGCCCTCGCCGAGGCCGTCAAGGGGCTTCGACGGGGAGGAAATCCGAACGAGGGCTGGATATTGTCTCATTGTCTGATACATTGCTCCCATGCTCGTCGTGCGCCTCGACTCGCCGGTGCCCCTGGTCGAGCAGCTCGTGGCCGGGCTGCGGCTCGCCATCGCGCGCGGGGAGCTGCGGCCCGGGGACGGGCTGCCGACCGTGCGCCAGGTGGCGGCCGACCTCGGCATCAACCTGAACACGGTCGCGCGCGCGTACCGCGCGCTCGAGGCGGCCGGGCTCGTGACCACGGTGCGCGGGCGCGGGACCGAGGTCGCCGCCGCGCGCCAGGCGGATGCCCGCCGCGGCGCGAAGGAGCGCGCGGAGCTCGCGCGCCGCCTGGCGGAGACGCTGGCCGACGCACGACTGGCCGGCTTCGAGCGCGCGACGGTCGAGGAGCTCGCGCGCGCCGAGATCGAACGCATCTGGAAGGAGGAATGACCATGCTCTGGTTCCACCGCCTGTTCCCCGCCGCGATGTTCGTGTGGCCCGCCGTCCTCGTGCTGCTCCTGCGACCCCACCCGACGCGCGCGCTGGCGGAGGCGCCCGAGCGCTCGCGCCGGATGCTCGCGGCGACGGCGGTGGCGCTCCTGGTGCACGCCGTCGCGCGCGCGACGATCGAGCGCTCGCCCTCCCTGCCGGCCTTCTGGGGCGTCGGCTGGACGCCCTTCGCCGCGACCCTCGGCGGCATGCTCCTGTGGTTCCGCTTCGCGGTGCCCGCGCTGGCGGCGCGCCAGCCGGCCTGGCGCGCGGAGGCGGGGGTCGAGCGCCCCGAGGCGCGCCCGGGACCGAGCGTGCGCGCCGCGTCGCTCGTGCCGCGCCACCGCGCGGATCCCGTCCCGCGCGGCGCGTGGGCCGCGGGCTGGGCGCTGTGCGCGCTCGCCGCGGGCGCGACCGTCTGGGCGATCGGTCGCGGCGTCTCGCCGGCGCTCCTCGCCGGGCTGTGCTTCTGGCTCTTCAGCGGCCCGCTCGCGGCGCGCGCGAGCTTGCTCGAGCCCGAGCCGATGGACGAGCGCGGCTCGTCCGCGCTGCGCCAGGCCTACGCGCGGCTGCGCGCGCTGCGCTCGTGGGGCTTCTTCTGGTTCGGGCTGCTCGGCACGCTCTTCTTCGCCGGCGTCGCCGTGGCGACGGCGCTCGAGCCGCGCGCGGCCAGCCTGGCCGGAGGGGTCGGCGGCGCGGCCTTCGGCCTCCTGGGCGCGGCCTTCGGCACGCTGGCCTCGCTGCGCCGCGCGCGCATCGAGAGCCTGCGCCAGGAGCTCGACGCGCGGCCGGGCTGAGCGCGCCGCCGGACCCCGCTCACTCGACGGCGCCGTGCTCGCCGCGCGTGCCGCGCGAGCCGTGGCGGTCGAGCAGCCCGCGGCGCAGGCTCTGGAGCGGGCTCGTCAGGCGGCGGTGCAGGCGCACGGACCACGGGCGTGCGAGCGAGCGCGCCAGCGCCTCGGCGTCCATCGCGCCGGGGCGCAGGCGCCGCTCGAGCTTGAGCGCGTGGTAGCGGTCGGCGCGCTGCAGCACGCCGATCCACCAGCGCAGCGGCGCGAGCGCGCGCAGCCGCGCCGGCCAGGCCCAGGAGATCTGGAAGTCGCACAGGTGCGGCCGCCCGTCCTCCCCCACGATCACGTTCTGCGGCTTCTCGAGGTCGACGTAGGCCCAGCCGCGCGCGTGCAGGCGCTCGAGGGCGTCGCGCAGCGCCGGGAAGAAGGCGTCGTCCAGCGGCACGCCGCGCGCCAGCGCCCGGCCGGGCGCGAAGGAGCGCACCAGCGTGCCGGGCTCGGGCCGCGCGAGCAGGCTCGGCACGAACCCGAGCCCGCCGAGCTCGCGCAGCGCGCGCACCTCGTTCCAGGTCGCGAGCCGGCCGAGCCAGCGCATCGGGAACGGGCCGAGCGGCGCGCGGCGGGCGAGCTTCACCACCACGCGCTCGCCGCCCGCGTCCGCGTAGCAGGCGGTGGCCGCGAAGAAGTCGTGCTTGAAGACGCGCTCGAGCCGCAGCGCTCGCCCCGCGACGTCGAGCCGCGCGGGCGGGCCTTCCGCGCCGAGCGCGCGCAGCCAGGGTCGTTCCGGGACGAGCCGGAGCATGGACGTGCAAGGGTAGCGGGGCGGCCCGCCGCACGAGCACCCGCGGGGCCCCCTCGGAACCCCGGAAAGGCCTCCCACTTCCTTCGCAGCACCCCGTAGGGCATCCTGCCGGCCACGCCAGGGCCTATACGCCGCGGTATTGTACGAGGAAGTTCAATGATTCCGAGCGCCCCCTTCATCGGCCGTCAGCGCGAGCTCGCCGTGCTCCAGGAGTTCGCCGACTCGGGCCGGCCCGAGCTGTTCGTGCTCTACGGGCGCCGGCGCGTCGGCAAGACCGAGCTGCTCCAGCGCCTGTGCCACGGCCGGCGCGCGGTCTACTTCCTCGCCGCGCAGGTGCGCGACAAGGACAACCTGCGCGCCTTCCGCGCGGCGCTCGCCGAGGGGCTCGACGACCCGCTGCTCGCCTCGCTCGAGTTCCCCGACTGGGGCGCGGCGCTCGGCTACGCGGCCGAGCGCTCGCGCGAGGAGCGCCTGGTGCTCGTGCTGGACGAGTTCCCCTACCTGTGCGACGGGAACAAGGGGCTGCCCTCGATCGTGCAGGGCTTCTGGGACCGCCAGGGCAAGCGCTCGCAGCTCATGCTCGTCCTGTGCGGCAGCCAGGTCTCGTTCATGGAGCGCGAGGTCCTGGCCGAGCGCTCGCCGCTCTTCGGACGGCGCACCGGCCAGCGCCGCCTCGAGCCGCTGGCGCCGTCCGAGGCGCTGCGCTTCTTCCCGGGCTGGAGCCACGACGAGGCGCTGGCGGCCTACGGCGTGCTCGGCGGGATGCCCGCCTACCTGGCGCGCTTCCGCCCCGAGCGCTCGCTCGGCGAGAACCTCCTGCGCGAGGTGCTGCGGCCCGAGGGCTTCCTCTTCGACGAGGTGCAGTTCCTGCTGCGCGGCGAGCTGAACAGCCCGGCGACCTACAACTCGATCCTGGCCGCCGTCGCGCGCGGCGCGGAGCGCGTGGGCGACATCGCGCTCTCGGTGGGCGTGGACTCCCCCACCGCCAACAAGTACCTGAGCGTCTTGCGCGAGCTGCGCCTGGTCGAGCGCGACGTGCCGCTGACCGACCCCGACCCGCTGCGCTCGCGCAAGGGCACCTACCGCATCGCCGACCGCTTCCTCGCCTTCCACTTCCGGCACGTGCAGCCCAACCTCTCGCTGATCGAGGCCGGCCGCGGCGCGCGCGTGCTCGAGGAGCACGTCGCGCCCGACCTCGAGCGGCTGCGGCGCGAGGCGCGCATGGAGCTCGTGCTCGAGCACCTGGGCCGCGAGGCGGCCGAGCTGCTCGGCGAGGAGGTGGTCGAGACCGGGCGCTTCCCCGGCGAGGCGGTGTGCGCGGTCGGGCGCACGAGCGCGGGGCGCGGCGTCGTCGCGTACCTCGAGGAGGACGGCGGCCTGAGCGCGCTCGCGAGCGACCTGCGCGCGCTCTCGCAGGGCCTGGGCGCCGATCCGTGGCTGCTCGCCTACGCGCTCGACGAGGACGGCGACGAGCTCAAGGTGGACGGCCGGCTGGTGGAGACGGGCGCGCGATGAACCTCGACCGCAAGTTCCACGACTACTTCCGGGCGCTCGCGCGCGCCGGCAACAAGGACCGCTGCTTCCTGTGCCGACGGTCGCCCGCCGAGGTGAAGCTCTTCTTCGGCTTCCACGAGGACGGCACGCCGCTCGACGCCGCCGACTACGGCATCGAGGACGTCGTGCTCGAGCCCGAGCTCGACATCATGAGCTACCGCGGCTCGCGCCCGGTGTGCGCCGTCTGCCAGCTCAACTTCGACACGATCTTCCTCGCCGACAACGGCCACGCCGTGCTCGCGCGCGTGCTGCACGAGATGGAGCACCAGCGCGAGGCGCTGTGGCCGGCGGAAGAGGCCGGACGGGAGCCTCCGGCGCGGTGAGCGGCGGCCGCGGCGAGGAGCGATCCTCGAGCACGGGGAAACGGAGCACGACGCCGCGGGACCCTCGATCGTTTCGTCATTCCGGGAGAATTCGCAAGAGGAGCGCCGCCTTCGGGGTCGTGCCTCCGCGCTCCACCTCCCACGTCGCTCAGGCCATTGCGAGCGATCGAGCCCCGAGGTTCGATACGAGCAGTGGACAGTCCCCTCGCGATGTCGCTCGCCGTCGCGCCGCTCGCACTGGCTCTCCCGCGCTCCCGGCGGCGAGCCTGGCTCGTCCCCCTGCCGGGCTCGCGCGCCCGCATCCTCTGGGAACGCTGCCGAGGATGACCTCCTGCGGCGAACCCTCGCCGGCGACGGCCGCGAGCGCCTGTCGCCTCGTCCCCTTCTACCTGCCCCAGTTCCACCCGATCCCCGAGAACGACGCGTGGTACGGGAAGGGCTTCACCGAGTGGACGCACGTGGCCCGCGCGCGACCGCTCTTCCGCGGCCACCAGCAGCCGAACCTGCCGGCGGACCTCGGCTTCTACGACCTGCGCGTGGCGGAGACGCGCGCCGCCCAGGCGGCGCTGGCGCGCGCGGCGGGGATCGCCGGCTTCTGCTACTGGCACTACTGGTTCGCGGGCAAGCGCCTGCTCGAGCGGCCCTTCCAGGAGGTGCTGGAGAGCGGCGAGCCCGACCTCCCCTTCTGCCTGGCGTGGGCCAACGAGAGCTGGACGCGCATGTGGTACGGCCCCGACGACCGCGTGCTGCTCGAGCAGGGCTATCCCGGTCGCGCGGACGACGAGGCGCACTTCCGCGCGCTCCTCGCCGCCTTCCTCGACCGGCGCTACCTGCGCGTGGACGGCCGGCCGATCTTCGCGATCTACCGCTGGCGCAACCTGCCGGACGCCGGCGCGTGGGCGGAGCGCTGGCAGGCGCTGGCCGCGCAGCACGGGCTTCCCGGCCTGCACCTCGTCGCGATCGGCGACGGCAGCGAGGACGGGCCGCCGGCGGGCTTCGACGCGCTGGTCCAGAGCGGCTGGAGCCAGGCCTGGCGGCGCCTGCGCGCACAGCGCACGCGCTGGCCGGCGCTCCTGAACGGCCTCGGGCCCCTCGAGCGCGTGCGGCGCTGGCGCCTCGGGAGACCGGAGGCGTATCCCGCCGAGGAGGCGACCGAGCTGGCGCTCGCGGCGCTGGAGGAGCGGGCGCAGGCGATCCAGGGCGGTCGCTTCTACCCGTGCGTGATGCCCAACTGGGACAACACACCGCGCTTCGGGCGGCGCGGGTGGCTCTTGCACGGCGACACGCCGGCCCTGTTCCAGCGGCAGCTCGAGCAGGCCGTCGAGCTGGTCGCCGGGCGCCCGGCCGAGCGGCGGCTGGTGTTCGTCAAGTCGTGGAACGAGTGGGCCGAGGGCAACTACCTCGAGCCCGACCAGCGCCGGGGCGACGCCTACCTGCGCGCGATCGAGGCGTGCGTGCGTCGCGTCCGAGCGTGAGCGCGTAGGGCGGTCGCTCGCGCGCCGCGCTACGCGCGGCCGTCCTTGCCCTGCGGGCCGTCGAGGACCCACTCGTGCCGCGGCACGAAGACGCCGATCTCGCGCGTGGTCGCGCTCACGACCAGGCGCCGGTCGAGCAGGAACTCGTGGTAGCGGTGCACGCCCGTCTCGTCGAGCAGCCAGATCGGCACGTCGTAGCGCCCGGAGAGGACCGGCAGGTCCGGCAGACGCAGCACCGCGCGACCCGAGCGCCCGTGCAGCCGGACGCCGTCGAGATGCGTGCCCACGCCGAAGCAGAAGACGCCGTCCTCGCGCACGAGCCCGACGCCGAGGTGCAGCGGCGTCCCGTCCGCGCGCGGGTCCTCCCAGGTGACGTGGATCTCGATCGAGGCGCCGGTCGTGACCTCGCCGGCCTCCGCGCGGCCGCCGGCGCAGAGCACGCGCGCGTCGAGCACGCGCGGCAGGTTCCCCGTCTCGCTCGCGGGCGACGCTCCCGCCCAGGCCTCGGGGCGCGGCAGGTCCTTCGTCTCGCGCATGTGCGACATGTAGCGGCCGGTGACCGCCACGACCTCGCCGCGCGCCTCCACCGCTCCCTCGCGCAGCCAGAGCGCCTCGTCGCAGAGCTGGCGCAGGTCGTACATGTTGTGGCTGCAGAAGACGATCGTCTTGTTCAGCGCCTTGATCGCGCGGATGCGGTCGATGCAGCGCTTCTGGAAGGCGATGTCGCCCACGGCGAAGATCTCGTCCAGGATCAGGACGTCGGGATCGGTGAGCGCCGCGATCGCGAAGGCGAGGCGCATCGCCATCCCGGTCGAGTAGGTGCGCAGGGGCTCGTCGATGAAGGCGCCGAGCTCCGAGAACTCGATGATCGCGTCGGTCTTGCCGCGCATCGTCCCGCGCGGCCATCCGCGCCACAGGCCCTGGTGCAGGATGTTCTCGCGACCGCTCGCGTCGAGCAGGAGCGACGCGCCGAGGTCGAGCAGCCCGTTCACGCGCCCGTCGACGCGGAAGCGCCCCTCCGAGGGAGCGGTCGTGCCGCTCAGGATGCGCAGCAAGGTCGACTTCCCCGCGCCGTTCTGCCCGCAGATCCCGAGCACGCTCCCGCGCGCGACGGCGAGGTCGACGCCGCGCAGCGCCCACAGCTCGCGGTGCCCGCGCCACTGCCCCAGGCTCGCCATCTCGAGCACGCGCCGCCACGGGCGAGCGTAGAAGCGGTACTTCTTGCCCAGGCCCTGGGCCTCGATCGCGTACCGGCCGTTCCCGCCCACCGTCGATGGATTCTAGTGGACGGAGCGGGGCTGCTCGGGGGGGCTCGCGGCAGACCTCGCCAGGACCGACCTCGCGGCGGTTTCCCGCGGTGACCGGCGCGCGCCGCGCGGATACTGGCGGGCGAGGTCGCGGCCGCTTCCCCGGCCCGGCTCGCATGCGCTCTCGCGTGATCGTCTCGTGCGCCGTGCTCGCGGCGGTGGCGTCGCTGGCCCTGTACCGGGTGCGGTCGTCGAGCGCTCCAGCCGGCGCGGCGCCCGCTGCGACGAGCGCAGGCGCGGGAAGAGCCGAGCTCGAGGCACCCCGCGCGCTCGAGCACGAGCCCGCCTCCGCTCCGGTGGCCGGCGCGCCGCTCGCCGCGAGCCGCGAGGCGCTGCTCCCCGCGCCCGACGCGCCGCCCGGACAGGTCCGCGTGCGGGTCGTGCGCGAGGAGACGGGCGCGCCGCTCCCCGGGGCGTCGCTGTGGATCGAGCGCGAGGAGGTCGACCGCAAGGGAGCCGCGTGGACGCTCGCGATGCGGCGCTGCAACGACGTCGAGCCGCTGCTCGCGGGCGCCTTCGGGCGCGCCGTGCCGCTCGACGAGCACGGCGAGGCGCTCGTGCCGCGGCCCCCGCGCTCGCTGCTCGTCGCGGCGGCGCAGGGCTCGCTGCACGGCGAGGGGAAGCTCCGGCCGGAGGAGGAGGCGATCCTCGTCGTCGAGCTGCGACCCTACCGCTCGCTCGTGTGCGAGGTCGTCGACCGCGAGGGGCGCCCTGTGGCCGACGCGCAGGTGGCGTTCGCGTGGGGCTCGTTCGACCCCTACGAAAGCGAGTGGTCGTTCCCCACCGACGGCGAGGGGCGCCTGCGGCTGGCGAAGCTGGACGACCAGATCTGGCTGAAGGACTACCGGGGTGCGCTGCGCGTCTCGCTCGCGCTCGGGGTGCCGTGCGAGCCGCAGCAGGTCGTCCTCGACACGGATGCCCTGCCCGACGAGCCGGTGCGGCTCGCGAGCACCGGAGCGAGCGCACGGCTCACGGTGCAGGCTGTAGATCGAGCGGGCGCGCCGTTCGACACGGGGGGCTCCGTGTACCTCTCGCTGGACTCGTTCGGCATCCCGAGCGACGAGCGCCCGCTCGGCGACGCGCTCGTCTCCCAGCGGCTCGACCGGGGACGCGCGGTGCTCTCCTGCGTGCCGGCCGGGCGTCCGCTCGACCTCTACGTCTCGGCGGAGGGTCGCGAGGACGTCTCGCGCTCCGTGCTCCTGGACGAAGGCGAGGAGCGAACGATCGCCGTCCCCGTCGGGCCGAGGCGTCTTCGCGCGCGCGGGCGGCTGGTGGGAATGCAGGCGCTCGGTGATCCGGAGGCCGACCGCTGGTGCATCGAGGGCCGGCTCGGCGACCAGCCCCTGCTCCATGCCTGGTTCTCGGAAGCGTCGTTCGATCGGCCGCTCTGGCGCTCGCCGGACGAGATGGAGGCCATCCTGTCGGCGAGCGGTCCGAGCGCGCCGTGGACGCTGCGCGTCGTGCGCATCGGCGGTCCGGAGGCGCTGGCCGTCGCCACGCCTCGCTACGACCGCGACGAGGCGCTGCTCGACTTCGGCGAGGTGTGCCTCGAGGCGCGCACGGCGCTCGGGCACGTCCTGGTCGTCGACGACCGGGGGAAGCCCGCGACCCAGGCCGAGATCCTGATCTCCGGCAGCGAGCGCCTGCTCTACGCCGACGACGAGGGTCGCTTCTTGGTCTCGGGGACGCTCGCCGACCTGCCGCTCGAGGTCAAGGCGTCAAGGAACGGCTGGCTGGAGAGCGAACCCGGCCGGCTCGAGGCGCTCGGCGACGAGATCACGCTGGCGCTGCGCTCCGGAGCGGCGCTGGAGGGACGGCTGCTGCTCGCCTCGGCGGACATCGACTCGCTCTGGGCCACGCTAACGATCGCGACCCGAGCGGGAGAGGACGAACTCGATGCCGAGGTCGTCGAGGGCGGCCGCTTTCGGTTCCTCGCGTGTCCCGAAGGGACGGCCGCGCTGGAGGTGCGCTACTGGGACCAGCCCGTGCTGCGCCGCGAGGGGCTCGTGCTGCGAGCGGGCGAGACGACGCAGGTCGAGCTCGACCTGCGCGAGCAGCTCTTCCCCTTCGCGCTCTCCTTCGAGCTCGCGAGCATGGCGCCCTGGCAGGGTGGCTACGTCGAGGTCCTGGGTCCCGACGGCCCGTTCGCGGGACGCACCATCGGCCCTTCGGCGCGCGCGGTCTTCTACGCGCCCGAGCCCCTGACGACCCTGTGGGTCGTGGCCAGGGGCGGGAGGCTCACGCGCTACGAGAACGTGCGCGACGGCGACCGCGTCGTCGTCCCGGAGGGGATCGAGGCGCTCGTGCGCCTGGATCCCGGATTGCCTCTGCCAGCAGGGCT
This sequence comes from uncultured bacterium, assembly GCA_902826945.1. The sequence goes on along the minus strand of CADEGS010000032.1, from coordinate 6,119 downwards.
CTTCCTCCTCATGGTGCAGGCCCGGTTCCTGGGGGACGACCCCCTGCTCTTCGGATGGATCGAGGGATCCGAGTCCGTCGCCGTGCAACCCGACGGGACGGCGCGGCTCTGCCTGCCGTGTCCGGGCCGCTACGCGCTGCACTGGCTCGTGCGCCGCACCGACACGGACACCGACACCGCGGTGGAGGACTTCCTGGAGGCCTTCGAGATCGAAGCGTCGCAGGAGCGACCGACGATCGAGGCCACTTTGGCGGCCGACCAGCTCGCGCTCGCGCTGCGCGCTGCGGGCGGCTGACCGGGCAGCGCGGCCTCGTCACTGCGCGACACGCAGTCGCGTCGCGTCGCTCACGCGAGCAGAACCGCGCACTCGATCAGCCCGAGGTGCGAGTAGCACTGCGGCACGTTGCCCACCGCGCGGTCGCCGCGGGGGTCGTACTGCTCGGAGAGCATGCCGGTCGGGCCGGCCAGGGCGACCATGTCGTCGAAGAGGGCGCGCGCGTCGTCGCGGCGGCCGATGGCGTGCAGCGCGCGCACCAGCCAGGCGGTGCACAGGTGGAAGCCGCCCTCGGCGCCGGGCAGGGCGTCGTCGAAGCGGTAGCGGTAGACGGTCGGGCCCTCGCGCAGGCGCTCCTCGACGCGCTCGACCGTCGCGACGAAGCGCGGGTCGTCGGGCGCGAGCAGGCCGGAGAGGCCGACCTCGAGCACGGCGGCGTCGGGCTCGTCGGAGTCGTACGCGGCGGTGAAGGCGCCCAGGCGCGGCTTCCATCCGTGGGCGAGCACGTCGCTCGCGATCGCCTCGCGCAGCGCGAGCCAGTCCGCGCGCTCCTTCTCGAGGAACCAGCGCGCGCTCTTGATCGCGCGGTCCACCGTCTGCCAGCACATGACCTTCGAGTGCACGTGGTGGCGCGGGCGCATGCGCTCCTCCCAGATGCCGTGGTCGGGCTCCTGCCAGCGCTCGGCGACGGCGCTGACGAGCGCCTCGACCAGGCGCCAGTGCTCGCCCGAGAGCGGCGCCTCGGCCTCGAGCAGGAGGTGCACGAGCTGCGCGATCGGCCCGAAGACGTCGAGCTGGAGCTGGCGCGCCGCGGTGTTGCCGACGCGCACCGGGCGGCTGCCGCGGTAGCCCGCCAGCTCGCCGATCTCCGCCTCCGAGGGCACGGTCTCGCCGGCGACGCCGTACAGCGGCTGCATCGCGCCCGGCGTGTGGCACGTGTCGAGCACGCCCAGCACCCAGTCGGCGAGCGCCATCGCCTCGCTCGTGCTGCCCAGCCGCACCAGCGCCGCCGCCGAGAGCGCCGCGTCGCGCGGCCAGCAGAAGCGGTAGTCCCAGTTGCGCGAGCCGCCGAGTTCCTCCGGCAGGCTGGTCGTGCCCGCGGCGGCGATCGCGCCGGTGGGCGCGTGGCACAGCGCCTTCAGGACGAGCGCGCTGCGCAGCGCGAGCTCGGGCTCGAGCGCGGGCAGCACGAGCGCGGACGCCCAGCGGCTCCAGTGCTCGTCGGTCGCGGCGCGCCGCTCGGGGCCGCCGAGCCGCGTGTCGCCGACGTCGCGCGTGCCGTAGCGCAGGTCGAGCACCGCGCGTCCGCCGTCGAGCGCGATGCGGGCCAGGCCCGTGTCGTGCCCGTCCTGGCGGATCTCCCAGCGGACCCCGGGCGAGCGCAGCACGCTCGGCTGGCTGGTGCCCAGGACGACCAGCCCCTCGGGCACCGCGCGCAGGCGCGTGGGCACGCGCCCGAAGTCGATGCGCGGCGCGAACTCGACCAGCGCCTCGCCCGTGCCCTCGATCACGCGCAGGAGGTCCGAGCGCCCGGCGCGCCGCGCTGGCCGCCCGAGCGAGCAGTCGAGGAAGTCCGTCACCGTGAAGGTCGCGAAGCGCGTCTCGAGCACCATCGAGCGCTCGCGGTAGCGCTGCTCGAGCGGCGGCGAGCCGTCCGCGGCGCGCACGGCCCAGTAGCCCGCCGAGGGGCCGCCCAGGAGCTCGGCGAAGAAGCCGGGCGAGTCGATGCGCGGCAGGCACAGCCAGGTGATGCGCGCGGCGGGCGTGACGAGCGCGATCGTGCGCTGGTCGGAGAGCATCGCGTGCTCCTCGATCGGCACCGCCGAGCCGCCGCGCAGCCACTCCTGGCGCAGCTCGAAGAGCACCGCCAGCGCGCGCGCGACCTCGCGCGTGTCGCGCAGCCGGTGGCGCGCCGCCGTCTCGCCCGGCCCGACCTTGACCGAGACGTCGGGGCCGCGCAGCACCTCGAAGGCGGTCTCGTCGGTCAGGTCGTCGCCGAAGAAGACGACCGCGCTCGCGCCCAGCCGCGCGCGCAGCGTGCGCAGCGCGTCGCCCTTGCTCGTCGCGAGCACCAGGAGCTCGACCACCTGCTTGCCGTGGCGCGTCGTGACGCCGTCCAGGGCCCCGGGGCCGGCGGCGACGCGCTCGAGCGCGCGGCGCGCCGCGGCCTCGTCCGCGCGGCGGTAGTGCAGCGCGACGCTGGCGGGCTTCTCCTCGAGCTGCAGGCCATCCTCGGCGGCGGCGATGGCGGCCAGCTCGCTCCCGATGCGCTCGCGCAGCCGGCGCTGCCCGTCGCTCAGGCTGTGCGCGAAGCCGACGTCGAACTCGCCGCCGTGGCTGCCGACCGCGTGCACCTCGGGCGGCAGCCCGGAGACGGCGTGCAGGCTCTCGAGCGCGCGCCCGGAGACGACCGCCGCGTGCGTGCTGCCGAGCTGCGCCAGCCCGCGCAGCGCGACCAGCGACTCGCGCTCGGGCAGCGCCAGCCGCGGATCCTCCACGATCGGCGCCAGCGTGCCGTCGTAGTCGCTCGCGACGAGCAGGACCGGCGCGCGCGCGGCCTCCTCGAGCGCGGCGGAGAGCGCTCCCCCCCGCGTGCTCACGCGCGCGCCGTCTCCATCCGCGCCTCCTGGAGCGCGCGCAGGAACGAGCCCGCCCAGCGGTGCACGTCGTTGCGCCGCACGCGCCGCTGCATCGCGCGCAGGCGGCCCTCCTGCTCGGTCGGGGACATGGCGAGCGCGCGCGCCATGCCGGAGAGCAGCGCGCCCGTGTCGTGCGGGTTGACGAGCAGCGCCTCGGGCAGGTCCAGCGCGGCGCCGGTGAACTCGCTCAGGAGCAGCACGCCGCGCTCGTCCACGCGCGAGACGACGAACTCCTTCGCGACCAGGTTCATGCCGTCGCGCAGCGGCGTCACGAGCATCACGTCGGCGGCCAGGTAGAGCGCGACGAGCTCCTCGACGGGCAGGTTGCGGTGCAGGTAGTGCACCGGCGAGAAGTCGAGCGAGCCGAAGCGGCCGTTGATCTCGCCCACCAGGCGCTCGACGCGCGCGCGCTCCTCGCGGTAGGCGCGCACGCGCTCGCGGCTGGGCACGGCCGTCTGCACGAGGACGACGTCGTCGACGCTCGCCGCGCGCGTCTCGATCAGCTCGCGGAAGCCGAGCAGGCGGTTGTCGATGCCCTTGGTGTAGTCGAGCCGGTCCACGCCCAGCAGGATGCGCCGGCCGCGGCCGAGGCGCGTGCGGATGCGCTCCGCGCGCCGGCGCGTATCCGGCGCGGCGGCGATGCGCGCGAAGTGCTCCGCGTCGATCGAGATCGGGAACGCGCCGTGCCGCACGCGCCGGCCCTCGAGCAGGATCTCGTGCGCCTGGCTCGCGCAGCCGACGTAGCGCTCGCAGAGCTGCGCGAAGTTCTCCGCGCCGACGCGCGTCTGGAAGCCGACGACGTCGGCGCCGAGCAGGCCGGCGAGGATCTCGCGCCGCCAGGGGAGCTGGCCGAACAGCTCCTGCGGCGGGAAGGGGATGTGCAGGAAGAAGCCGATGCCGAGGTCGGGGCGCGCCTCGCGCAGCATCCCGGGCACGAGCTGCAGGTGGTAGTCGTGGATCCAGACCGTGCTGCCGTGCGGCGCGGCCGCGGCGGCCGCGCGCGCGAAGCGGCGGTTGACCGCCTCGAACGCGCGCCACCACTCGCGCTGGAAGGCGGGCTGGCGCAGGCGGTCGTGGTAGAGCGGCCAGAGCGTGCCGTTCGCGAAGCCCTCGTAGTAGCCGTCCACCTCGGCGCGCGAGAGCGCGACCGGGACCATGCGGATGCCCTCGTGCTCGAAGGGCGCGGGCGGCGGGCGCGTGGTGCCCGTCCAGCCGATCCAGGCGCCGCCGCGCTCCTGGACGAACGGGGTCAGGGCGGAGACCAGCCCGCCCGGGCTGCGCTGCCAGCTCTGGCGTCCGTCCTTGCGGACGCCGTGCACCGGCAGGCGGTTCGCGACCACCACCAGGCGGTCGTTGCTTGGCTCGTTCATGCGCTCGTTCCGGGGACCGCGCAGGCGATCCGTCGGACCTGCGCGCCGTCCGACTCGGGCGAGCGCGAGCGATCATCGCGCGAGGCGCGATTCCGGGAGCCAGCGCGCGCCGTCACCGGATGGCCTCGCATCATAGGCCGGCGCGTGCCCCGGGCCAACGCCGCCGGGCGCACGAGGCGCCGCGGCGCGTGCAAATCATTCCATTTCGCCGCCCCAGTGCACGATCGTCGCCTCCGCGCGCGCGCCGACGCGCAGCGGCAGCACGGTGACGCCCGCGCCCCGACCCACGTAGAGGTGCGCGTCGCCGTGGCGGAACGCGCCGCGGTGCAGCCCGAAGCGCGAGTGGACGAGCGGCTGCCAGCCGAGGATCCGCACCTGCCCGCCGTGCGTGTGGCCGGAGAGCTGCAGGTCGACCTGGTGCGTGGCGGCCTCGATGAAGAGGTCGGGGTGGTGCGAGAGCAGGAGCGTCGGCTCGTCCGGGCGCCGCCCGTCGAGCGCGGCGGCGAGGTCGGGCTCGCTCTCGGTCAGGTCGTCCACGCCGGCGATCCAGATGCTCGTTCCGCCGCGGGCGACGCGCGCGCCGCGGTTCACGAGCATCGTGACGCCGCGCTCGGCCAGGAAGGCCGCGCACGTGTCCCACGCGCGCGCCGGATAGAACTCGTGGTTGCCGAGCACGCCGAAGACGCCCAGCGGCGCCTGCAGGCGGCGCAGGAAGGGCTCGAGCAGGACGAGCTCGGCAGGGCTCGAGTCCACCATGTCGCCGCCGAGGCAGACGAGATCGGGCTCCTGCGCGAGCACGCGCTCGGCCAGCCGCTCGAGGTCGTCCGCGGTCATGTAGTAGCCGGCGTGCAGGTCGGAGAGGAAGGCGATGCGCAGGCCGCCCGCGAGCCGGCCGCGCGCCACCGGAACGCGCACGTGGGCGAGCTCGAGCGAGCCCAGCAGGCGCGCGCGCAAGAGGCCCTCGAGCCGCGCGGGGACGAGCGCGCGCTCGAGCGCCAGCACCGCCGCCGCCACCCGCCAGCGCCAGGGACGGCGCCGGCCGCTGAGCGGACCGCTCGGGCGCGGCGCGGCCAGGCCGAGCTCGCGCGCGCCGAGCTCCTGCTCGCGCGCCGGGCCGGCGGAGCCCGGCGCGACGCCGGCCGGCTCTCCCCCGGGCTCGGGCTCGAGGGTTCGCTGCAAGTCCACGCGCCGCTATCCTCCTTCGGTGCCACCCGACCCCGCCACCCGCTGGAGCCGCCTCGTCGGGCTGCTCGGGCTGCGCGACCTGGGCTTCGTCGGCAAGTGGGTCGGCATGTCGACCCTCGTCGGTTTAGCCGGCGGCCTGGCCGCCGTCGGGTTCGAGTGGGTGATCGAGAGCATCGGGGCTCTCCTCCACCGGCTCTCCGGCGTCGCCGGCGAGGGCGTGGACGGCCTGGGGCCGCACGCCTGGACGCTGCTCTTGATCCTGCCGGCGGGCGGCCTGGTCGTGGGCCTCCTGACCTGGCGCTTCGCGCCCGAGGCCGAGGGGCACGGCACCGAGCAGGTCGTGCGCACCTTCCACGAGCTCGGCGGCCGCGTGCGGCGGCGCGTGATCCTGCTCAAGGCGGTGACGAGCGCGATCACGATCGGCACCGGCGGCTCGGGGGGCCGCGAGGGCCCGGTCGCGCAGGTCGGCAGCGGCGTGGGCAGCATGGTCTCGGACTGGCTGCGGCTCTCCGCGCGCGACCGCCGCGTGTTCCTGCTGGCGGGGACGAGCGCCGGCGTCGGAGCGCTGTTCTCCGCGCCGCTCGGCGGCGCCCTGTTCGCGCCCGAGGTGCTCTACCGCAAGCCGGAGCTCGAGGGCGAGGCGATCGTCCC
>CADEGS010000031.1 GCA_902826945.1 uncultured bacterium | reverse complement strand
CGTGCTCCTCGAGCCAGCGCTCGAACGCGCCCTTCGAGAGCGCGCCGGTGTGGGACGCGACGAGCTCGCCGCCGCGGAAGAGGCGGATCGAGGGGATCGAGACGACGCCGTAGCGCTCGGCGAGCGCCGGCTCCTCGTCGACGTTCACGAAGGCGGTCGCGAGGCCGCGCGCCGCGCTCACGCGCTCGACGACGGGCTTGAAGGCCAGGCACGGGCCGCACCAGGGCGCCCAGAAGTCGACCAGGACGGTCGTCGCGGCGCCGAGCACCTCGCGGTCGAAGGTCGCGGCGGTGGGATGGAGGAAGGTCGCTTGCACGGTGAATCCTTTCTGGCCGGGCCAGCGCCCGGTTCCGCCCCATCCGACGCGGGCACCGGCCGGAGCCTTACCCCTGGGCGGGCGGCGCCCCGGCGGCGGAGGGTTTCGAGAGAGCCGTCAGCGACGCGGCTCGGGGCCAGCGACCCGAGAGCGAGCGATCGCTGGCCGCTCCCCGCGGCCGCGCTCCCGCCCGCGCCGCCTGCTACCGTGGGCGGCGTGAGCCGCGAGCGCACCCAGCGCACGAACGAGGAGTGGATCCGCGAGCTGCGCGCGGCGCGCGACGGCCGCGGGCCTTCGGGCGGCGTGCTCGAGGAGCTGCGCGGGCTCGTCCTCGGCGCGGCGCGCAAGGCGCTGCGCGCGACGGGCGCGCCGGACGACGCGGCGCTCGAGGACGTGACGCAGGTCGCGCTCATGCAGGTGCTGCGCCAGCTCGAGCGCTTCGAGGGCCGCTCGCGCTTCACGACCTGGGCCTGGGCCGTCGCCGTGCGCGCGGCGCTGAGCGAGCTGCGCCGCAGCGCCTACCGCCGCTCCGAGGGCGCGCTGCCCGAGGAGGCCGACGCGCCGGCGAGCGCGGCGCCCGCCCCCGAGGAGCGCGCCGAGCGCGAGGAGATCGTGGCGGTGATGCGGCGCGTGCTCGAGACCGAGCTGACCGAGCGCCAGCGCGCGGCGCTCCTGGGCGAGCTGGACGGCACCCCGCGCGCCGAGCTCGCCGAGCGCCTGGGCACGAACCCCAATGCCCTCGCCAAGCTCCTGCACGACGCGCGCCACCGCCTCCACGGCCACCTGCGCCTGGCCGGAATCGAGGACGACGAGGTAAGGGAGGTCTTCGACCTCTAGTCGAAGGAAGGGAGCATGCCCCTCGATCCGGACACGATCCGCCGGCTGGCCCGGATGACGCTCGAGGCGCGCCCCGACGACGTCGCGTGCGCGGACTGGATCCACCGCGTCGGCGAGTACGTCGAGGCGCAGCAGCGCGGCCAGCCGCTCGACGAGCGCTTGCAGCAGGTCGAGCGCCACACGCGCCTGTGCCGCGTGTGCGCAAAGGAGCTCGAGCTCCTGCGCGCGCTGGTGGAGGAGGAGGACGCGGGCGAGGGCGGACCGCCCCGCTAGGGCTCCTTGCGCGCCGCGTGCGCGGCCAGCTTGCGGCGATCGAGGCTCGAGGGGACGTAGGCCTCCACGTATCCGCAGTCCGCGCAGACGAGGAGCTGCAGCAGGGCGGAAGAGGTCGCGTCGATGCGGATCGCATGCATTCCCGGCCACGTGCCCTTTTCGGGCTCGAGCAGGGTGGTGCAGCCGCACTTGGGGCACTGGGATGACTGCTTCATGAGGGTGCTCGGGTCGGGGCTCTTCGATCGGAGGGCTCGCGAGGCCGGCGAGCCCCCAGGATGCCCCCTGCGGAGTCGTGCCGCACGCCGTCTGTAGCAGGGTCCGGGAACCCGTGCTCCACTCGGTCGCGGAGAAACCTCTCGTCGTCCTGGACCGGAGCGGCGGGTTCGTCCGTCGAAAGTGAGTCGTGATCGCACCCCTCTTGTGGCTTCTCGTCGTCGGGCAGGCTGGCGTCGCGCCGGAGAGTGGCTCGGCGAGCGCGTCGCAGACGGTCGCGAGCCCGCAGACACACGCGGAGGCTCCGGTCGCGGTGCCGATGGTGGAGGTGTACGACGCCGGGATGCAGCGCGTCGGGAGGGTTCCCGACCTGCAGGCAGCGGTCGCCGCTGCGGTCGAGGGGGGCACGCTCGTGCTGGACGACGGGGTGTTCTCGGGGCCGCGCAACCGGGACGTCCTCATCGACAAGAACCTCACGATCCGCAGCCGCAACGGCCGGGACGCGACGACGATCGACTGCCTCCTCGCGGGACGGGCCTTTCGGTTCAGCGGCATCCACATCACGGGCGAGTCCGCCGTGCTCGGGCTCACGATCGTCAACGGGAAGGCCGTGCCCAACGGTGGCGCGATCTGGACGCAAGGTGGAGCACGACCCACCATCGCCGACTGCCGCTTCGTCCACTGCGAGGCCACCGGGGGCGGAGCCCTTTTCTACCAGGGCCTCCTCGAGAGCCGCGGCGAGATCCGTGGGTGTGTCTTCTCGTTCAATCACTCGGGGGAGGGCGGCGCCGTGAAGACCTCGGACGCCCGCATCGATCGGTGCGTCTTCGACCACAACACGACCAGCTCGGATGGCGGTGCAGTCTTCGTCATCGCGAAGGCGAGCATCACCAACTCGCTCTTCTTCTCGAACGAAGCTGCCTTTTCGGGCGGAGCGATCCTGGCAGGTGGATCGTCGACGACCGACATCCACGGCTGCACGATCGTGAACAACCATGCAGGCGCGGGCGGGGGCCTGTCTCTGGGTCGAGACTCCTCGGCCGTGGTGTCGAACGTGATCCTGTGGAACAACACGGCGTCCTTCGGGAACCAGGCCGTCTACACGGTGTTCTTCGGCAACGCCCACCCGACCTTCGACCATTGCCTGATCCAGGACGGTGCGAGCGGAGTCGGGGCGTTCGTCGCCGGAAGCCCCGGGCCGGGAGCGCCCATGTTCGTCAGCTTGCTGAGCGGCGACCCCTCGTTCGTGGACGCCGCCGCGCACGACTACCGGATCACCGAGATCTCGCCCGCCCTCGACGCCGGCAACCCGGCCGTGGCGCTTTTTCCCAATGAGGCCGACGTCTCCGGCCAGCCGCGTCCGGCAGGGGCCGCCATCGACATCGGGAGCGACGAGCTCGGGTCTGGCCTGGTCGTGAGCCTGCCGAGCCCCGGACGCTCAGGCGGCACGAGCCGCATCGCGATCGAGAGCGCTCCCGCCGGATCGTCGGTCCACCTGTTCTCCGGGTGGGAGCCTGGCTCCACGCCGGTGGGCTTCGGCGGCTGCCCTTCCCTGACGCTCGACCTGCAGGCGCCCGCTCTGCTGGCGGTCGTGACCGCCGACGCCGAGGGCTCGGCCTCCGTCCAGCAACACGTCCCGCACGTCTTCGCCGGCATGACCGTGCTCTTCCAGGCGATCGGCCTCCACCCGGGAGCAGCCGTCCCCTGCCAGGTGAGCAACCTGGTCCACTACACCTTCGACTAGCCCGCGGCCGAGGAGCCCAAGCGCCGTCCCCTCAGCCGAGCAGCAGCCGCGCCGCCGCTTCCATCGACGGCACCTCCGCATCGGGCGCGGGGCCGGTGAGCGGCTCGCCGAGGCGGTTGACCCACACGCAGCGGATGCCCAGCGCGCGCGTCGGGGCGACGTCGTGGTAGAGGCTGGCGGCGACGTGCAGGACCTCGTCGCGCGCGAGGCCGAGGCGCGAGAGGCCCTCCTCGAAGTGGCGCGGGGCGGGCTTGTAGGAGCGGATCTCTTCCGCGGTGACGAAGGTCTCGAAGGGCGCGTCGAGGAGCGCGATGCTCGCCTCGAGCACGCGCGTCTCGACGTTCGAGAGGATCGCCAGGCGGAAGCGGCCGGCGAGCGCGCGCAGCGCGGGGCCCGAGTCGGGGAAGGGCGGCCAGGCGGGCATGCTGGCGGCGAAGCGCTCGAGCTCGGCCTCCGTGGGCGTGCGGCCGTGCGAGACCGCGGCGCTGGCGAGCGTGCGGCGCAGGAGCTCGCCGTAGGGCTGGTAGGCGCGGCGCTGGAGCTCGCGCTCGAGGCGCGCACGGTCGTCGGCCAGGCGCGCGAGGTCGAGGCCGGCGAGCGAGGGCAGGCTCGCGAGCGCGGCGGCGATCCCGCCGTCCCAGTCGATCAGCGTGCCGTAGCAGTCGAAGGTCAGCGCGCGCACGCCGCGCAGGAAGGCGGGGTCGAGGGGCATCGAGATCGCTCCGGGGACGTGCGCGGCGCTCACGCGAGCGCTCGCGCGCGCGGACGCAGGGCCAGGACGGACTCGACGAGCAGCCACGCGCCGAGCACGAACAGCGCGCCGCCGACGAGGAAGAGCAGCGTGTCGGGCCGCGCGCCGCCGGGCGCGAACTCGGCCAGGTTGATCGCCATCGCGACCAGCGTGCTCGCCATCATGAACGCGGCGGGCAGCGCGGTCGGCCAGCTCGTGCGGCCCTGGCGGCGCAGGTAGAGCGTGATCAGGGTCAGCGTGAGACCGGCCAGGAGCTGGTTCGTCGTGCCGAAGAGCGCCCACAGCGCGAGCCCCGCCGGCTTGCCGTCGACCTCGTAGAACGCGAACCCGCCGATCGCGAGGCAGGCGAGCGCGCTCGAGACGTAGCGGTTCGTCGCGACGGGCACGCGGAAGCTCGCGGCGATCTCCTCGACGTTGAAGCGCAGGAGGCGCGTGGCGGAGTCGAGCGTCGTCAGCGCGAAGGACACGACCACCATCGCGATCAGCGCGGCGGCCAGCGGCTCGGGCACGCCCAGGTGCGCGACGAAGCGCGTCGTGCCGCGGATGAACGAGTCGATCTTCGCGGTCAGGCCGTCGGCGGCGTTCCAGCTCGCGTAGTGCTCGTGCCAGAGCTCCTTCGACGCGAAGCCGGCCGTGCAGGCGAGCGTGGCGAGCAGGCCGAGCAGGCTCTCCCCCACCATGCCGCCGTAGCCGATCGGGAGCGCGTCGGTCTCGCGGTCGAGCTGCTTCGCCGTCGTGCCCGAGCTGACGAGCGCGTGGAAGCCGCTCGCCGCGCCGCACGCGACCGTGATGAACACGAACGGCAGGAGCGGCGGCGAGCCCGCCGGCGCGCTCACCAGGAACGGCGCGTCGAACGACGGCCCGAGCGCGAAGAAGCCGACGTAGGCGAGCCCGAGGCCCAGGTAGAGGAGCAGCGCGTTCAGGAAGTCGCGCGGCTGCAGCAGCGACCACACCGGCAGCACCGAGGCCGCGAAGGCGTAGGCGAGCAGGACCCACTTCCACGCGCTCGGCCCGGGCCAGGCGGCCTCGGCGAGGCCCATCGTCGGCAGGCGCACGCCGAGCCAGATCGCGCCGAGCTCGATCGCGAAGCCGACGCCGGCGACGAGCCCCAGCGGGAGCTTCGTGCGGTAGAGCAGCACGCCCGCGACGACCGCCACGACCATCAAGAGCGCCGAGGGCAGGACCGCCTGCGGGTAGCCCGGCCGCCCGGGCGCGAGCTCGAGCGAGAAGAGCAGCGAGATCACCAGCACGAACACACCCATCGCGAGCGCGACGCCGAAGAAGATGATCAGGTGGAAGAGCGTGCGGCCGCGCGCGCCGAGCAGCTCCTCGGCCACCTGCCCGACCGACATGCCGCGCGAGCGCACCGAGAGCACCAGCGCTCCGAAGTCGTGCACGCAGCCGATCAGGCAGGCGCCGAGCACGACCCACACGAGCGCCGGCCCCCAGCCCCAGATCACCGCGATCGCCGGGCCGAGCATCGGCGCGAGCCCCGTGATCGAGGCGAAGTGGTGGCCGAAGAGCACCGACGGCCGCGTCGGCACGTAGTCGACGCCGTCCCGCTGCGCGTGCGCCGGCGTGCGCGCGGCGGGGTCGAGGCGGAAGACGCGTCCCGAGAGCCAGCGCCCGTAGAAGCGGTAGGCGAGCGCGTAGCACGCGATCGCGCCCAGCGCGGCGAGGGACGGGCTCACGGGCGCAGAGCATACGCCCGCCCCGCTCCCTCCGGAGGGGCGCGTGTGCTACAAGCGCGGAGGACCGAAAGCCGCCCCGGGCCGCGCCCGGGCGGCGAGGACGACCCGTGCTCCAGACCGCCGCCTCCCTCGTGCGCACCGTGCTGCTCGGCGGCGTGCTCCTGCTCGCCGGCTGGTGGACGTGGTTCCTGCGCGAGAAGCTCGGCGCGGGCGAGCGCCGGCTCGAGGAGAGCCAGGCGCAGGTCGAGGGCCTGACGCAGCAGGTGCGCGAGGGCGAGGCGCGGCTCGAGGACCTCGGGCGCACGCTGGCGGCGCGCGACGCGACGATCGAGGCGCAGACGCACGAGCTGGCGGCGCAGGAGGAGCGCATCCAGGCGCTCGACGCGGCGCTCGAGCTCCTGAAGGTGGACCACCGCCTGGCGGAGATCCGCGTGCTCGAGCAGACGACCGGCGCCGACGGCGTGGTCGAGACGCGCGTGCGCTTCGTCGAGCTCGGCCCCGACGGCGAGCCGCTCGGCCCCGGACTCGAGGCGGTCGTGCGCGGGCGCACGGTGTACGTCGAGACGCTCGTCATCAAGTTCGACGACCGCTTCGTCGAGGGCGGCGACGCGCTGCGCGGCACCTCGATCTGCCTCTTCCGCCGCCTGTTCGGCGAGGAGCAGCGGCCGACCGAGGGCGTGCCGATCGACGCGGCGGGCGAGCAGCCGCTCGTCTACGGCGGCGACGAGCCGCCGCCGCCCCTGCACCGCGACCTGTGGAGCCGCTTCTGGGAGTACGCGAACGACCCCGAGCTGGCGCGCGAGCGCGGCGTGCGCGCGATCCACGGCGAGGCGCCCTTCATCGAGCTGCGCCCGGGCCGGCGCTACCACGTCGAGCTGCGCGCCTCGGGCGGGCTGACGATCCGCCCGCTCGAGTAGAAATCGCTTCCGGCCCGCCGCGCGAGCGCCGTCTCGGGGGGCGCACGGATCCCCGCGGCACGCGTACGATGGCGTGCCACGCCGCCGCTCCCCGGACCGGTCCCCCACCACCATGCGCACCCCGTCCTGCCTCGCCCTGCCCCTGTTCCTCGCCGCCTTCGCCGCGCGCGCCGACGCGCAGCGCTCCGTCGCCGCCTACGACGTGACCTTCGAGGCGAGCTGGACCGCGACCACGCATCCCGCCGGCTTCCCCGCCGGCGCGCACTTCTCGTCGCTCGTCGGCGGCACGCACGACGCGGGCGTCTCCTTCTGGAGCCCCGGCGCGATCGCGACGCCCGGCATCGAGGCCATGGCCGAGCTGGGCGCGACCGGCGGCCTGCAGACCGAGGTCGTGGCCGCGTTCGCGACCGGCCACGCGAGCTCGGTCGTGCTGGGCCCGCCCGTGTTCGGCCTCCCGGGGCAGGCGGCCGCGGCCTTCGTCGTGTCGGACCTGCACCCGCTCGTGACGCTGGTCACGATGATCGCGCCGAGCCCCGACTGGTTCGTCGGCGTGCACGGCCTGGCGCTCCTCTCCGGCGGCGCCTGGCAGGACGTCGACGTGCCGCTCTTCGCCTACGACGCGGGCACCGACAGCGGCACGACCTTCACCTCGCTGGACGCCAACACCGTCCCCAAGGCGCCGATCGCCGCGATCACGAGCGGCGGGCTCGCGAACGGGACGCCGCTCGGCACGTTCCGCTTCCGCCGGCGCTGGAGCACGCTGGTCTACGGCTCGGGGGTGAATCCCGCCGGCAGCCTGGGCGTGCTCTCCGGCCAGCCGCGCCTCGGGCAGACGCTGACGGTCGGGCTGGCCGACCCCTCGGGCACGCTCGCCGCGGGGGCCTCGACCTTCCTCTACGCGACCGACGCGCCGACGCCGTTCTTTCCCGCGGGCCTGGTCGTCCCGAACGTCGGCCTGTCGGGCCCGGGCGCGCCGGGCGAGCTGCTCGTCGGCGGCAACGTCGTCGAGGCGCTGACCGGCGCGAGCTGGACGGGGAGCCCGGTCTCCTTCCCGCTCCCGATCCCTTTCCAGGCCGGTCTCGTCGGCCAGAGCTTCTACGTGCAGGGCATCCTGATCGGCCCGCCGCGCATCGGCCTGACCGAGGCGCTCGAGATCAAGATCGGCTCGTAGCGCCCTGCGCCTGCGGCAGCGCGGGCGCGCCGCGCCGGCCGCGCAGCCACAGCGCGAGCGACGCGCCGCCGACCCACGCGAAGCCCGAGAAGAAGAGCAAGAGGAAGGGCAGCGAGGCCCACTGCGTGCGGCGGCAGGCGAGGAAGAGTGCCCACGCCAGCCAGGCCGCGACGAGGAGCTCGATCCCGGGCAGGCCGCGCAGGCTGGTGCGATAGCCCTGCGCGCGCGGGACGTCGCCGCGCTTGGGCGTGCGCACGAACTCGCCGGTGCGGTCGAACAGCCCCTCGAGCACGGCGCGCGTCTGGCTGACCGACATGCCGATCCCGAGCGAGACCGCCGCCGGCACGTCGCGCAGGCGCGCCAGGCCGCGGCGGCCGAGCGCGCGCTGGCTGCGCTCGTAGAAGAGCACGACCGAGACCGTGCTGACGACGAACAGGAGGAGGTGCGCCCAGCCGCCGACCGGCATGCGCCCGACCGAGAGCGGCATCAGGAGCCCGAAGGCGAGCACGAGCGGATAGCCCGCGTTGCCGCCGAGGTGCGCCAGCGCCTCGACCTTCACGCGCAGCGGCTGGTCCGAGCGCAGGATGCGGCCGACCAGCTTGCGCGCGACCTGCACGCTGCCCTTGGCCCAGCGGTGCTGCTGCGACTTGAAGGCCGCGATGTCGCCGGGGACCTCGGCCGGCGCGGCGACGCGCGGCAGGTACACGAAGCGCCAGCCCGCGAGCTGCGCGCGGTAGGAGAGGTCGAGGTCCTCGGTCAGCGTGTCGTGCTCCCAGCCGCCCGAGCGCTCGATCGCCTCGCGCCGCCAGGCGCCGGCGGTGCCGTTGAAGTTCGTGAAGAGCCCGGCGTCCTGGCGCACGGTGTGCTCGATGACGAAGTGCCCGTCGAGCAGCGTGGACTGCGCGCGCGTCAGCAGGCTCTCCTCGCGGTTCACGTGCTCCCAGCGCGCCTGCACCATGCCGACGCGCGGGTCCTCGAAGTGCGGCACGATGCGGCGCAGGAAGTCGGGCTCGGGCACGAAGTCCGCGTCGAAGATGCACACGAGCGCGCCGCGCGCGCTGGCCAGGCCGTGGTCGAGCGCGCCCGCCTTGTAGCCGCGGCGGTCGGGCCGCTCGACGACGCGCGCCGCGAGGCCGCGCTCGACGAGCGCGCGCACCTCCGCGCGCACGATCGCGCGCGTCTCGTCGGTCGAGTCGTCGAGCACCTGGATCTCGAGCCGCTCGCGCGGGTAGTCGAGCGCTCCCACCGCGCGCAGCAGGCGCGCCGCGACCGTGCGCTCGTTGTAGAGCGGGAGCTGCACCGTGACGCTCGGCCAGTCGCG
This sequence comes from uncultured bacterium, assembly GCA_902826945.1. Next base: position 19,504 of record CADEGS010000031.1, on the reverse strand, counting down.
CTCCGCCGCCCCCGGCCCGGCGTCGGCCTGCCGCCGCCAGCGGAAGCGGCCGATCATCCACAGGCGGTGCACGCCGTAGATCGCGAGGAGCGAGACGACGCTCAGCGTCGCGAACGTCAGGACGGCGGAGGGCTGCACGGCGTGCACGGTTCCGGGACGGGTCGGTGTCCGGAAGGGACTCCTGGGACCGGAGGTGCGCAAAAGCTAGCGCCGCGCCCGGGTGCGCTCCACCCGGTACTCCCCGGCAGGCGCTCGGGCAGGGCCTACAAACGCGCGGCGGGACGCCTCGAAGGCGCGGCGCGCCTACCCGTACGCCAGGTGGCGCGCGAAGTGCTCGAGCGTCGGCTCGAAGAGCCGCTCGAGCGCCTCGCTCGTCGCGCCGAGCGGATGCGTCGCTCCGAACGTGTGGCCGCCCTCGGGCAGCACGACGAGCCGACCCACGGCCGCGGGCAACGCCGCGGCGAGCGCCTGTCCCTCGGCCAGCGGCACCGTCTCGTCGCGCGCGCCGTGGACGAGCAGGGTCGGCGCCCGCACGGAGCGGCACGCGCGCGGCACGTCCAGGCGCGCGCCGCCGCGCTCGAGGTCCTCGACCCAGCTCGCGTACACGCGGTGCTCCTGCCCCGTGCGCGCGTTCGGGAAGCGCGCCACGCCCTCGGACCTCCAGCGCGCGATCGCTTCGGGCGCGAGGCGCAGGAAGCTCGCCACCGCCGCCCACCCGACGAGCGCGCGCCAGCCGCCGTGCTGCGCGGCGTGCAGGAGCCCCACGCCGCCGCCCATGCTGTGGCCGAGGAAGCCGACGCGCTCGGGGTCCACGTCGGGGCGCGCGGCGACCCAGGCGCGCGCGCGCTCGAGATCCTCGATCTCGCGCGAGACCGTGTTGCGCGCGAAGGCCTCCTCGTCGTCGAGGACGAGCGGGTCGTCGCCGACGCCGGTGCCCGACACGTCGAGTCGCACCGCCAGGTGCCCCGCGCGCGCGAGCCGGCGCGCGATCTCGGGGAAGAAGCCCCAGTGCGCGAAGCCCTTGAAGCCGTGCAGGACGAGCACGGCCGAGCGCCGGCCGGCCGCGCCGGCGGGCTCGTCGATCCACAGGCGCACGCGGCGCGCCGGCTCGCGCGCGTCGGCGAGCACGACCGGGCGCTCGGAGGGCGCGCTCATCCGAAGAGCGGCGGCTGACCCTCCGCGCGCACCGCGCGCGCGAGGCGCGGGTAGGCGGCGACGAGCTCCGCCGGCGCGCGCGGCGCGCGCCCCAGGCCGGCCAAGATCTCGAGCGCGTTCGCCACGGCCTTGCCCGCGAAGTGGTTGTTCGTGATCACGAGCGTCTCGTCGCGGCCTTGCGCGAGGCGGCGCGCGAGGCGCACGACCCCGTCGAGCTCGTCCGGCGCGTAGAGGTAATCGTAGCGCTGGTCGCGACCCGCCCCGCGCGCGAACCAGGTCGCGGCGTTGCGCCCGTGCAGGCGCAGGTAGCCGAGCGCGCCCTGCGCCGGCGCGTCGGCGGGCGGATGGCTCGGACCGTCCGGAAGGTCGATGCGCGCGAGCGAGACGCCGAGCGGCGCGAGCGACGCGAGCGCGTCGGGCTCGTACCAGCTCCGGTGGCGCAGCTCGAGCACGAGCGGCAGCCCCGCGAAGAGCGCCGCGATGCGCTCCAGCCGCTCGCGCGCCGCGGGCGTGGCGGAGAACGACAGCGGGAACTGCGCCAGCACGCACGCGAGCCGCCCGGCCTCGCGCAACGGCTCGAGCGCCGCGCGAAACGCGCCGCCGCGCGCGGCGGGGTCGGGCGCGAGCGCGCTCCAGGCCTCGTGCGTGAACGCGCGGTGCAGCTTGGCGCTGAAGCGGAAGTCGGGGCGCTCCTCGACCAGCGCGACCCAGCGGCGCGTCGTCTCCTCGGAGAGCTCTCCGTAGAAGGAGGCGTTGACCTCGACGCAGTCCACGTAGCGCGCCAGATGGCGCAGCGGGTGGAAGCCGCGCGGCTTGCGCGCGGGGTAGACGATCCCCTCCCAGTCGGGATAGGACCAGCCGGCGGTGCCGACGCGGATCACGGCTCCTCCCCGAGGCCGAGGTGCGCGCGCCCGCGGCGCTCGGCGTCGAGCAGCCGCTCGCGCAGCGCGCTCGTGGCCGCCGCCAGCGCGGCCTCGTCGGCGCCGGCGGGCACGCGGAGCGGCGGCGCGTAGACGAGCGCGACGCGCGCGCCGGGGCGCGGGATCGTGAAGCGGTCCCAGCTCGCGAGCCGCCAGGCGCGGTCGCACGCGTGCCCGAGCGGCAGGATCGCCGCGCCAGAGCGCGAGGAGAGCCACGCCGCGCCGCGGTTCGCCGCGTGCAGCGGGCCGCGCGGGCCGTCGGGCGTCAGGACGACGCGCCGGCCGGCCGCGAGCTCCGCGGCGAGGGCGCGCAGCGCGCGCGCGGGCGCCTTGTTCGTGGAGCCGCGCACGACGCGCTGGCCGCGCCGCTCGAGCAGCCGCGCGACCAGCGTGCCGTCGTCCGACGGCGAGACGAGCACGCTGTAGCGGCCGCTCTCGTGCGCGGCGAGCGCGAGCAGGAGCCGACCGTGCCACAGCGCGAGCACGCACGCGCCCGCCGCGAACGCGGCGTCGCGGTGCTCGACGCCGAGGCGCTCGAAGCGCCAGCTCCGCGCCAGCGCCGCGACGCCGGCCGGACCGACGCGCTCGAGCGCCCAGCCGCCGAGCGCGCGGCGCGCGACGCGCATGCGCCGGCGCAGGCCCGACGCACGCCCCTCGCGCTCCGCGGCCGTGACCGTGCTCAGCGCGGCTCTTCTGCCGCCTGACCGCTCGCGTCGTCGAGGATCATCGGCTCGCCCATGCCCATGCCCATGCCCATCTGGCTCTCGAACTGCTGCTTGGCGGCGAAGCCGGCGGCGGCCAGCGCCGCCATCGTCTCGGGGCCGAACGACGCCTCGTGGTGGCGCCGCAGCCCCTTGTCGGTGCGCACGGACCAGTGCAGGGTCGGGCGGAAGAAGCGCGTGAACGTCTCGGCGGGCGGGAGCTGGCTCGGGTCGAACGGGAGCTCGCCGCCGCCCATGGCGGCCATGCCGCCGAAGGTCTTGACCAGCGAGAGCACGCCGTCGAACAGCGCGCCCCAGTCCATCAGCGCGACCGAGCGCGCGTCCTTCGGCGGCGCCATGCCGGCCGCGCGGAACGGGCTCACGCCCGCCGCGGGCTCGCCCTCCTCGGGCTCGCCGCCGTGGAAGCGCTTGATCTCGCGCTTGACCTGCGTCGAGCTCGGCGCCGCCAGGAGCTTGCCGCCGAGCACCGCGAACGACGGCGAGACGTTCATCGGGCCCTGCATCATGTCCTCGGGCAGCTTCAGCGTCGTGATCGGCACGCCGATGCGCTCGCCCGACGCGCTCTTCACCTTGTACTCGCGCGTCGAGACCTCGACGCCCCTGGCCGAGAAGAGCTGCGTCAGCGCCGTCGCGAACTCCTCCTGGAAGCCCTCGGGGCTCTTCAGCTCCGCCCACAGGTACACCGGCAGGCCCAGGCCGCGGATCGGGTCGGAGTAGAACACGAGGTTCGGGCCGAGCTTCTCGAAGACGGGCAGCGCCTGCTGCGCCATCCGTGCGTGCTGCTCGTCCGCCTTCATCGCGCTCATCGCGCCGTGGACGAGGTTCGCCATGCGCTTCGCGTCGAGCGTCCCGCCGTAGGCGAACATGACGCCCGCGGGCACGAGGTCGAGCCAGGTCGGGTCCACGGCCTGCACGCCGAGCACGGCCGGCGGCTCGGTCGTGGCGCTGAAGGTCTCCGTCACGAAGCGGTCGCCCACGAGCGCCATGTGCACCGCGGTCGGGCCCGGCAGCGGGTCGAAGGCGCCGGCGACGGTCGCCATCGCCGCCACGTCCTCGCCTGCCTGCTCCTGCGCCATCTTCCAGGGCGAGGAGCGCAGGAAGCCGACGGCGATCGTGGTCCCGGCCGCGGCGGGCAGGCCGGCGCGGACGCTCTGGTAGAGCGCATCGCCGTCGAGGCCCTTGTCCGCCGCCTTCGCGCGCGCCATCGTCGCGTCGCTCGTGCAGGTCCCCCCGCCGAGCCACAGGCGCGCGCCCTCGACGGAGGTCCAGCCGGGGATCGCGCCGTCGTCGAAGGGGAGCTGCAGCGCTCCGCCCTCGCCGCCGAAGCGCTGGCGCAGCAGCCCCTCGGCCTTCTTCGCGGTGTCCGCCGAGACGTAGTCGAGCACGAGCTCGAAGCCGGCCGTGTCCGGGCCCGGCTTCCCCGTGAACGAGGCCGAGAAGGAGAGCGACTGGACGCCGCGGATCAGGTCCGTGTTCTCCGCGCCGCCGGTCACGCCCGCGATCGCGCTGCCGAGGAGGGCCTCGACGTCGAGGCTGGCCGCGTCCACGCCGAAGGGCTGGAGCGCCTGGTGGACCTGCTCGTCCTTCAGGAGCTTCACGAGCGGCGCCTGGCCGTAGGCGGCGACGAGGCCCGGGACGTCGGGCATGGCGAAGAAGACCACGGCGTCGCGCGGGTGGAGCGCGGCTTGGTCGGCCGCGGGGGCCAGGAGGGGGACGAGGCCGAGCAGAAGCGAGAGGTTCATGGAAGCGGGGGTGCGGCGCAGGGCCGCGGGGGTTGGCGGATCGGCGAGCGGCGTTGCGCTCGCGTCCTCACGCACCGGACGCTGGGGCGGGTCGCCCCGACGAGCGCCGGGGCCTGGGAAGGCTTGCGCGTTTCGGGGGGGGATATTAAGCCTTGGGGCCCTTCGCTCCGAGGGCTCGCCGGCGCGGCGCGAGCGGTTCCTGAAGGGGAGCCGGATCGCCCGCGCCCTGCGCAGCGCTGCCCGGCCTCGGTCCGCCCGCGGGGCAGGAACTCCCCAACCGCCACTTCGACGGTCCTTTAGACCCCCTTTGACCTCCTCATGGCAGCCAAGCACAAGGCGGCGACCTCCGTCACGATCGCCTCGACCCAGCAGGACACGGAGTTCAACACGTTCGTGTCCCGGCACTGGAAGACCGGGCTCCTCGTCTTCCTGGGCATCGCCGCGCTGATCCTCCTGCTGCAGCAGCGCCGCGAGGCCAGCCACAAGAACGCGCTCGGCGGGTGGGCCAAGCTGGACGCCGTGGTCGGCCCGGACGACATCACCGTCAGCGCGGCGACGGCTCCGGTGCTGGGGGATCTCACCGAGGAGCTGCGAGGGGAGGCTGCCGCGCCCTACGCGAAGGCGATGCAGGTCGTGGCGCTGGTGGAGGCGAAGGACCTCGTCGGGGCGCGTGCGGCGCTGGACGAGCTCGAGGCGGGCTGGCCCGATCACCCGCTCGTCCGCCTGCCGTGGCCGGACAACAAGGGAGGAGCGGCAACACTGCCGGATCAGCTACGAAGTCGCATTCAGGGGCTGGGCGACTGGAAGGACGCCCACCCGAGCCTTCGAGAAAACCCTGCCCTGGCGGAGGACGCGCCCCGCGTCCGGCTCGTGACGAGCGCCGGGGAGATCGTCCTGGGGCTGTACGCCGATCTGGCTCCGGCGCACGTTGAGCGCTTCCTCGCCCACTGCCGGGCCGGGGAGTATGACGGGACGCGCTTCCATCGCATCGCCCAGGGCTTCGTTGAGGGAGGCGATCCGAACAGTCGCGACCTCGAGACACCGGAGAACTGGGGCAAGGGTGGCTCGGGGGACAAGACCCCGCTCGAACCCTCGGCGCTCAAGCACTTCCCTTATGCCGTGAGCTCGATCCGGGTGGGTCAGGACCAGGATTCCGCCGACGCCTTGTTCGCCATCGCACTCTCGAACAGTCAGACGCATGCTCGTGACGGCGGGGACACCGTCTTCGGCATGGTCGTCGAGGGGCAGGCTGTCGTGGATGCCATCGGCTCCGCTGCCGCGACGGGCGAAAGGCCGAACGACCCGGTCGTCATCCAGAAGGCCGAGGTTCTCTAGCCGGCTTTCAAGGGTTCCACGTGGAACGGCGAGGGTCGCTCGCCGGATGTTCCACGTGGAACATGCCGAGGCCTAGACCGTGCGCCGCGGAGCGAGCTGCTCGAGGAGCCGCTCCAGATCCTGCCTGGAGTAGAACTCGAGGACGATTCGGCCGCGCTCGGCAGACCCCTCAAGGATCGCCTTCGTTCCCAGGGCATCACGCAAGCGCGCCTCGAGTGGGGCAATCCACGGGGGCCGGGAAGGGGACAGGCGGTCGGAGCCAGCGTCCCGAGCGGCACGCACGCGACTTTCCACATCGCGGACGGAAAGGTCGCGCCGGACGATCTCCTGGAGGAGCGACAGCTGGTTCTTGGCGCTCTTGAGGCCAAGCAGGGCGCGCGCGTGCCCCATCGTGATCAGCCCCTTGCTCACCGCGTCCTGAACGGGCTCGGGGAGCTCGAGGAGGCGAAGGTGGTTCGTGACGGTGGACCGCTGGAGGCTGACACGCTCCGCGATCGCCTCCTGGGTCAGGCCGAGCTCCTCGACCATGCGCAGGAAGCTGCGAGCCCGCTCGATCGGATCGAGGTCACGGCGCTGGATGTTCTCGACCAGGGCCAGCTCGAGAAGCTGGACATCCGTGACATCCTGGCGAACGACCGCGGGAATGGTCTTCCAGCCAGCCGCCTTCGCTGCTCGCAGCCGCCGTTCCCCCGAGATCAGCTCGTACCCCCGCTCGAGCGGCCGCACCACGATGGGCTGCAGCAGACCGTTGCGCTCGAGGCTCGCCTGGAGCTCCTTCAGGCCCTCGGGATCGAAGACCGTCCTGGGTTGGTAGCGATTCGGCCGAACCAGATCGACGGGCACCACATCGGTGGCTTCGGGGGCGGGCGTGGCGGAAGGAGAACCCAGCAGGGAGCCGAGTCCACGGCCGAGACGACGTTCCATCAGAGGACCTCGCAGGGGTGTCAGGGCACAGACTAGAGGAGGGTCCTGCTGGTTTCGAGGGGCGGTGGAACATTCCCGTGCCGCCGACCCGGAGCGAGGCAGGAAGCCCGCGGAAAGGGGCTGGGAGGCCGCCTCAGCGGGGGAGCGACGTCGGTGGATACCTTGTGGACAACCCCCCCCGGGCCCCCTACAAGTGCCGGGGCGTGTCTGCCCTCCACCTGGCCCGCTGGCTAGCCCTACGGGCCTTGCGTCACCCCGCGTCGCTGACCCTTCTCCTGGCCTGCTTCGTGGCGGGAGCAGTCCTTCCCCAGCTCTCGCCGTCCCTCGCTGCTGGACACGGGGAGCGAGGGACCCCAGAGGTCCTGGCCTGGCTCGCCCGCTGGAGCTTTCCGGCCACCTTGGTCGGGGCCCTGGCCCTCCACGCGATCGCAAGATCAGAATGCGTCTTCCTTGCCCTGGCGCATGCCGACGACCGTTGGCGGGCGGAATGGCTGGCGGCGACCCTCGTGGCTCTCGCCTCCGGCGCCGCTCTCCTGGGCGGCGCTCTGCTCTTCGCGTTCCCCTCCGGGCTGGTCTCGGCTGGGCTCGTGATCGGCGTTGGCCTTCAGGCATTGCACCTCGCCGCGTTGGGATCGATTCTCTTCCTCCTGGCCTTGCCGCCGGCCGCGGGCGCCACGGTGTTCGCCTTGTCCGTCTGGGCCGGGGCGGCGCTCGCGGCCGAAAAGGACGGCGGTCCCTGGCTCGCGGTCCTCGACCCCGCCTCTCACCCCATGCACCTCGTCCGCCCTGACGCCGGCCTCCGCGACGCCGTCGCGAGCGTCGCCACGGTCGTCGCGGCGCTCGCCGCCTCCTGGATGCTGCGGGCCGCCCGCGCGCCCTCGACCGAGGCCGCACGATGAAATACGGCATCCTGGGCGACATCCACGCCAACCTGAGCGCGCTGACCACGGCCCTGGCCTCGCTCGACCGCCACGGCTGCGAGCGGATCGTCAGCGTCGGCGACGTCGTCGGCTACGGAGCGGCTCCCAAGGAGTGCATCGCGCTGCTGCGCGCGCGCGGGGTCTCGGTCGTCCTCGGGAACCACGACGCGGCCTGCACGGGCCGGCTCGACGACCGCTACTTCAACCCGTTCGCGCGCGCGGCGGTGCTGTGGACGCGCGAGCGGCTGTCGCGCGACGAGCTCGCCTGGCTCGCCGAGCTGCCCTACACGCTCGACCTCGAGCACTGCCAGGTCGCGCACGGCACGCTGCACGAGCCCGAGGAGTTCCACTACGCCCTCGACCTGCACGACGCGCTGCCCTCGCTCGAGATCATGTCGCGCGCGGTGTGCTTCGTCGGCCACAGCCACATCCCGCTGAGCGTGCTGCGCACCGCCTCCGGCCAGACGGGCTACACGACCGACGACTCCGTGGACCTCTCGCAGGCCGAGCGCACGCTCGTCAACGTCGGCAGCGTCGGGCAGCCGCGCGACGAGGACCCGCGCACCGCCTTCGCCACCTACGACTCCGCCGCGCGCGCCCTGCGCATCCATCGCGCCGCCTACGACATCGAGACCGAGGTCCAGCGCATCCTGGACGCGGGCCTGCCGCGGGTGCTCGCCGAGCGCCTGCGCCTGGGCGTGTAGCGCCGAGCGGCGGCCGAGGAGCGCGCCGTCGCGACGCTCAGCCGCGCAGGTAGTGCAGCTCCTCGGGGAAGACCGCGGTGCCGCGCTCGCCCAGGTCGTGCTCGACCAGCAGGCGGATGTCGCGCAGCGGTCGCTCGTCGCCGTGGAAGACGAGCTGGCGCTCGCGCGGATTCGATCCGACGAGCACGAGGATCTCGAGGATCGAGGCCGCGTTGCAGCGCTTGCCCGCGACCTCCATCTCGACCGGCGTGCCGTAGTGGTTCACCACCTTGACGATCATCGCCGCCGGGCGGGCGTGCAGCGTGAGCCCGTCGCCGAGCGACACCGCCAGCTCCTGCAGGTTCGTGTACGAAGGCAGGAGCTCCGTCGCGATCGCGCAGCCGCTCTCCATGTGCCGGCCGACCCAGGCCAGGAGCTCGTTCACGACGATCTCCTGGACCACGGCCGCCGGGACGAGCCCGCTGATGCGGCTCTTCGCCTCCTCGCTGCGGACCTCGTCCTCGTGGCGCTCGACGAAGTGGGTGAGGTGCGTGATCGCCTCGGAGAGGTGCAGCGCGGCGGAGACGTGCGCGCGCAGGAGCGGCAGCCGCTCGTCCTCGCGCTCGAAGACGGTGTTCTGGACGTGCGTGTCGTAGGTGGACTGGAGGTTGTGGATCGTCGCCTCGATCGTGCGCGCACGCTCCTCCGTGCAGTAGCGGGCGAAGAAGACGCGCCGCTCGTCGGGGTCCTCGATGCGCCGGATCCCGATCTCGGAGAGCATCTCGCAGGCGCGCAGGTACTTCGTCGCCACCTCGGCGATGCGCTGCTCCTCGTCCACCAGGACCGCCTCGCCCAGGTTGCGGGGCAGGCGGCGGCGGGCGACCACGGGCAGGAAGCTCGTCTCCTGGAAGGCTTCGGGCGTGATCTCGACCCCCAGGCGCTGGGCCTCGGCGCGGATCTCGTCGAGCATGCGCACCGTGGAGGAGACCAGGAAGGCGTCGGTGTGCCGCAGGGACGAGACGGCGCTCTCGTACTCCTCCGCGGTCCAGTGGTTGCGCCCGTAGGCGGGGAGGCGACCCTCGAGGTGGGTCACGCTGTAGCCGGCCAGGGCGAAGCCGCGCACCGAGGCCACGAGCTCGGTGAAGAAGGCGTACGTGCGGTTGAAGCGCGCGCCGAAGTCGTCGAGGAACGACTCGAGCGCGTCCGCCTCGTTGATGAGCTGGAAGAAGTGCTTCTTGTTCCAGCCCTGGCCATGGCCGAGCAGCAGGGTGTTCGCCAGGCGGAAGAACGGCTCCGCGTGCGTCTGGAGCAGGCCCGCGAACTGCCGCTCCTCCACCAGCTGCTCGAAGGAAATCTCTGCCGTCATGGCTCGGGTCTCCCGGGCCCGGATCGGGATTCTATCAGAGGCCTTCCCCGGTCAGCCGTTCGGCCCGCGATCACGCGCTCTTCGGCCCGGGTCTCGATCGATCTCAAGACCGCCTCCCGGGAGATCCGATGCGGGAGGCCACGGGCCGTGCACCCCCCCGCACGGCGACACCCTGCGTCCGCACCGAGGCTCCGCTTCATCCCCGGGAGGCTTCCCATTACCGCCGACCGCTGCCTGGAAACCTACCTCCGGGAGATCAACGAGGTTCCCCTGCTCAACGCCGAGGAAGAGCGGCAGCTCGGACGGCGCGTGCAAAGCGGGGACCTCGCCGCCCGCGAGCACCTGGTGCGCGCGAACCTGCGCCTCGTCGTCTCGATCGCGAAGATCTACGGCGAGCGCGGGCTGACGCTCTCCGACCTGATCGCCGAGGGCAACATCGGTCTGCTCAAGGCCGCCGAGAAATACGATCCCGAGGCCGGCTGCCGCTTCTCCACCTACGGATCGTGGTGGATCAAGCAGGCGATCCGGCGCGCGCTGACGAACACGGTGCAGTCCGTGCGCGTCCCGGGCTACATGGCGGAGCTGATCTCGAAGTGGCGCGTCGTCGCCGGCGAGCTCTCCTTCCGCCTCGGACGCGCGCCGCAGGTCGAGGAGATCGCGCACGAGCTCGGCATCCCGCGCGAGAGCTGGAAGCTCTTCAAGCAGACGATCCAGACCAGCTCGTCCGCCGCGCAGATCTCGCTCGACGCCCTGACCGGCACCCAGGACACCGTCGAGGACGAGCGCGCCGGCTCGCCCGACGAGGAGATCCAGAAGGCCGACCTCCTGACCAAGATGAAGGACGTGCTCGAGTCGATCGACGAGCGCGAGGCGACCATCCTGCGCCTGCGCTACGGCCTCGACGAGGGCCAGGAGCCGATGACGCTCAAGGAGATCGGGAAGGTCGTCGGCCTGACGCGCGAGCGCGTGCGCCAGATCGAGCGCGAGACGCTGGCGAAGCTGTCGCGCGTGATGGACGGCTGAGCCCCCGGAGCGCGCTCCGGGAGCTCCGCCCCGCGGCCGCATGGCCGCGGCCGGCGCGCCAGCGCCGCGGCGCCGCTGGCCTCGTCGCGCCGTCGGGCGCGACCCGGTTCGTCGCGCAGCGACGGAAGCACGCGGCGGAACCATGGCTTCGGGACCTCGCCTGGTAGGGGCGTGAGGCGCTCTACCGCGTAACCGCGTTCTCCCGCCCCCAGGGAGCGGCCCCACATCCCCCGCGATCCCCACCCCTTCTTCGCGGTCCCGGCTAGGCTCGTCGTGACCAGAAGGAGGTCGCGATGTCCCCCGCCGCTCACCCCGCCCCGGTCCTGGCTCTCGTCCTCGCCTCGGCCGCCGCCGCACAGACCGTCGGCAGCGGCAACGACCTCCTGCCCGACCCGCCGCCCTCGATCGCGCGCGTCGCGCTCGAGCTCGTCACGATCGCGCCCGACGCCGTGATCGACATCACGAGCGCCCGCGACGGCTCGGGGCGCCTGTTCCTCGTGTCGCCCTCGGGGACGATCCGCATCTCGCTGCAGGACGGCGTGCCGCCGCTCGCCACGCCGTTCCTCTCCGATCCGGCCTGGCCGCCGACGAGCGGCATGTCCGCGCTCGAGTTCCACCCGGCCTACGCGTCGAACGGGCGGCTCTTCGTCATCACCGGCGAGGCGCTCCCGAACGGGCACGCGCCGCACTACGGCTCGCCGCAGGACGAGACCGCGGGCGCCATGGACAGCGTGCTCTACGAGTACGCGGTCAGCGCCGGCGACGCGAACCAGGCCGACCTCGCGAGCAAGCGCGAGCTGCTGCGCATCCGCCGTCCCACGGGCGTGCACCCGATGAACGACCTCGCCTTCGGCGGCGACGGCTTCCTCTACGTCGCGATCGGCGACGGCGGGCTGACCGGCGACGGCACGCCCACGCGCTACCTCGAGAACGGCCAGGACACGACGAGCGCCTTCGGCTGCGTGCTGCGCATCGACGTGGACGCGATCGGCCCCAACGGGCGCTACGCGATCCCGCCCGACAACCCCTTCGCCGACGGCGCGAACGGCAACGTGCCCGAGATGTTCGCCTGGGGCCTGCGCAACCCCTGGCGCCTGGGCACCGACCGGGCCACCGGCCGCGTGTGGGCCGCCGACAACGGCGACGCGACGATCGAGGAGGTGATCCTGCTCGAGCGCGGCGCGAACTACGGCTGGGGGCTCAAGGAAGGCAGCTTCCTCTACGACCCCGACACGCACGAGGCGAGCGTGGACCCGAGCCCCGACCCCGCGCTCTCCGATCCCTTCGCCGAGTACGACCACGCGCACACGACGGTCGCCTTCGGCTCGATCATCGGCGGCACCGTCTATCGCGGCGCGCGCATGCCCTGGCTGCGCGGCCAGTACGTCGCGTTCGATCACGTCGCCGGCGAGCTCTTGAGCGTCGACACGACGAGCGGAGCGATCCGGCTCCTGCCGCAGGCGCCGGGCTCGATCCACCTCGGACATTCCGAGGACATCACGCTCGGCGACGACGAGTCGGGCGAGCTCTACGTCGGCCGGCTCAACGGGCTCGTGCTGCGCGTCGTGCCCGCGCCGCACCACGTCGCGCAGGCGCCGGGGCGCGCGCCGGCCGGCCTGGCGCCGCTCGCCGGCGCCGAGCCGTACGGCTGCGGCTGGAACGAGCCCGCGAGCCTGCGCCTGGTCGCCGCGCAGCGCGGCGAGCGCACGCGCCTCTGCTTCGCCGTGCCGCCGCTCGCCGCCGGCGAGCGCGCGTGGCTCCTGCTCGCGAGCGCGCCCGATCCCGCCTTCCCGTGCGGCACGCTCGTGCTCGACGCCGAGCGCGCGCTCGTGCGCGAGCGCCTCGTCGATCTCTCCGCCCTCGCCGCGGCGCCGGTCGCCGCCACGCCCGCGGGCGCGCACGAGCGCGAGCACTGGATCGACGTCACGCTGCCGCCCGAGCCGTCGCTCGCGGGTGCAAGGCTCTTCGCGCAAGCCTGGTTCCTCGGGCCGGGCGAGAGCGCCGCGCGCCCGGCGCTGCGCGCGAGCGTCGGCCTGGCGCTCACGCTCGCGCCCTGAGGCGGTCGACGGGGGGGGCGCGGGCGCGGAGAATGGCCGCGTGGAGTCCGCCCGTGCCCTGACCCTGGCGGCGCCGCCGGGGACGCCGCTCTACGTGCACCTGCCCTTCTGCGTGGTGAAGTGCACGTATTGCGACTTCTACTCGGTCGTCGCCGACGGGCAGGACACGAGCGGCTTCGTGGGGGCGCTCCTGGCGGAGGCCGACGCGCGCGCGCCGCGGGCGCCGCGGACGGTGTTCTTCGGCGGGGGGACGCCGTCCTACCTCTCGGAGGCGGAGCTCGTGCGCGTCTTCGAGGGGCTCGAGGCGCGCACCGGCTTCCGCGCGAGCGCCGGGGAGGTGACCGTCGAGTGCAACCCCGAGAGCCTGACCCCGGCCAAGGCGCGGCTCCTGCGGGAGCTCGGGGCGGACCGGCTCTCGATCGGGTTCCAGAGCCTCGAGCCGGAGATCCTGACGCTCTTCGGCCGGGCGCACGGCGTGGAGCAGGCCTTCCGCGCCTACGACGCCGCGCGCGCGGCAGGCTTCGAGCGCGTCAGCGTGGACCTGATCTACGCGGTGCCGGGCCAGCGCCTGGAGCGCTTCGAGGGCGACCTGGAGCGCGTCCTGGGCCTCGCGCCGGAGCACGTCAGCGCCTATTCGCTGGCCTTCGAGGAGGGCACGAGCTTCACCCGCTGGCTGGAAGAAGGCCGCCTGGAGCGGCTCGACGAGGGGCTCGAGCTGGCCTTCTTCGAGGCCGTGCGCGCGCGCCTGGAGGCGGCCGGCTACGAGCCGTACGAGATCTCCAACTTCTCCCTGAAGGGGGAGCAATGTGCCCACAACGTCAACTACTGGCGCAACGGGCCCTACGTCGGGCTGGGACCCTCGGCGGCGAGCAAGCTCGGCGCCACGCGCTTCGGCAACCCGCGCTCGCTCGCCCTGTGGCAGCGCGCGGTCGCCGCCACGGGCCGCGCGCTGGCCTGGGAGGAGACGCTCGCGCCGCTCCAGGCGCTCGGGGAGACCTGGTGGCTCGGGCTGCGCCTGCGCGAGGGCGTCCCGCCGGCGGAGGCGCGCGCGCGGGCGGGACTGGAGGTGGGGGAGGAGGGCGACCCGGCGCTCGCGCTGGCGCGCGCGCTCGGCCACGAGGGCTGGCTCGAGGAGCGCTCGGGCGCCTGGCGCCTGGCGCCGCGCGCGCTGGCGGTCGCGGACGCGATCGCCCGGCGCTTCCTCGCGCTCGCGCCGCCCACGCGCGCGCCGGCGCTCGCCGCTTCGAATCCGGACGGTCCGGCAGCGCCGCGCGGCTAAACTCCGCGGCCCGTTTCCGGCGTCGGCCGGAGGGCCTCGGCGCGGGACGGATACGCCATGCAGGGACAGCGCGCACGCCCGGAGGAGAACGCCTCCAAGTCGAAGCGCTCCGGCCTGACCCGCTTCTTCGCGCGCGGGCTGATCGTGCTCGCCCCGGCGATCGTCACGATCGTCATCTTCGGCCTGCTGTTCCAGATGGTGGACCGCTACATCACGGGCCCCATCAACAGCTTCATCTACTGGTCGCTGGAGGGGAACGACCTGGGCTGGAAGCTCCTGGGCCGCCTCGGGATCGACCCCTACGACGAGCGCTACCTCGACCCCAAGCGCCTGCCCGCGCGCTTCGAGAAGTACGCCTCGAGCGGCTACAGCGGCGCCGAGTTCGCGGCCGAGCTCGCCACGCACCGCGCGGAGAACGCCTCGTTCTTCCACGACCTCGACGAGCTCGGCGTCAACGAGGATCGCCTGAAGAGCGACGTGCAGCGCGTCGTGCCGCCCTACCTCGGCGTCGTGCTGTCGTTCCTGCTCGTCCTGTGGCTGGGCTACACGATGGGCGGCTTCGTCGGCCGGCAGCTCGTGACGCGCATGGACCGCGCGCTGCACAAGATCCCGGTCGTCAACGCCGTCTACCCCTACAGCAAGCAGCTCGTCGAGTTCTTCTTCGCCGAGAAGCAGCTCGAGTTCGACACCGTCGTGTGCGTGCCCTACCCGAGCCCGGGCATCTGGTCGATCGGCTTCGTGACGAGCAGCGCGCTGAAGAGCCTGTCGGAGGCGACCGGCGAGACGCTGGTGACGGTGTTCGTGCCGAGCTCCCCGATGCCGATGACCGGGTACACGACGTTCTTGCCCGCCCGCAGCGTGATCCCGCTGCCGATCAGCGTGGACGAGGCGCTGCGCATCACGATGTCGGGCGGCGTCCTGATCCCGCCGCGCGAGAAGATCCGCGAGCATCCGCTCGAGGTCATCGCCTCCGCGCGCGCCCAGGACCCTGCGCCGCGGGAGGAAGCGTGAGCTTCGCCGAGCGCCTCGACGCCGCGGTGCGCGCGGTCGAGAGCCCGTGCCTGCTCGGGCTCGATCCGCACCCCGACCTCCTGCCGGAGCCCTTCGCGCTCGCGCGCGACCCGCGCGCGCCGCGCGCCGAGCGCGCGCGCGCGATCTCGTCCTTCTGCCGCCGGCTGGTCGACCTCGCGGCGGGCCGCGTGGCGGCGGTGAAGCCGCAGTCGGCCTTCTTCGAGCTGCTCGGCGCCGACGGCGCGCGCGCCTGGGAGGAGGTCGTCGCGCACGCGCGCGCCGCGGGGCTGCTCGTGATCGGCGACGTCAAGCGCGGCGACATCGCGAGCACCGCCGCCGCCTACGCGCGCGCGCACCTCGAGGAGGAGCCGCGCTGCGACGCGATCACCGTGCAGCCCTGGCTCGGCGCCGACACGCTCGAGCCCTTCGTCGCGGCCTGCGACCGCGCGCAGGGCGGGATCTTCGCGCTCGTGCGCACCTCGAACCCGGGCAGCGACGCGCTCCAGCTCCACGGGGCTCCGCCCCTGTGCGAGCGCGTCGCGGCCGAGCTCGAGCGCCTCGGCGCCCCGCGCGCCGGCCCGTCGGGCTACGCGCCGATCGGCGCGGTCGTCGGCGCGACGAAGCGCGCGGAGCTCGCGCGCCTGCGCGCGCTCCTGCCGCACGCGCCGCTGCTCCTGCCCGGCTACGGCGCGCAGGGCGCGGGCGCGGCGGACGTGCTCGACGCCTTCCCCGACGCGCGCCACCCGTTCCGCGGCGCCCTGGTCAGCTCCTCGCGCGCGATCGCCTTCGCCTGGCGCGAGCCGGCGCACGCGGGGCGCGCCTGGGACGACGCGGCCGCGCGCGCGCTGGCCGCGATGACCGACGAGCTGCGCCAGGCCCTGGCGGGGCGCGCGCGCGGATGAAGGTCGCGCTCGAGCACCTGCGCGCCGACGTCCTCGGCCTCTCGCCGCTGGCGCGCGCCGTGCTGGCCGATCGCCCGCGGCCGCGCGCCGCGCCGGGCCTGTGCGTGCCGTCGTCGATCGCGGAGCTGCCGCGTCCGGAGGACCGCTTCGACGCCGACGAGCGCGCCGAGCTCTCCGACCTGCTCGTGGCGCATCTGGCGGCGTACGAGCCGCACGTCGCGGTGCTCGACGCCGCGCGCGCGCTGCGCCGGCCGGGCGCGTGCCTCGTGCTCGCCGGCCAGCAGCCGGGCCTGCTCGGCGCGCCGCTCTACAACGCCTGGAAGGCCCTGCACGCGCTGCGCCTGGCGCGCGCGGCGAGCGCCGCCTGGGGCGTGCCCGTCGTGGCGGGCTTCTGGAACCACGCCGACGACCACGACGTGGCCGAGGTGCACCACGCCTGGGTGCAGAACCCGCACCTCGACCTGCAGCGCGTGACGCTCGCCAACCTCGACTCGGGCCGCGCGCCGCTGGGCGAGATCGTGCTCGACGACGAGCGCCACCGCCTGGGCGCGGTGCGCGAGCTCCTGCGCCAGCTCGTGGCCGCCGAGCCGCACGCGGAGGAGGCGCTGGCGCGCTTCGTGCCCCGCTCGGGCGAGACCTTCGCGACCGCCTTCACGCGCCTCTTGCTCGAGCTGTTCGGCGCGCACGGCCTGCTCGTGGTCGAGCCGGCCTGGATCCGCACCGCGCTCAGCCGCGCGCTGGCGCGGCTGGTCGTGCTCGACCCGGGAGGTGCGCTCGCGCGCGGCGCGGCGGCGCTCGAGCGCGCGGGCCACGTGCCCGGCATCGACCCGAGCGCCGCGGCGCTCGTCTACCACCACGAGGAGGGCGGCCGGCGCGCGCTGCGGGCCGTCGAGCAGGGCTTCCGCTACGACGGCGAGCCCGGCTCGCGCACCGGCGCCGAGCTGGCGGCCGAGATCGTGCAGAGCCCGCTCGAGTGGTCGCCCGGCGCGCTCCTGCGCCCGATCGCGCAGGACCTGGCGCTGCCGGTGGCGGCCTACGTCGGCGGCTGGGGCGAGCTCGCCTACCACGCCGAGCTGCCGCCGCTGCGCGAGGCGGCCGGCGCGCCGCCCACGCCCTTCGTGCCGCGGCTCTCCGCGACGGTGCTCGAGCCGGCGGTGGCCGAGTCGCTCGCGACGCTCGGGACGACCGCCGCGGACGTGCTGGCCGCGCGCGCGGTGCCCGAGGAGGAGGGGGAGGGCGAGCCCTCGCCCGTGGCCGGAGGCCTGGCCGAGATCGGCGCGCGCGCGCGCGAGGGCCTGGCCGCGCTCGAGCAGCCGCTGGCCGCGCTCGACCCGGGCCTCGTGAACCAGCTCCGCCGCGCCACGCGCGAGATCGCGGGCGTGCTCGACAAGCTCGCGGGCAAGGTCGAGCGCGTGCACGCGAACTCGCAGGGTCGCGGCCGGCGGCACGCGCGCCGGGTCGCGAGCGCGCTCGTCCCGCGCGAGGAGCCGCAGGAGCGGGTGCGCGGCCTCTTCGAGCTCGCCGCCCGCCACGGGACCGACTGGCTCGGGACCCTGCTCGAGGAGCTCGAGCCCTTCCCGACCGAGCACCTGCTCGTGCGCCTGGAGCCCGCGGAGGGCGCCGGCCCCGCGGAGCGCCCTCGATGAAGCTCGACGCCCTGGCCATCGCCGCCCACCCCGACGACGCGGAGATCTCGCTCGGCGGGACGCTCCTGCTCCTGGCCGCGCGCGGCCTGCGCGTGGGGGTGTGCGACCTGACGCGCGGCGAGATGGGCACGCGCGGCACGGCCCAGGACCGCGACCGCGAGACCGCGGCGGCGAGCGCGATCCTGGGGCTCTCCCTGCGCGAGAACCTGGGCCTCCCCGACGGGCGCGTGCAGGCGAGCGTCGAGGCGCGCGAGCGGCTGGCCGCGCTCCTGCGCGAGACGGCGCCCGACGCGGTTTTCGCCCACCATGTGGAAGACTTGCACCCCGACCACGCGGCCTGTGGAAAACTCGCTCGCGAGGCCTGGTACCTCTCGGGCCTGAAGCGCCTGGCCGAGGAGCAGGGGGGCGCGCCGGCGCGCCGCCCGCCGCGCCTCTTCCATTACATGGGGCACGTGCCCTTCGAGCCGACGCTGGTGGTGGACGTCGGCGAGGTCTGGGAGCGCAAGGTCGAGCTGATCCGCTGCTACGGCTCCCAGATCGCGCCCGCGCACGCGGGGGACCGTGGCGAGCACCTGCTCTTCGGCTCCGACGTGCTCGAGCGCGCCTCGATCCGCGCCCGCTACTGGGGCGAGCGCATCGGGCGGCGCTACGGCGAGCCGCTCCTGCACGCAGGGCCGCTGCCGGTGCGCGATCCGCTCTCCTTCTCCTGAGGTTTTCCACCGGCGCCGGTGGAAAACCGGTGGAGAAGCGCCCGTTCCGGTGGAGAGCGGGGCCGCTCGCACGGAGCCCCGCGGAGCGCGTCGCGGAGCGCGCTACAATCCCCCCGCTTCCATGCGCTGCATCGCGCTGATCAACCAGAAGGGCGGGGTCGGCAAGACCACCACGGCGGTCAACCTGGGTGCCGCCCTGGCCGAGGCGGGGCGGCGCGTGCTCCTGGTGGACCTCGACCCCCAGGCGAACCTGACCCTGCACCTGGGCCGCGAGCCCTCCGCCGAGGAGCCCACGAGCTACGGCGTCCTGACCGGCCGCGACCGCTTCGCGGACGCGATCTCGCCGGCCGGCAGCGAGCGGCTGTCGCTCTTGCCGACCACGATCGACCTGTCGGGGGCCGAGCTCGAGCTCGCGACGGCGCTCGGGCGCGAGACGCTCCTGCGCGACGCGATGGACGAGTGGCGTCAGGCCTGGCGCGGCCCCGAGGCCGAGCCGGCGGACTACGTGATCTTCGACTGCCCGCCGAGCCTCGGGCTGCTCTCGATCAACGCGCTCACGGCCGCCAGCGAGATCTTCCTCGCCGTGCAGACCGAGTTCTTCGCGCTGCAGGGCATGAGCAAGCTCCTGGGGCTGGTCGAGCTCGTCCAGCGCCGGCTGCACCGCGGCCTGCGCGTGACCGGCATCGTGCCGTGCCTGTACGACGTGCGCCTGAAGCTCGCGCGCGAGGTGCTCTCCGAGCTGCGCCGCCACTTCCCCGAGCAGGTGTTCCGCACCGCGATCGGGATGAACGTGAAGCTGGCGGAGGCGCCGAGCTTCGGCCAGACGATCCTGCAGTACGCGCCCGACTCGAACGGCGCGCGCGACTACCGCGCCCTGGCACAGGAGGTGCTGGAGCAGGAGCCCGCGCGTCCGGCGGCCGAGAACGGCACGGTCGTGCCGCAGCCGCGGGCGGCTCCGGCGCCCGAGCGCGAGGGCGCGGCGACCGAGGACCCGCTCCGGCGCGCCGGGGCGCGGGCCGAGCCGCGCTGAGGCGATGACGCTTTCGATCGGGATCCTCTGCCACCCGACCTACGGGGGCTCGGGCGTGGTCGCGAGCGAGCTGGCGCTG